>JALFZG010000031.1 GCA_022784645.1 Bacteroidales bacterium
TTCGGGGAAATACCGAACCCGCACAAAAATCAAGGGCTAAAAGAACACTATTTCAAAGAACTCATGCTATTCGGACTAAAATCAGCCGTTTAGCGATCATATTTTAACTAATTTAAGTCAAATTTTTAACGAACTATTGAAAAAAACAAACAGTATGAAAAAAGTAATTATGCTTTTGTTGGCGGCACTATGCACCGCAGCAACGGCCCTCGCCTACCATTTCCAATCCGGCGACTTGTACTACGACATCACGAGTTATAACACCGTGGCAGTTACCTATCAAGAGTATTGGAGTTCAACCAACTACCAAGGTCTATCTACCGCCACCATCCCCGAAACCGTTACCTACAACGGAACCACCTACTCCGTAACAAAGATTGGATCCAGTGCGTTCCATGATTGCTCCTCCCTCACCTCCATCATCATCCCCAACTCCGTAACAAGCATTGGAGGTGGGACGTTCCAAGGTTGCTCCTCTCTCACCTCCATAGTAGTGGAAAGTGGTAACACAATGTATGATTCACGCGAGAACTGCAATGCCATTATTGAGACGGCTTCCAATACTCTGATTGCAGGATGCCAATCAACCACCCTCCCCAACTCCGTAACGAGCATTGGAGACTGGGCGTTCGCGGATTGCTCCTCCCTCACCTCCATCACCATCCCCAACTCCGTAACGAGCATTGGAGAACGGGCGTTCGAGTATTGCTCCTCCCTCATAGACATCTACTGCTATGCCACTACTCCGCCCGTATGCGTAGAAGATACAGATTACAGCTCTTTCGTAGGCGTCAGCAAGCACAGCTATATCCATGTGCCCGCAGGCACCATTCGAGTCTACCAGGTGGCTACTGGGTGGCGCTATTTCTCCAAATTCTTAGAGATTTCCGAGGAAACAGCCATCTCCGAGACTGAGCAGCAGAACAAGTCCTCCCGCAAAATCATCCGCGACGGGCAAGTCCTCATCCTCCACAACGGCGTTACCTACGACATGATGGGCAATACGCTGTAGTTTCAAGTTTCAGGTTTCAAGTTTCAGGTTTCAAGTTTCAGGTTTCAATCCTATGCAGAAAGCCACCCTCGTAGTTCCATGCTGCGGGGGTGGCTGTATTTTGGTTGACTTAGTCGTGGACGTATTCGCCATTGACTTTGAAGGGCTCGATATGGATATTGATGATGGTGTTTTCTCCGAAAGCGGCCCTTAAGCGCTGCTCGAGTTTCCAGCTGTGGTAATGGGCGTTGTTGAGGGAGGTGTCGCCCGGCATGCGCAGGTGCATATTAATGGAATATACGTTTCCCACTTGGCGTGTACGCAGATGATGCAACTGCTGCAGGTCGGCATCTTCGCTTACAATATCTCGAATCTTCTGCTCCACCTCTTCGGGCAGGCGATGCTCCGTGAGTTCGCCTACAGCATCTCTAAGCAACCGCGCGGCCGCCAAGATGATGAAGATGCTTACCACGCAAGCAGCGATAGGGTCAAGCACCGCCCATTTGTCGCCCAATATGATAGCGCCCCCAATACCGATAGCCGTGCCGATAGAAGAGAGTGCATCCGTGCGATGATGCCATGCGTTAGCAGCTACAGCTTCGGATTTGACGCGTTTTGCCACACGGATAGTCAGCTGATATATAAGTTCTTTTAATGCGATACTGATGAGGGCCGCCCAAAGGGCAATCGTACCGGGCACCACTATTTGTTGTCCCTGAAAAATCGCGATAATCTTCTCCACTCCTTGCGCCATCAGCATGGCTCCCGCTACAAGAAGCGCCATACCGATGATGGTAGTGGCTAAGGTTTCATACTTACCATGCCCATACGGATGGTCTTCATCGGCCGGTTTGCCGCTGATCTTCACGAAAATCAGCACAATGAAATCGGTGAGTAAGTCGGAGAGCGAATGAACGGCATCGGCAATCATGGCGGCCGAAGCGCCCAAGACGCCTGCTATAAATTTCAAACCAACGAGCAGCAGATTCACGATACTGCCCAAAATCGTAATGCGATAAATAGATGATTGTCTTGATTCCATAATTTAAATGATTGTTGGTGCGAGGCACCAATGGGTTGTCGTTCTAAAGGCGATTGAATAAAAAGGCTGCAAAATTACTGCTTTTTCTGCATTATGCAAAGGAAAAAACAGACAAACGTTAGTCGCGTTTGAAGAAATGCTGGTAGTTGTCTTCAAAGAGCTTGACTGTAGCAGCAAGGGAGAGATGCGACTCGCCTCCGGCAGCGTTGACGTGACCTCCACCATTAAACACCTCGCGGGCGAACTCATTCACCGGTCGGTCGCCCTGCGAACGGAAAGACATCTTAATCTTATCCACGTCCTCACGTATGAAAACAGAATACTTGATTGCACCAATCTGGAGCGGCATATTGACTATTCCCTCGGCATCGCCTGACTGAAAATTAAATCGCCTGAGTTCGTCTGACGATAACGCTATCAGAGCCGTATGGTACTTGGGGAAAATGCGCATTTTGTGATATAGGCAGTAACCTGTAAACCGCAGACGATCAACGCTATACTGATTGAATACATTGTCGAAAATCTCATCCTTATTAATACCCGCGCGCAAGAGTTGAGCAATCATCTCGTAGAGCTCGGGATTATTGGAGTTGTATGCGAAATTACCGGTGTCGGTCATGAGTCCGGTATAGATTGCCACCGCTGTTTCATAGGGCAGTTGTGCACCGGGGATGGGCATCTTATTGAGCATCTCAAGCACGAGGAAGCAAGTAGCAGGAGCAGCCGGATAGGAGATAACGAGGTCGGCCATCTGCTCGTCAGGCGATGTGTGGTGGTCGATCATAATCTTGGGGCAAGTGAGGGAGGTGAGCGTGCCTGCTAAGGCATCCACTCGTTTAGGCTCACCAAAATCGAGGCAGAAAACCAAATCAGCTCGAGATGCAACTGCCTGTATTTCAGCTTCTTGCATCGTGCCAACGAGCACCTTGTCGGCTCCTGGCATCCAAGCGAGAAATGGAGGGAAGGGGGTGGGCACCACTACCTGAACGTCTTCGATTCCTTGTACATTCCGGTTGAGCCAATGCTGCAAACCGAGCGAAGAGCCCATCGCGTCGCCATCGGGAGCCACATGCGTGAAAATCAAGATATGTTTCTTGCCTTGAAGGAGGGAGGATAGTTGCTGAATTTGAGCGTCTGAAATCATAAAAAACGTGTAAAATATGAATGAATTTGTAGAATTTTTGACGAATCGGGGGCAAAATTACTAAAAAATTTGGTATTATGCAAATTTATTCGTAACTTTGCACCAAATTGCTAAATTTTCATGGAATGAAGAGATATATTTTTTCTGCAATGGCCCTTTTGAGTGTTGCTTTTTGCGCATTTGCTCAAGATCAGGTGCTGATGACTATTGATGGTGACCCCGTGATGGCCTCGGAGTTTATGTACATTTACGAAAAAAACAATCAAGAAACGGCTGTTGACAAGAAGTCGATGGATGATTATCTTGACTTGTTTGTAAATTTCAAACTGAAAGTAAAAGAGGCAGAGGCGCTGGGTTACGACACTACTGAATCGTTTAAGAAAGAGTTTGCCTCTTATCGTAAGCAAGCCCTTCCGAAGTACATGCAAGACCCTGAACTCGAAGATCAGATGGTGCGCTTGAGTTACGAACATTTCCGTTTGCAACGCCGAGTAGCCCATATCTGCATCGCGTGTCAGCCCAATGCCGATTCCGCGACAACGGCTCAAGCTCTTCAGAAAATCAACGATGCTCGTGAGCGGGTGACGACCGGCAAACAGGTGGCCGTTAAGAAAGGTAAGAAAACACAGATGGTGCAACAGCCGGTGGAGAACTTCAAGGAGGTAGCGTATGAGGTGTCAGAAGACCCTACCGCTAAGGAGAATCATGGCGAAGTGGGATGGCTCGTTCCTTTCCGTTTCGTATGGCCATTTGAGAAAGCCGCTTACGAGACGCCTGTTGGCGAGGTGAGTCAGGTTTTCCGTTCGCAATTCGGCTTCCATATCCTTCTCGTAGAGGAAGAACGTCCTTACAAAGAGGTGCACGCGAGCCATATTATGAAGATGTGCAATACAGCCATCGACTCCATATCTATCCCTCGCAAGGCCGAACTGATGGGTGTATGGCAATTGGTGAGAGATGGCGAAGATTTTGCCGAACTGGCCCGCACGCATTCCGACGACAAAGGCAGTGCCGCAAAGGGTGGTGACTTGGGTTGGTTCTCGAGAGGACGTATGGTGCAGCCGTTTGAAGATATCGCTTTTGCCCTCAAGGATGGCGAGATGTCGGAGGTGTTTGCTACCCGTTTTGGATGGCATTTCATCCTCAAACATGGCAGCCGCGACTTGCTCCCGCTCGACAGCTTGTATGACCAAATCAAGAAGCAGGTGGCTCGCGATGAGCGTCATCAGGAGGTAGAGAAACAATGGGTGGAGAAGCTCCGCAAGGAATATAACATGCCAGCCAATGCTTCGAAAGAAGCCGTGCTCGCAATGGAGGAGCAGAATCTCGAAAACAAGCACCCTGAGCTGAGGCACCTCGTGCAGGAATACCACGATGGTATCCTTCTTTTCGACGTTTCGCTAAAAGAGGTATGGGACAAAGCTTCGCTCGATACGGCCGGCATAGAGGCGTTCTTTGCTGCCAACAAAAAGAATTACACGTGGACCGAACCCCGCTGGAAAGGCGTTATCTTCTTTTGCAAAGATGCCAATACAGAGAAGACGGTGAAGCGTCTGATCAAGGCCGCTCATCCGGACTCCATTCAAAGCTATATCGACCATCGCATGAATATCGATAGTGTGGTGTATGTGCGTTCTGAAAAAGGCCTTTGGAAAAAAGGACAGCATGCCGTTTTGGATAAACTCGTATGGAAAACGGGCGAGTGGACCGCTCCGGAAGAGTTCCCGAATGTGTTTATCGTTGGAAAGAAAATCAAGAACCCCGAGGAGTATATGGATGAGCGCGGCAAAGTGACCGCAGACTACCAGGATTTCCTCGAAAAAGCATGGATAGAAGAACTCAAGCAGAAGCACGAGGTGGTGATCAACCGCGAAGTGTTTGAAGCTCTGAAAAAATAAGGTGGGCTGATTGCCCTCAGAAATGAAAAGCAGAACCTACATATTGCTCTTGATGGCATTGGCGCTCGCCAATGTGGTGGCTGCTTTCTGCTTTTTCCGTTTAGATCTGACGGAAGACGGCCGCTATTCATTGAGCCGCTCCACGAAAACGATGCTCAGCAACTTGGAGGAGCCATTGGAGGTGCGTTTGCTGCTCGATGGGGAGATGAACGCTTCGTTTCTCAGGCTGAAAAATGCCAGTTCGGAACTCCTTCAAGAGATGGCCGTTTTTGCAGATGTTCGTTTTACTACAGAGGCTCCCTCGGCTGACGAGAAAGGCCCCATAAGCGAGCTGCAACCTACCATCATCCACGAGAAGCAACGAGGTGGACAAACCGTTCAGACGGCTTTATTTCCGTATGCGTATTTGCGTTACAAAGGGCGCGCTACGATTGTACCGCTCCTAAGAAACAACAGAGGGCTGTCGGGCGAAGAGAATATCAACCTCTCGATTGAGCAACTCGAGTTTGCGTTTGCCGAAGGCATCAGCAGCCTCAAACGCGAGGACGTACAGAAGATTGCGTTTCTCGAAGGGCATGGCGAACTCAATGAACTTCAAACCTATGATTTGTGCTCCGAACTTGCGAAGTATTTTCAGGTGGATCGTGGCAGCTTGACCGGACGAACAGAGGATCTTCTGCCTTACAAGGCACTCGTGATTGCCGACCCGCACCAGCCGTTTTCGGATGCAGAGAAGTATCAGATCGACCAATACCTGATGCGTGGTGGGCGCTTATTGATAGCCGTTGATGGCGTACGTTTTTCAGAAGATATTCTTTCTTCAGAAGGATTCACACCCGTGATAGCGCAAGACTTGAATTTGCAGGATATGCTTTTTCGCTGGGGTGTGAGGGTAAGTCCCACCTTGCTGCAAGACCGCCAATGTATGCCCATTCCGGTGGACGTGAGCCAGGATCCGCAACAGCCGAATTTCCAACCGATGCCTTGGTATTACGCCCCCCTCTTGCTTACCTCACAAGTGTCGCCTATTTCGCGCAACCTAATGCAAGTGAGCAGCACGTTCTGCTCGGGGCTGGAGCTGGTAGGTGAAGACGATGGATTGGAGAAAAACGTATTGCTCGCTACGAGCAACGCTTCTCGCGCCATTGTGGCTCCCGCTGAAGTGGATCTCTCGCTGATAGAGCTTGACCAGGCGATGTTCGTGCATCAGTTCATTCCGGTGGCGGCTTCGGTGGAGGGCTGTTTTAATTCACTTTATGCCCACAGGATAGCGCCCGAAGGAGTGTCTCGCACCTTACCTCTAAAGACGCAGTCTGAGCCTACGAAGATGGTGGTGATAGCTTCCGGTTCGGTGATGCGGGCTGAAGTGCAACAAGGGCAACCCTTGCCGCTCGGGTATGACCGATACACTGGTATGCAGTTTGCCAATAAGGACTTTATTGTTAACGCTCTCCTCTATCTTACCGATGATGAGAATCTCATCGGGCTCCGAAACAAGGAAGTGACGCTTCGGCTCATCAACGAGCAGCGGGCAATCAAGTTGCGTACAAAAGTGCAGATTCTCACCATTGTGCTGCCCCTGCTACTCTTGGCATTGGTAGGGTCTATTTTCTTATTCATTAGAAAAAAACGTTATGCAAAATAATATGAAAAGAATTGTATTATCTCTTATCAGCATCCTGCTCCTTTCTACGTCGGTAATGGGCGCCAAGAGGATGCATCAAACTCAGTATTACAACGATTGGGTCGTACGTTTGGCCGAATCGCAGATGCAGCATGATCCGCTGCTTTGGATGGCGGATGGTGTGAAGCAGCCTAAGTGGGACTATACGCAAGGACTCATGGCTAAAGCCATGCTTCAGGCTTATCAGCTTACCAACACTACTAAATACTTGGATTACGTGCAGGAGTTTGCCGATTATTTTATTGATAACGAGGGCAATATCCGAACGTACAAGATGGCTGATTATAATATTGATCGCGTGAATGGTGGCACGTTTCTTTATACGATGAACGATATCCATCCGGAAGAGCGTTATCAAAAAGCCATCGACCGCCTTTTCATGCAGCTCAAGGGTCAACCGCGCGTAACGGAAGGTGGTTTCTGGCATAAGAAAATCTACACGCATCAGATGTGGCTGGATGGTATCTACATGGGCGAACCGTTCTATGCACGTTATGCTTCGGAGCATGAACTCAAACCCGAAGAAGTGCATGCGGGCGACTATCAAGGTACTGTAGGTTTTGGCTTTGATGATATCCTTCTGCAGTTTGAGGTGGTGGACCGCCATACCTACGACCCCAAAACCGGCCTCAACTACCATGGTTGGGACGAGAGTCGCGAGCAGCAGTGGGCCAATAAGGAGACCGGCTGCAGCCCTAACTTCTGGGGACGCGCTATGGGATGGTATCTGATGGCAATGGTGGACGTACTCGACTATATGCCTCAAGATCATCCGGGTTACAAGAAGATTCTAGCTATGCTCAAGCGTTCAGCTAAGAACATTCAGAAATATCAGGATCCTAAAACGCATCTCTGGTATCAGGTGCTCGATAAGCCGGGCGAAGAAGGTAATTATCAAGAGACAACCTGTAGTGCAATGTTCTGCTATGTGTTTGCGAAGGCTGCCAATCGCGGTTACTTGCCCAAAAAGTACTTTGTTGAGGCAGAACGCATCTTTGATGGTATCGTTAGTGAAAAACTCAAGAAGAACGAAAAGGGCTATTGGGATCTCGTAGATTGCTGCTCTGTAGCAGGTCTTGGTGGAAAGCCCTACCGCTCCGGAACCTATGAATATTATATCAACGAGCGCATTGGCAGCAATGACCCAAAGGGCGTTGGTCCGCTGATGTTTGCTGCATTGGAATTAGGGAAAGGCAGGTTCTAAACAATCCTCCTTATTAAAACAACATGATGAAAACAAAAATTATTGTTCTTCTGGCAGCATTGATGTGGGTTAACGGTCTCTTTGCGCAAGCAGAGAGTTGGCCCAAAGATACGGTAGATGGGGTGGTCGTTTACCGCTATACCGTTCAGAAATCAGAAGGACTCTATCGAATCAGTAAAAACTTCAACGTCAGCCAAGAGGAGCTTGTTCGCCTCAACCCCAAACTGCAAACGGAGGGGCTGAAGCTCGGACAAGTGATTCTGGTGCCCGTAAAAGAGGAGCAGCCTGCGGCAGCTGACAGCAGTATGGTGAAGCACGTCATCGAGCCCAAAGAGACGCTTTACGCCATCAGTAAGCGATATGGCGTGAGTGTGGCTGAGCTGCAAGCTGCCAATCCAGAGGTGAGTAAGAACATGCCCATTGGGGCAACCTTGCTGATTCCTGTTCGCGCAGCTGAAGGTGCTACCCTCCCTGTTCCTCAAACGCAAGCTGAGGCGCCAAAGATGGATGCTCCCCAACCGCAGTCAGAAGCTCCTAAGGTAGAAACGCCCAAAGCTGAGGCAGAAGCTCCCACGATTGAAGCTCCCAAAGCAGATGAGGTTGTTTTGCCTGCTCCCAAGTTGCAAGCTGATTCGCTTACAGCGGTTCTGCAAGTGGCAACTGACAGCATGGTTGAGCACCCCTTGTTGCTTCCTTATGACTCTTCCATAATCTCCGCCTTACCGCTCCGAATAGCGTATTTGTTGCCTTTCCAGGTAGAAGCCGCCAAACGAGACGGACAGATGGACCGATTTATTGATTTCTACGAAGGCGCATTGTTGGCTATCTATGAAGCACAAGCCTGTGGGCAACATTTTGAAATCTTCACGTATGATGTGCAGAAATCCGATATTGCTATTCAGAAGGTGCTCAAGAAAGGGGAGATGCAAAATCTGGATGCTATCATCGGACCTGCTTATCCGGCACAGGTGAGCCATGCCGCATTGTTTGCAAAGCAAAACCGCATCCCGTGTATCATCCCGTTTACCAACAAAGTGAGCGGCTTGGAGCATAACCCCTATTTAATGCAGTTCAACCCCAGTGCACAAAAAGAAGCCGAGGCTGCCGTTCGTTTGCTTTCAGCGCATAAAGACAGCCTGCAATTGGTGTTTGTTGACCCGCAAGCCAGCGAAGTGTCGCCTTTCGTGAGCACGCTCCGAGAGAAAGCATTAGCTGCTGGATTCACTACTGCTGATATCGCACTCCAAACGATAATCAACGACTCTCTAACGACCATTCTGAAGCAAGACAAGAAGAATATTCTCGTTTTCAACAGCGATAAATATGTATCGGTCAACGCGGTAATGAGTAAGGTGGTCAATCAGAAGAAAGGTCACTCGTTGGCACTCTTCGGTCGCTACTCCTGGCAACATGAGAAATGTCCGATTGAGATGGTTTATGTAAGCATTTTCCATGAGCCCAACACGGCTCATATGGCATCTTACGAAGCGCTTTATAAGCAGTATTTCGGACATGCGCTCTCCAGTTTGCAACCGCGGTACGACCTGCTCGGATACGACCTTACGAAAGCCGTTATTCGTCACCTTCTCCTGAGTCAGCAAGCTGTTTCCGATCAGGATAAGCAGCATGTGTTTGCTGAAGAACACATCGGATTGCAGTCGGATATTCATTACGAACGAGCATCTGAAGAAGGCGGACTCGAAAACATAGGCATCAAGCTCATTTGGAAATAATGAAACATCACGCGTTTATCATATTACTTATCTTTTGCTCGGTCTCTGCATTCGCTCAGAAACGATTGCTCCGGCCGGAGATTTCCTTTGGTGCACAAGGTGGGTATATGGCGTCAATGGTGAATTTCAATCCGAGCGTTGCCCAGCAGCCGCTCAAGTGCTATCTCGGTCCTACTGCAGGATTGGTGTTTCGCTATGCCGAACATAAGGTGTGCGGTATTCAGGTGGAACTCAACTATATGCAGCGAGGATGGCGCGAAAGTAATACGGGTTACAGTCGGCAGATGGATTACATAGAGATTCCGATGCTCTGCCATTTGAGTTTCGGCCGCCGATTCAGAGGTTTCATTAATTTAGGTCCGCAAGTGGGGTACCTCCTTCACGAGAAAGAGCTTACTGCATCACCCTTGCCCAACGCTTGGGCAGATAAACTCAGTAGCAAAGAAGTGCACCAATATGCTCAAACGGAGAAACCTTTTGATTGGGGATTGGCAGGAGGCTTAGGGGTGTATTACCGCAGTCGTTTGGCCGGAACGTATCAGCTCGAAGCGCGTTTTAACTACTCCCTTGGATCCTTCTTCCGCTCTACTCAGATGGACTATTTCTCGGCTGCCAACCACATGAATCTCTCCCTTACGTTTGCGTATTTATGGGAGTTCAAACGAAAAAAATAACGTACGAAAAAGATATAAATCACATCAACATGAAAACAAACTACGAACTTCGTTATGCATCCAATCCGCAGGATGCCAAATCTTATGACACGACTCGTTTGCGCAAGGATTTTCTGATAGAGAAAGTGTTTGCTGCTGATGAAGTCAACATGGTATATTCCATGTATGACCGTATGATTGTAGGTGGCGCAATGCCGGTAAAAGAAGCTCTCCCGCTGGAGGCTATTGATCCACTCAAAGCACCATTCTTCCTTACCCGCAGAGAGTTGGGTATTTTTAATGTAGGTGGTGCAGGTATCGTGCGCGTGGACGACCAGGTATATGAGCTCGACTTCAAGGAGGCCCTCTATCTTGGTAAGGGCGACCGTCAGGTTGTCTTCGAATCTAAAGATGCCGCTCATCCTGCCCTCTTCTACTTCAATTCCGCTACGGCTCATACCGCTTATCCCGATAAGAAAATCACGAAAGCCGATGCCGTGGTAGCCCATATGGGTAGTCTGGAAATGTCCAACGAGCGCAATATCAATAAGATGGTAGTGAATCAGGTATTGCCTACCTGCCAGTTGCAGATGGGTATGACCGAACTCGCTCCGGGCTCGGTATGGAACACCATGCCCGCTCACGTTCATAGCCGCCGTATGGAGGCATACTTCTATTTCGACCTTCCCGAGGATCAGGCCATCTGCCACTTCATGGGTGAGGTAGATGAAACGCGCCATATCTGGATGAAAGGCAATCAGGCTGTGCTTTCTCCTGAATGGTCTATCCACTCGGCTGCCGCTACTCATAACTACACCTTCATTTGGGGTATGGCAGGCGAGAACCTCGATTATGGCGATCAGGACTTCAGCCTTATTACCGACTTGAAATAAATATCCCATTACAGGCAATTTTCCATTTCCATTAGAAATTAACCAATTTATTACATATTATTATGACAAACATGTTTTCCCTTGAGGGTAAGAACGCATGGATTACGGGCGCTTCTTACGGTATCGGTTTTAACATTGCCAAAGCTTTCGTGGCAGCAGGCATCAAGAACATCATCTTCAACGACATCAATGAGGAAGCGCTCGCTCGCGGCCTCAAGAACTATGCAGATGCAGGTATCACCAACGTTCACGGTTATGTATGCAATGTGACTGACGAAGTGGCAGTAGCTGAGTGCGTAAAGAAAATCCACGAAGAAGTAGGTGCTATTGATATCCTCGTAAACAATGCCGGTATCATCAAGCGTATTCCTATGCACGAAATGAAACGTTCTGAGTTCCAGGCAGTTATCGATGTGGATTTGGTTGCTCCTTATATCGTAAGTGCAGCTGTTCTTCCGGAGATGATGGAGCGTAAAGAAGGTAAGATTATCAATATCTGCTCGATGATGTCAGAGCTTGGTCGCGAGACCGTAAGTGCTTATGCAGCAGCTAAGGGCGGTTTGAAGATGCTCACCCGCAATATCTGCTCTGAGTATGGCCAATACAACATCCAGTGCAACGGCATTGGTCCGGGTTATATCGCTACTCCTCAGACGGCTCCTCTGCGCGAGCGTCAAGCTGACGGCAGCCGCCATCCGTTTGACTCGTTCATCTGTGCAAAGACGCCTGCAGGACGTTGGCTCGAGCCTGAAGAGTTAGGTGGACCGGCTGTATTCTTGGCATCACATGCTTCCGATGCAGTCAACGGTCATATCCTGTATGTAGATGGCGGTATTCTCGCTTATATTGGCAAGCAGCCTGAGTAATCCTTAGTGAAAATGAATAAACTGTTTATCCTGATCAGTAGCGCCTTGCTACTGATCGGTTGCTCAAATAAAACGGTCAAGACCATCCTTCTCTCTAACCCTACGGATGATGTTCGCGAAGAGGCTATGGTGGAGGTGTGCGCAAAAGCGCTTGGGTTGACGGCTGATGCGGATTTTGCAGCACTTGGTCTGTTTGACGAAACCGGTAAACAGATTCCCTATCAGGTGATGCATTATGGTCAGCCGGAGGTGCAGAGCATCGTTTTTCTGGCTACTCTTCAGCCCGAATCAGAGGTGGCTTATTCGCTTCGCAAAACCACTCCTCTGCAGACTGCCACTCGCGTAAGTGCGCGCTTCGTACCGGAGCGTAAAGATGATTTCGCGTGGGAGAACGATATTGCTGCTTACCGCATGTATGGGCCGGCATTGGCACCTGAGAATCCGAGCAATGGCATTGACCTCTGGCTCAAGAAAACCGAACTCTTGATTGTAGATACGTTCTACTATCGCGAGCACGAACTCGGCTTGCCTTATCATGTGGATTATGGTAAGGGACTTGATTGCTACAAGGTGGGTCATACGGCCGGTTGCGGAGGTGTTTTCCCTGTGATCAATGGCCTTCCGCAGATTGGTAATCATTACGATAGTTGGCAGGTAATTGATGAAGGCCCGCTTCGTGTGGTCTTCTGCCTTACGTACAACGATTATTTTGCCAATGATGAGGCTCCCGTTGTAGAGACTTATACTGTGACTTGCGATGCTGGTCAACCGCTCTGCAAAGCACAGGTATCGTTTGCTCCGGCTGACAGTGCCAGTCCGCAGTTCACGGAGATTGGTGCCGGCATCTTCCTCCATACGGCTACTGCCAATCCCGAGATTGGAGTAGATGGCAATACGCAAATTGGAGTTAATACGGGCTATTTGGCTTATGCAGAGAATGCCGTTTCGGATGCCGGTTTGGCTTCCGGTCGCAATTATGCTGCCGTTGTGCTCCCGGGCATGAAAGAACATGCTACTGCTGATGGAATGCTCTATGGAAAAGCCGATTACGAGATGGGCGAGACCTATACGTATTACTTCGGTGGCGGATGGTCTGAATGGAAATATCCTACCGATGCAGATTGGTTTGAGACTATTGCCAAGAATGCACGAATGATAGCTAATCCGATTACTTATACTATCCAATAAGAAAGCAGAAAGCATATTCTTGCAGCTGCATTCCGAATAGCAATTTCTTACTGAAAACAGGCCATTTTTTATTTATAAATACATAAATAAAAGGCAAAAAACGCAAAAAAGAGCGGGAAATCACGTATTTCTCGCTTTTTTTTTGGTTATTTCAGAAAAAATTGCTAATTTTGCATGCTTAATATGTACATTCTCTCAGACTAACTAAACACAAAAACTATACATTATGGCTAAAATTATTTCGTTGGCTAATCAGAAAGGTGGTGTGGGCAAGACCACAACCGCAATCAATCTCTCTGCAGCATTGGCAAAAGAAGGCAAGAAAGTGCTCTTGGTAGATGCTGACCCGCAGGCAAACGCATCCTCCGGTTTGGGCATTGATATCCGCAATCTGGAAGCCACTATTTACGAATGCCTCGTTAACGGCATCGATCCTAAACTTGCCATCCACCACACGAGTGTGGATAACCTCGACCTCATCCCTTCTCACATCGATTTGGTAGGTGCAGAAATTGAAATGCTCGGTCTCGAAGATCGTGAGTTGCTGATGAAGCGCATCCTCTCTCATTTGCGCGATCAGTATGATTTTATCTTGATAGACTGCTCCCCTTCGCTCGGTTTGATTACCGTAAATGCGCTTACGGCTTCTGATTCGGTGATTATCCCCGTTCAAGCCGAGTTCTTTGCGCTTGAAGGCATTGCCAAACTGCTTAATACGATTAAGATCATCAAGTCCAAACTCAATCCGCAACTGAAGATTGAAGGTTTCCTCGTAACGATGTTTGACAACCGCTTACGTCTTTCTACTCAGGTGTATGATGAGGTGAAGAAACACTTCGGTTCGCTCGTTTTCAATACGGTCATCACCCGTAACGTTCGTCTCTCGGAAGCTCCCTCTCATGGCCTTTCCGTTTTGGACTACGATCCATCATCCAAGGGCGCTAAGAACTATGCCGCTCTTGCTAAAGAAGTAATCAAACGATAAAAAATATGATACGTAAAACCACAGGTCTCGGTCGTGGCCTTGATGCCCTTATTGACACCTCTGACGTTCACACCAGCGGCAGCAGTTCCATCTCCGAAGTGGAGCTCTCTCAGATATTTGCCAACCCCAATCAGCCTCGCCGGAACTTCGATGAAGAGGCCCTTGAGGAATTGGCCGAATCGATTCGCGAACATGGCGTAATCTCGCCCATTACTCTTCGCAAAAACGAGGATGGCACCTATATGATTATCGCGGGAGAAAGACGTTTCCGCGCTTCCAAAATGGCAGGCCTCAACACCATTCCCGCTTATATCCGTACCGCTAAAGATGAGCAGGTGATGGAATGGGCGCTCATTGAGAATATCCAGCGCGATGACCTCGATGCCATAGAGATTGCGCTCGCTTACCAGCGTCTGATGGACGAATACGAGCTTACGCAAGAGAAGATGGCTGAAAGAGTAGGCAAGAAACGCGCTACAGTGGCCAATTACCTACGTCTGCTTAAGCTCCCAGCTGAGATCCAGATGGGTATTCAGCAGAAGAAGATCGACATGGGCCATGCACGTGCCCTTGCAGGCAGTAAATCGGCTGAGCAACAGCTCGATATCTATAAGCGCATTCTCTCAGAAGGGCTCAGTGTGCGCAAGGTGGAGCAACTCGTAAGCGATGAAGCTGACGCTAAGCCCAAGACCGAAAAAGCAACGCCCAAACCGGAGACCATCGCCCTCCAAAAACAGCTTACGAGTGTACTCGGAACCCAAGTTAAAGTAGTGGCAGACAATAAGGGTAAAGGCAAAATAAGTATCGCCTTTAAGTCTGCCGAAGAAATGGACCGCATCCTCCGTCAGCTCAATATCCTCTAACCGCTTTGTCAATTCGCCGATATATATGGATGATATGCATGCTTGCGCTTGGGTGCTATGCTCAAGCGCAACGCGCTTCGCATACCCATGTTGAGGAGGATTCGGTAGCACTCTCTAAGCAGGATTCTGCCCGTTTGTTTCGCAAACCCGACCCGATGCGAGCCGTTTGGATGGGAGCTATCATACCCGGTTACGGACAGATTTATAACCGCAGTTACTGGAAACTACCCATCGTATATGGCGGATTTATTGGTTGCGCTTATGCCATCAGTTATACGGGCGGACGGTATAGCGATTACAAAACTGCTTACCGGGATATCTATACCGATATCAGTGCAGGGACCGTAACGGAAGACCCCTCCAAATCGTATATCGCCATCCTGCCGGAAGGCTATAGTTTGGATTACGTGGGAGGAGCCAACCAATGGAAGCAAACGCTTCAGTCGCGACAGACACAATGGCGAAGAAACAGAGATTATTGCATAGTAGCTACTATAGCAGTATATGCGCTCTCGCTCATTGATGCGTATGTAGATGCCCAACTCAGTGACTTCGATATCAGTCCGAATCTCTCCATGCACATCGAACCCGCCATCAACAGCGACTTTCAAAACCGCACAACTGGCGAATTGCATTTCGCCATTCGATTCTGAAACCCCCTCACACAATGAAATTCACATCCATTATACTGTTCATATTCCTCCTCTTCTCCTCGCTTCAAGCGGATGCACAAGCAGTCGTTCAGCCTGAAGTGCAGCCACAAGATTCCCTCTCCGAAGAATCCGATGCAGCAGAAGCTGAAGCAGCAGAAGAGGCCTTATTGGATGAACTGCTCATGGCTGATTCGTCCGTTCTTACGGCAGAACAGCAGGTGGGCACTGTTCTTTACAAACAAGAAGAGATTGACCGCCAACTGCTCGAATGGGCGCTCACTTGGCTCGATACGACCGCTTGCACGATGGTGCGAGACACTACTTTCACTCCTGATTCCGTTTATCAGAAGCGACTCAGCGAACTGCCTACCATCATCCCAATGACGTATAACAGTGTGGTGCGTGGGTTCATAGAGATGTATGTAAAACGTCGTCCTCGTCAGGTGGCATCCCTCCTCCGAGTGGCAGAATTATACTTCCCTATCTTCGAGGATAAACTTTGCGAATACAATCTTCCTGATGAACTTAAGTACTTGGCAGTCATAGAGTCCGCCCTCAATGCTTCGGCTCGTTCGCATGCTGGAGCAGCCGGCATTTGGCAGTTTATGCCTTCTACCGGAAGAAACTATGGATTGGAGGTTAATTCGCTGGTTGACGAACGACTGGATCCATATAAATCCACAGATGCAGCATGCCGTTGCCTTCGTGCGCTCTACAAACTCTATGGCGATTGGCATCTGGCACTCGCTTCGTATAATTGTGGTCCGGGGAACGTGAATAAAGCCATCAGGCGATCGGGGGGAAAACGCGATTTCTGGAGTATCTACCCTTGGCTCCCGCGAGAGACACGTGCATACGTACCAATCTTCATTGCGGCCAATTATGCCATGTATTATTCTGATGAACATGGCATCTGCCCAGATACACTCTATCAAACGCGCTTCAAGCATCGCGAAGTGCTGATGAGTGCGGCAGTCGATACGCTCCACTCCTCCCAACGCCAACATTTAGAGCAACTTTCTGCAGTACTCGGGTTGCCGATAGCCGAATTGCGCAAGCTTAATCCAGCTTACGTAAGGGATATCGTTCCGGGTGGAAAAGACTATAATATCGTGCTTCCCATTGATTATACAGGTGCGTATATCGAACTGCAAGACAGCATCCTTTCTTATAAAGCCGATTCGCTTCTCCATAAGCAGGCACAAATGATTGCCATGGCGCAGAAGAGTACGGATACCTATTCCGCTGGTGGTATTACGTATTACAAGGTGAAGAAAGGTGATACGCTTGGGGCAATTGCCAAACGATACCGCTGTTCGGTCAAGCAGTTGCAGCGATGGAACAACCTCCGCTCAACGAATATTCAGATTGGTCAGAAACTCAAAATCCTCAAATAATGATTGCTCCAACGACCAAAGTATATTATTCCATCAAGGAAGTGTCAGAAATGTTGCAGATTCCGCTCCCTACCTTGCGCTTTTGGGAACGAGAAGTGCAGCAACTCAAACCTCGTAAGAATGCCGGTCATACCCGCTTTTATTCGGAAGAGGATATTCAGACCTTGCGCAGGCTCATCTACTTCCGAAGCCAGAATATACCCGTAAAAGAATGGTCTGAAAGGCTGAAACTCAATGATAATCAGCTTGATAGAAAAGTGCAGGCTCGCGAAAATCTCCTTGCTGTAAAGGCAGAACTCGAAGCACTCAGAAATTTACTATAAACGTTTGTAGAATATTCCATCTTCAAAAACAATAGCATTATGAAAAAACTATTTTTGCTCATGATGATGGCTGCCGCTGTGGTGGCTTGTACTCCTCCCAATGAAGACAACAAACCAAACAAACCGGATGATGGTGGTAATGATACTGTTCCCGTAATCCCCGAACCGGAGATTACGCGCTTTGTAGGAGGCGACATCTCGCTTCTGCCTTCATATGAAGCTGCCCAAACACCATATATCGGACGCGATGGGCAGAAGATTGCGGACCTCGTTACGTATCTTCACGACACCTGCCAATGGAATAGCGCTCGCGTACGTTTGTTTGTAGATCCCGTGATTACGAACGCCGATGGTTCCAAGCAAGGTGAGGTGCAGGATTTGGCTTATGTTACGGCTCTCGGTAAGCGCATTAAAGATGCAGGAATGGCTTTTATGCTAGACTTTCATTATTCTGACACTTGGGCTGATCCCGTTAAGCAGTATATCCCTGCCCGCTGGCAGAATGTGCCGGATGAAGTGCTGCCCGATTCGGTATATGCTTATACCAAACATTGCTTGCAGACGATGGTAGCAGCTGGAGCAACGCCCGACCTTATTCAAATTGGCAATGAGATCAGCTATGGCATGCTCTGGAGAGGCGAATATAAGAATAGTTCTGATGTGGTACATGCTTACAACGATGAGCAATACAACAAAGAGATTACGCAATGGACTCGCTTTGGCAATCTCCTCAAGAAAGGGGCTGAGGCAGTACGAGAAGTGTGCCCAAAAGCAAAGATCATCATCCATATAGAGCGCACGCAGAAAGCAGATATGTGCCGGAATTTCTACACGTATCTGGAGCGCCAGAACGTGCCCTTTGATATCATCGGTCTCTCCTATTACCCCTTCTGGCATGGATTGCTCGATACCCATCTACCGGCTACCCTTACAGCTCTTCACGATGCCTTCCCAAATACTCCAATACAGATTGTAGAGACAGCTTATTACAATAATTATTGGCCTTCGTCAGGTATCTCATTTGACACGCGCAACCTTTGGCCTGCTACCCCCGAGGGACAAGCGGCTTACCTCGCTGACCTCATCAGCACCCTCAACCAATATGATTACGTCAACGGACTCTTCTATTGGTTCCCAGAGGAAAACGGATGCGGAGGCAATACATGGAATGCCAATAATATCGTAATCACCAATTGGCTCAACCGTGGGCTATTCAATCCGGCTGACAATAAGCACCAAGCTTATCCCGGACTCTATTCCCTATCTCCCTTCCTCCAATAAGTTGTGTTATTAAACTGATTAGTCAAGGTTTATCAAGATTATTTCTCGAACATAGTTTTTGTATCATATTCTAATCATACACCATGAAGATTAAGAATTTGCTGCCATACGCAGCAGCTATCCTCGTTTTTCTGGCCATCGCCCTGATCTATTGCGCTCCAGCGCTCGATGGCAAAGTACTCCTCCAAGGTGACGTCAATAATTGGCGCGGAGCCGCGCAGGAAGCACGCACGTTTGCTGAAGAAACGGGCAATGCTCCTTGGTGGACCAATTCGATGTTCTCCGGTATGCCAACCTATCAGATTACGGGCAGCACCACCAGTATGAAATGGCGTAAGACGCTCGAGACGATTTCGCATTTTGGTTTCACAGGCAATATGGAAGCCACCGGCATTATCTTCGCCTATTTCTTTGGTTTCTTCCTGATGCTTCTCTGCTTTGGCGTCAATCCATGGCTGAGTATGGCGGGCGCATTGGCTATCGGCTTCTCTTCGTATTTCTTCCTGATTATTCCCGCAGGTCATCTTACTAAAGCTTGTGCGTTGGCGAGCCTTGCGCCTATGATTGGCGGTTTCTATGCCATTTTCCGCAAGCGCTACTGGTTGGGCGCTCCACTCTTCGTGATCTATGGCATCATCGGCTTCACGCTCCATCCCCAGATGACCTATTACATCTGTATGATGTTGGGCGTTTTAGCTTGTGCTGAACTCTATCTGCATATCCGCGAGAAAGCATGGAAAGACCTCGGAATCTCACTTGCAGTATTGCTCGGATGCGCGCTTTTGGTGCTCGGCACCAAAGCCAGCTGGATGCAGATGAACCGATCGTATCTGAAGGAAACGATGCGAGGTGGCCATTCCGAATTGGTGGATACGAATGCGGCAGATAATCCCAATGCAAAAGCCGGATTGGATCTCGATTATGCAACGGCTTGGTCGTATGGTATAGGTGAGACGATGACGCTTCTCATCCCTAACTGGGAAGGTGGTGCGAGCGGATACAATGTAGGTCCGGATTCGGAATTGTGTGAGACTATGCGTAAGCAAGGAGTCGGCAAGAAGCAGGCTGAACAGTTCTGCCAGCAGGTGCCTACTTATAGAGGCGAGAAAGCCTTCACCAGCGGTCCGGTTTATATTGGCGCTATCGTCTGCTTCCTCTTTATCTTAGGTCTGATTATCGTCCCGGGGCCCTATAAGTGGGCGCTCTTGATTGCTACCCTCTGCTCTGTTTTCCTGAGCTGGGGACGCAATATGATGTGGCTTACTGAGCTCTTCTTCCAATATTTCCCGATGTACAATAAGTTCCGTGCGGTAGAGAGTATCCTTGTGGTGGCAGAGATAACCATGCCTATCCTCGGTTTCCTTGCGCTTCAGCAGATTGCCGAACGAAAGATCGAATGGAAGAAACTGCAGCAGAGCCTCTTTATCGCCGGTGGTATCACGGGTGGTATATGCCTCTTGGCCGCTCTCTTTGGTGGAGCAGTAGATATCACGAGTTCGTATGACGCACAATGGACTTCTCAGATGCCCGATTGGCTCACGGATGCCATCTACAGCCAGCGCACGAGCATGCTTAAGGCCGATGCTTGGCGTTCGCTCATCTTCGTTGCCCTTGGTTTTGCTGTAGTCTATTTCTTCGGGAAGAAACTAACCTCTAAAGAGGCTCCTTCTGCAGCATTCTCTCCGCTCACATTGGCTGCTTGTCTGGCTGTGTTGATTGTGGCTGATATGTTCCCTGTGAATAAGCGTTTCTTTGGTTCTGACAGTTTCGTTAATCAGAAGGACCTCGACCGTATTTTCCAGATGCAACCATGGGAGGAACAAATCCTGCAGGATCCGGCTCTTGATTTCCGAACGCTCAACTTGGCAACCAACACGTTCAATGACTCCCGCACGTCCTATCGCCTGAAGTCGATTGGCGGTTATTCAGCAGCCAAACTGCGCAGATACCAAGATATGATTGACCGCCATATCATGCCCGAGATGAATCCGCTCTTGCAAACAATCATGCGTACAGGTGCATTCCAAATGCCCGATGAGAAAGAAGGCAACGATTTCCGAGTGCTCAATATGCTCAATATGCGCTATGCGGTAGTGCCCCTGCAAGGTGGTCAGCAGCTGGCCGTTCGCAACCCCTATGCGATGGGTAATGCATGGTTTGTAGATGAGGTGCAGTTTGTAGATACGCCTACTGAGGAATGCAATGCGCTCTCCACCATCAACCTCCATACTACAGCGGTAGCAGACAAGCGCTTTGCTGAGGCTTTGGATGTACGTAAGCCGGAGGTGAATACGCTGATGGCATTTGATAAGGAAGAGATCACTCTCACTTCGTATAAGCCCAACGAACTCATCTATCAGGCGCAAACAGAGCGCAATCGAGTAGCGGTATTCTCAGAAGTGTATTACCCTATGGATTGGCACCTCTTCATCGATGAGCAGGAAATGCCGATTGCGCGCGTCAATTACCTCTTGCGTGCAGCAGTCATTCCTGCAGGCCAACATACTATCCGCATGTACTTTGAGCCGGCTGCACTCCAGACTGATAAGTTATGTAGTGCTTTACTCATCATTGCGCTCATACTCTCTGCAGTACTGCTCTCTTACCCGCTCTGGAAAAACCTCCTGAAGCGAAACAAAGCATAAGTTATAAAGAATAAAGGTGGGTCCATAAAGCCCACCTTAATTGTATCCTTCATCGAATTAATAGTTTAGGGATCATAAAGTATAGTTATTGCTCCTTTGCAATCTCTTCAGCCCGATCATTGAGAGCTTTGCACTCGGCTCGAGAGATGCCACTTTTTCGGTCGATATGTGGCCGCTCACTCGGCACTAAAAGCAGCACTTGCCCGCGGTCGCAGTAGTCATATAGTCCTCCGGGGCATTGCGAAAAGTCGCTGAAGCCATTATCGGAAATCTGGATGATGGAGTGACCTTCTCGCAAGCAGAACTCGCGTACTGCTGCTTCATGCGGACTGATGAAAGGAGAGACTAATGCATAGCCTTTTCGCGCTTTCAGCACGCTCTCGTTCTGGTGGGCGCGTCTGGCCTCATGGTCTTGATCGCGCTCCCAGCGATAGCGACAATGAACCTGAAAGCGGGGGAGCCCCAGCAGTAGGATATTGCCGATGGCATCGTAGCATCTGCCGGCAATCTCAATGCCTCGGATGGGAAGCAGCCAATGGGGCTTATGCGCGCGAAGCCAGCGATGAGTAGGGTTATTATGGACATAGTCTATCATCGCCCGCAGTTGACCTTTTCGTCGGAGGCGCGTCTCATCGAAGTCATCTTCGAAGAGCGCATGTCCCTCCAGGATGCGCTTGCTCGCGCCTTGCAAGAAAGAGGGGATGGCGCCCTTATCTGGAGAACTGGCCATTGCGCCATCTTCCGGAGAGCAGGCTATTGCGCCATCTTCCGGAGGACTGCCCATGGCCGACCTTAAAAAGGCGGCCGAACCTGAACTGCCCATAGCCGACCTTAAAAAGGCGGCCGAACCTGACGGCAGCTTCTCTAGCCTTTCTCTGCTGCAAGATTCAGTAGCCAGAGCAGGATTGGCAGGAGCGCTCATTGGGCAAGGTCCGGTGCTCGAGTTAGAGTTGGCAGGAGCGCTTATCGCGCGAGGTCCGGTGCTCGAGTTAGGATTGGCAGGGGCGCTCATTGCGCGAGGTCCGGTGCTCGAGTTAGAGTTGGCAGGGGCGCTGTTCTCGCTTCTGCCGTTAGGTTGTGCTGCGTTTTTAACGCCAGCACCGCATCCCCCTCCCTCGAGATACTTGCGCAGCAGCTTATTGCATCCTTGCTTCCATCCGCGGATCAGCTTCTGCAATCGCTCCTCCATCGGCTCCTCTATGAAGAGTATGAAATGGATATGCTCAGGCATAACTATCTTCGCGAGAATCTTCGCTTTTATTCCTTTCTTTCCCCATTCTTCTGGGATGGATTGGATAGCCTTGCTGATATCATAGCCCAATGGTGTGAGTTCAACTTTTGCAGTTGCCGCCATCATTGCTTCAGTCCATTGTTGTCCCTCCGGAGAAATAAAGAGGGTGCTACCGTCTTGCTGCATCACCTTCTGCCAACTATGCTGCTGAGTGACCCAGGTTTGATCTCCCGCCATCTGCCTTCTATCTACAATGCGTCCGAACACCTTGCATCTATCGCTCACCACGAGGGTGATATGATAGATGCATCGTTCTCTATAGTCATGCAGAGGAAGATGCTTCCGGTGGGTGGGTTTGCTTGAGGCCATGGATTTCTATTGTTTAGCAGTCGCGAATCTGCTGTTCTTCGCTTTATGGCTGCAAAGGTAGTGCTTTTTTATGAGATATGCAAGAAAAAAACAACTGCCGCTCCTAAAAATATCAAGAGGCCAATATCCTTACTACCGCAAAAGTTGCAAACGAAATGCCTCAAAAATAGAAAATGGCGTCCATGTTATCCCTATCGGATGTCTCTTGCCGTAATGACTTCCTTAGTCCGGCAGAGCAATATCAATGGAATCTGCGAACATAGGCACTGGCTCAAAAGGAATGATAGAGTCTACAACCTGTTTTGCGGAGTCGCGCAATTCGATGCTATCCTGTGATGCAGTCATGGGGTAGTATTGTTTTAAGAAGTCAATGAGGTAGCGCCTCCAGTTGCGCCAATTATGCGCTCCATCGGTGGTGGCATAGTCGATGGGGAGGTTATGACGAGTCATGTATTTGCGAAAACGGACGGCCGATGGTTCAAAGAAATCCACACCCCCAACTCGTACCCAATAACTGGCCACATAGCTGGAATCTGCTGGCGGGTACTGATGCTTGTCAATCACGGGCGAAAACAACCCCACGGCTTTGTATGTCCGCTCCAGCGCGATATTGGCCGCCACCCTTGCGCCATAGCTCAGTCCTGCTATCGAGCATGCGCTATCTGCCTGCATCGGATACCGTTGCTTCAGATAGGCGTCCATATCCGAGAAGGTGCGTTCAAACTCGCCCCGTTTGAGTCGGCCGTAATGGAAGATATTGTAGAGGGCCGAACGAAGTTGTACGGCCTGCATCGTGTCACGTGGGATACAATAAGGCATCACCACCATCAGCTTGCGGATAGCCTTTCCCTCTATTAGCGAATCGAGCAAAGCAGTTATGCCCGCTTTTTCTTCCCAGGAATATTGATTGCCCATGAAGCCATGGAAGAGGTAGAGCACGGGCAGCGAATCAGTAGGTTCGCTGTCTGGTAAGTAGATTTGCGCAAAATGAACGGTTCGTTTTCCGCCAATGATAATGGAATCAGACTCCCAGCGGAGGGTATCCATGCGTGACTGAAAGCCGCTTGCAGATATACTGAAAGATAAGGATAGGAATATATATAATAAGTATTTACGCATATAGGGTTTGGTAATAAGTGATGGCATCTTGCAGCATCTGCTCGAATTTTTCTACTGAATCCTTGAGCTGATACTGCTTGGCACTCTCTGCATAGCGGATTTCCCATTCGGGCAACTGCTCCCGATGCTCGAACCACCATTCTACTTGATTCTTGAGATCCTCAGTATTCCCCGCTTCAAAGAGACTCCTCTCTGTAAGGGCAAACTGACGGGTAGCCGACAAGCGGGAATTGGAGATGATAGGCACCAATCCGGTAGCAAAGGCCTCAATGCAACCAATTGCCTCGCTCTCCATGTCAGACGCATGGATATAGAGGTCGGTTTGAGCCATGATTTCAATGAGTTGTTCTTGGGTGTAATAACCGAACACGGGCTTCACGGGCAATTTCTCCCCCTGCTTCTCCAGCTGCTTCTTGAGCGGACCATTGCCGGCAAACACGAGTTGAATCTGATGACTATAGCGACTTCTTCTGATGGCTTCTATGATTAGGTCTTGCCGTTTTTCATGCGAGAGACGACCTACCATCAAAACTACAAATTTCGTACCAAACATGCCTAGTTCAGGCGGACGACGATACACAAACTTCTCCGATACGCCATTGGATATGGCTCGCAGATCGAGTCCCTCATAGCCGTAGCGAATAAGTTCGTCTTTCATAAATTGGCTGGGGCAATGTACGAAACGATGGTGGCTATAGAAATAGCGGTAGAAATAGCGGTAGAGCGCCTTATTGAGCCAGCGCACGTTCCCCCAATTGAACTGGCTGGTAATATTCTCCATCTGCACGTGGAAAGCTGTAGTCATCGGTTTATGCATCTCGATGCAGAGCTCCGTGCAGGCCTTCTCCATGGGAAAATTCATCATCATGTGTACCACATCTGCCCATGCAATGGCTTCACGGATGATTTTTCGGTCGGTCTTGGCAAAAGCAAATCCATTGGTGGCTAATAAATGATTAAATCCGGGTACCTTTTGAGTCTTGAGGGCATACATGTCTTGTTCGGGAAGGGGACGTTCGTCATGATTGGTCAATACGCGTACCTCATGACCTCGTTCGCGCAGGCGGGTTACGAAGCGTTGGGCGGATATGGTAGTGCCATTTGAGCGAGAGAAATACACATCGGATGCAAAAAGAATTTTCATAAGACAAATGCGATTTTTATGGTAAAAATTAATTTTCAGCCGCAAAATTAGGCAAATAATTTCATATATAAAAACACATCTTAAAAATCGTATATTCTTGCGTAATCTTTCTTATGTGCTTCTTAAGAATAGCCAATCCAATCCCAAATATCGTCATCTTTCAGTTCTCTCAGCCCTTCTTTTCCCTTCTATGCCTAATAAAAAGGTTTATTTTCTCCCGTTTTTTCTCCTCCTATCCCCTCTTATTAGTCCTTTCTCCGCAAAAATGCGGTGAATAATGCCTTTTTTCTCCGCAACACTTGCGGAGAAAGCGGTTGCAATCCGAGCTATTGCCCTTGCAGAAGAATAGTGCAAGCGAGCATTCTAATTCGCTTGCACTATTGGTAGATTCTTTAAAACCCTATTTTTTCTTCAGTTTGCGCTTGAGCTTAACGATTCGGTCGGTCATTTGACGACCCAAAATATGCTCACAGATCCAATCTTTCATTCGTTCCCCTCGGCTTTCTTCGCGCCAACTGCCTGCAAAATGATGAATGCAATATGTGTTTTTGGTACATCTAAGTACTCGAGTACTGGATAGGGGACAAAAATAATCAACAGGAAACACGTGCATATCGCCTTTATACACTCGATACGTCCCATCTATTACGAAGCCGCCGGACTGCATGATTGTTGCTATAGTGATGGGGTTTGGGGTTAGATCGAATGAGCCATCAGGTTTAATGAAATGCCTATCTTGATTATAATATGCAAGCATCTCTTTTACCCAAATGCCATTTTGCTTACTTCCTATGATTCCCGTTCCTGGGGCAGATGATTGGCTGGCTTCGTATCCCATAAAGGCAGGCAAGTGCAAGAAATCATCCAATGGACGTAGCACCTCAACATCGGTGTCCAAATAGATTCCTCCATATTCTTTTAGTGCCCACAGACGAGCCACATCTGATACAAACGCATATTTCTTATTATCGTAAGCTTCACGAGCATAAGGGAATCTATCTAAATCGAAATTCTGCTCATTCCATAAGTGCAACTCATAATCCGGAAGATGTTGCTTCCAGCTCGCGATGCACTTCTGCATCAGTTCCGGCATTTCCTTGCCTCCAAACCAGCAATAATGAATAATCTTGGGAATTTGATGGATCATATTGATAATTGGTAGATTTTGTCAATTAGTAGTGTGGTGCGTTATGATTATTTCAAACAAGAAAGTTTATTTTTTATAGTACCATTTTGCTAACGACCATACTATCCATGGATGATTGATGCAGAACGTTTTAATAACTCTTTTTATGTATGGCGACCAGGCATAATCCCAACCTGCAACCTTTATCCATTTATATTCCAAAGGATAAACACCCTCTTGGCGAAATTCATCTAGCAGAGCCTTGTATTCTTTATAGTTTATCTCTGCTTCCACTGCATTTTGCAGCGAACAAACCCAACGCATATACTTGTAACGCTCTAATGGGAACTCGCGGTTCGGACAATGTTTTGCAATGAACGCTTTACGATGTTTGATAGCCAATAATCCACTTCTTATCAGTAAGCGTTGCCTTTCTATTGATTGACCATGCGTATGGCTGTAATTGGAGTACGTATAATAGTTGTATAATCGTAAGTCTGTTACTACGACTTGAGAAGCTACACTATAAAAGGCACCCATAAAAGCATCATCTTCTCGCAGATGTAAATCAGTATCGAAGAACACTTGATTTTTTTGAATTGTCGATGTACGAAATAGAGCATCTACTACATGATAGTCTGAAATGTCATAGCGGTTCAGAGCTTGTGCCTTACCGGATATGGTTTCTACGTTCATTTCTGCATCTTTTACAGAATTATATACGCAAGGTGAATCATGGCTTAAACTATGAATTTTGTATTTTACGATATCTGCATCATATTGCTCTGCCAAATCAATCACCCGGGATAATCCACCTTGTGCCAGATAATCGTCAGCATCCACAAAGATAATATAATTGCCATTTGCTGCCTTAATGCCAACGTTTCTGGCGGAAGAAACACCTCCATTGACTTTTTGTATCAGACGAACATTCGGATGAGTCTTGCAGTATTCCGCTACAACGATTACACCATTATCCTTCGACCCATCATCCACTACAATAATCTCTGAGTTTGGATAATCAATACTATCCAAACATCGGATGATGACTTCTCCGCAATTATACATCGGGATTATTACACTTAGGAGAGGGAAATTATTATTCATACCTTTCTGAATTTCTGACGAATACTTTTTATTATCTTTAAAATAGGACCTATGATATAGAGAAATGCGCAGGTCAATTTAGGATAGCGAATCATAAATGCTACAGGCTGATTCCATTCCATAGCTTCCAAATCTTTCATCAGTTCAGGTCCTAAATGCTTATAAAACTTAGAATAACAATCCACCTTCCATAACCGCATAAAACCACCACGTATATTTTCACGTCCATCAAACGTCATGAGATCAGAAAAAACAGGTGAGATATTTTGATATAACTTAGCATCTCTAATTTTTCGACAGCCCATTTTTATCCAATCTGCTTTATGAAGGAAATGGGAACTATGTGTTATTGAAGAAGGATTCATTATCCATGTATAAATAGAGTGCTTATAGTATCCTATTTTGTTAGCGTGAATCAAATGCCATGCAATCCAGTCTGCATCTTCCATCAATACGTGTTCTTCAAAAGGACGAGACACTTGCAGTAAAAACTCTCGACGATATAAATACGACCAAGGAGCCAGATTTACTCCTGCAAAAAAATGGTTTTCACAAAACTCTTTACCCGTTACGGTCATTCCATCTGGAGAATCTATTCCGTATTCCTTCATAGAATCATCCTCATAATGAACAGAATATAGGCAAGATAACATGTCAAGCTGGTTAGTACTGGCAAAATTATAGGCTGCTCTAATCTGTAGGGGATTGATTATATCATCTTGATCAGCGAATGCAATATATTCACCTTTTGCAACTTTAATTCCTGTATTCTTTGCTCCACCTTGTCTCTTATTTTGAGTATGATGAATGATACGCAAATTCGAATGTTGGCTGCTAAAAGTTTCTAAAATTTCACTTGCAGGGACTGGCGATTTGTCATCTACAACAATAACCTCAAAGTTCTCTTCTTCCATATCTATTGTATAGATACTATTTAGCGCACTGTAAATAGTATCTTGCCCATTGTAGAATGGAATAATATATGAAAGTTTGATTTGTACCATATTCAAATTTCCGCTGCAAAGATACTACTTTTTTCTGACATACACAATAGTTGTCCGACGTTTTGCATTTTTCTTGAAATTGAGTCAAGGTGTTTAAGTGCAAAAATCTATGCGCCCATAGAGATGAATACGGCCGGAATGAAACGTAGCCCCCAAAAAAATGTTAAATGTTAAATGTTAAAATTAATTTTTTTTGCATTGTGCAAGTGGGCTCACACCCTGTAGTCAATGTCGCATTTCAGTAGCATCTGCTTGCCCAATATAAAGGTAATGTCTTATATCAATAATATTGTACATCGCGCGCGTAATATATAATGTATAGTAAAAGTAATCATATATAGATAGACTGGTAAATGCAAAATGAAAAATCTTTAAAATTAACATTTAACATTTAACATTTAACATTTCCCTAAGAGTTTTTCCCAAAATCAATGCTGAATATCGAGGAGTAGATTTTGCAACCACGAGGAGGAAACAATTGCAACCACGAGGAGGTTGCATATTATTGTGTATTTAGCACTATCACATTCTTCCTTCTATATTCTCAAATTTTACAGCCATAAAAATTACAGCCATAAAATTTCATTCTTCACTTTATCAACCATCACCAGATCGAGTAATTGTGATTTATAGTAAGAACAATGGGCATTGCCCTATTCCAAAGGTTTGCCAAGATTTGTTTTCTAAAAATTAAAGTAATTTTGTTAATTTTGCTTAATTTTGTTCCCCTCTAAAACTATCAGTAGCCCTATACAACCATTGCTTCAGTTGACAGCCCCAAGCCATCAGTTGCTTGCGGAAACGCAACCCTCCTATCGGTTGCTTATAAAGGCACTCCTGAGAGGAGGGTTGTTCTGACCAATTCACTTTCTTCAGTTCGGCTTTTGCCGCATCATGATAGCGCTCATCCAACCAATAATCCATCAAGCCATAGATGCGGAGCTTATCCAATAGTAGCTTCCAATCCTTGCAGAGGGGCTTCGGAAGTTGACGGGAGGCTTCTTCTATTGCATCCATCCGGAAAAGCATGTGGTGTTCAGGTGCATGCAGTTGCAGAGTCGCTCGAAGCGATAGGGTTGATGCATTATTGTAATATGTAAGCGGTTTATCCAAGAAAGCAATCGGGTATTGGAGCGCAACACGCGCCCATAAGAGGAAGTCCTCACCCAACCGAATGTCCTCTGGAAAGCCGCCCATGGCTTTGAAGATGGATCGAGAAATGAGTACCGAACCGGTCCAAATAGGCATGCCAGTTCCTTGAAAATAACTTTTCGGATAATTTATCAATGCCGCATCTGGGGTTATATAAGCAACATTCGTTACCCCAATCCGCGTTTTCCCGGGCTTATAATAGATATAATTGCATCCCCATATCCCTGCATCGGGATATTGGTTGGAAAAAATGAGCATCTCTTGCAGGAATGCAGGGTCCCACCAATCATCTGCATCCAAGAAGGCAATCTTATCCCCCTTGCAGGCTTCTACGGCATTGTTGCGAGCTGCGGCTACACCCGCATTCGCCTGATGCAACAGACGGAATCGCTTACGGATAGTTTCTTCCTGCTGGCTAATCCATTGAGCTGCAATAGTAGCCGAATCATCCGTACTGCCATCATCCATGATGATACATTCCCAATCTGTGAACGACTGCGCACATACCGAATCGAGCGCCTTCTTTATGTAAGGCGCTTTGTTATAGAGAGGGATGATAATACTTACTTGAGGATATGCCATTTTTCGAGTTTGAATAGGGTGCGTTCTATCAGGTAGGTGAAGCCATAGAGATGATGCTTACGTAGGCGGTTCATCTGCTCAATATCGAAAGCATGGCGGTCTAAATCCGCCAATACGGCAGGCGGAAGGATTTCCTCCAGCACCTTGCGTCTCTCTGCATTCCGGAGCGCTAATTGCTGCTCAGAGATACCGCCTAAGTCAAAATGCGTAACATCGATATCCGAATATACCGGACGCACATTGCCCAAACCAATCACCTGCAAAAACCATTTCCAATCGCTTACGATGCGGAGTTCTTCATCATAATACCCATACTGCTCAAAGAGCTGCTTTTGTATCCAGCAGCAGTTGTGATTCATTGTGGAGCAGTAGTAATGCCATAGCGAGTAGGGTAGTTCGCCACTCTTGTTTTGCACCGCCCCATTCGCATGCATCCGGATCATATTGCCGTATAGTAGAGCGGGATAATCGGCAGCTTTGAGCGCTTGTGCCATACGCATAACTACATCCTCGGCTGCATAGCAGTCGCCCGAATTGAGCACCTGGATATAGTCGCCCTCTGCCATTCGGATGCCCTTGTTCATGGCGTTGTAGATGCCTTTATCGGGTTCGCTCACCCATACTACCTTATAAGGATGAGAGGCTGCTGCATACGCGCGAATGCGCTCCACAGAGCCATCCATGGAAGCCCCATCGATAATCACGTGCTCCACGTTCATCTCAGCCGGCAGCTGAAGCGCCACACTCGCGAGCGTCCGCTCCAACCCATCTGCATTATTCAGATTGATAGTGATGATAGAGAGAGTCATAATCAAAAATAATTAGCGCTGCAAAGGTACAAAAAACAATCAATATATACAAATAAATCTGCAAAAAATGCAGAAAAGTTTGCTCAGTTCAGGATTTTTTCGTAATTTTGCGGCAATGATAGCGAAATGCGTCCAACGCACTTCGAATAATAACGCTCACAATTGCCAAAATCAATACCTGCATGCCATTCCATTGGAAGAAAAATAGCGAGATCTGGAAAGGAGAGGGCATCTATCACCTGACGTTCGTAGTAGCAGGCCGTAGGCCGCTATTGGGGGAACTGGTCTCTGAGAAACCGGACGTAACACGTCCTTTTTATAAAAACGTAACGAAGGAAGTGCCGGCCATCAATGCCCAAGGAGAGTTGGCTATGATTCGACTTTCGCCCTTTGGCAAGGCAGTGAGCGCAGACCTCAATGCCTTGGGAGAGCGCTACGAAGGTGCCATTACTATCTGCAAGAAAATAGTCATGGATGACCATCTTCATGTAGTATTATGGGTGCATAGGGAGATTGGCAAGAGCGTCTTGCAAGTGGCGCAAGGTTTCCGCCAAGGCATCACCCACCTTGCGCAAGACATGGGCCTATGGCCCAAGCATCCCGAGGATGCTGTCTGCCAAAATCGTTACGTTAATATAATTGGTGCGTGTGACGCACCATTCCCCAATCCCTTGCCATACCATATCCTGGAGCCGCCTTTCATACGCACACTCTCTGGCTCCGGCCAGCTCCAAGCGATGATCAACTACGTAAAGCTCAATCCCTACCGCAAATGGCTCAAACGGATGCATCCTGATCTCTTCACCATGCGGAAGGACACCATGGTTCGGGGCTTGCGATTCAGGAGTATGGGCAACCTCTGGTTGCTGGATTGGCCGGAGCGCCAGATGATAGAATGCTCGCGAAGCGAGAGCCCCGCAGACTGGCAAACGAAACTTCAGCAAGCCCTCTTTCGCTCCGAACAAGGTGCCATCACCTATACGGCTGCCATCAGCCGAGGCGAGCAATACATAGCCCGCAAGATCCGCGAATGTGGATGGCCATTGGTCATCCTCCTCAAGGATGGTTTCCCGCAGGAGGGAAGCGAGGGTGAACGCTTCTTCAAGCCTGGAGGTCTCTATTTTGATACATGCGCCAGCGGACACTTATTGCTGCTGGAGCCCTACCCAGAGACCTACCATCAAGCGCTCGTAGTAGCGCATACTGAATCTGCTCTTCAGCAGAAAGCGGCTCGTCAGAACCGCCCTTATTCGCCCATCCCGCACAGCTCCGACCGTTGGCGCTTCATGGCTGGAAATGAGATAGCCAAGCTTCTCTGCACTCCCGATAGCCCATAGAGGCTCCTCCCTCCGCTTCCGATCTGCTGCCCTCTGCTCCCTCCCTCTGCTTCCGCTCTTCCGCTCTGCCTCCCTCCGCTTCCGCTCTGCCTCCCTCTGCTTCCGCTCTGCCTCCGCTCCGCTGCCCTCTGCTTCCTCCCTCCGCTTCCGCTCTATTGCCCTCTGCTCCTCCCTCCGCTTCCGCTCTATTGCCCTCTGCTCCCTCCCTCTGCTCCCTCCCTCCACTTGCCTGCTCTTGCGTTACGTTTATATACGAAGTGCGTGTGACGCACTTCCTCTTCATCCGCTCTGCTCCCTCTTCTCCAGCCGCTCTGCTCCCTCTTCTTCAGCCGCTCTCGTCCTTCCTATAGAGCCGCTCTCGTCCTTTCTATAAAGCCGCTCTCGTCCTTGATAGCCCCTCTTTCTGCATATTTTTTTCACAAAAATGCAGAAAAAATTTGCGTAATTCAACTATTTTCTGTAATTTTGCCGCATAATTGCATATCGCTATGCAATTGATACCTAGAATATTAATCTTAAAATTGACAATTATGAGAAGTATTGCAACTTTAGATCTCCAGTATGCTCACCGCTTCTATGGATTCAAAGGTGAGGCTCAGTATCTGCATGGCCACACTGGCGTGCTGACTATCGAAGTAGAAGAACCCATCAACAAGGGCGTTAATATGGCTTATCCCTGCAATGAGATTCAGAAAGTGGCATGGGAAGTGCTCAAGAACTTCGACCATGCGCTCATTCTCCGCGAAGATGACCCGCTCTTGCCCGCTATCCTTGATGTATATGAGAAGACCGGCATTAAGAATGGTGCTCCGCAAAACACCATGAAGGGTGCAGCCTTCAAGACCGACCTCTGCCAAGCATTCCCTGACTGCCGATTGGTGGTAACCAAGGAGACCATGACCGTAGAGGGCATGATTAAGATCGTATATGACCTGCTTAAGGATAAGCTCAATATCGTGAAGCTGACCTTCACCAGTGGCGTAAATGCTGCTACGCAGGAGTTCCCCTCTCACACTTCCATTGACCGTTGTCCGCTTTGCGGCATCGCTCTTGATGAGAATGGCGTATGCCCCAAGTGCGGGTATAAGAAATAAGGCAGCATAAGGAACCTTCTCAAGGTAGATTCCGTTCGTTCGCTTCGGCAGTAGCTTGCTGATATCATTAGAAAGGGCCGCAATATCATCGTATTGCAGCCCTTTCTATTTCGGTTAGTTCCTTGTAGCCCAACCTGCATACTCATCAACCATTTCCATAGCGGATGACGGATATGGTTTTCCTCTTTCCTTCGACTTGTTTTCTTAAGGCTTGCAATATTACAGGTGGGTTCTAAAAATTCCCACTTAAGAAAAACTATTCATTATTGTGGGTAACAAAAATGCATTATTTGTCATCTTTTGTTTTCTTTTCGGTCCAAATCGTAAGTAAAATCAGTCACGTAGCTCGCTACGCTCCCTCTTTTACTTCCAATTTTTCCTCGAAAATAAATCCAAAATCTAACAAAGCTAATTTTTAGAACCCACCTACAAAACTTTTGTTTCCTCGCGTAGTAACAAATTTTCCTCCCCGAGGAAACATGGTTTGCTACATTTGCTGCAAATTTGCTGTAAGTTTGCTGCTTCTTCGCTTCGGAGTCGTTTGCTCTCCGTTTTTTTCCGTTTTTTTCCGTTTGTTTTCCGTTGTGGAACGGAGAAAAAACGAATGTAGAACAAATGTACAACGAATGTCGAACGAGAGTAGAACGGAGATCGAACGGAGAATGAACGGAGATCGAACGGAGAAACTGTGTCTGGGCCCGTGACGAACAGCTTGTCAAATTCTGCCTATCCGTGAGCGTTCCTGCTCGATTTCGGAGTGCAAAGATACTGCTTTTTTATTAAGTGGCTAACGGATAATGACGAATAATGACAAATATTGCCGTTTATTGCCGGATAATGACGGATAATGCCGTTTAATAGCCAATAATGCCGCTTAGTGCTGGATAGCTTTTATATGAAGCCCTTCTTACCTCTGAAGATTCGCTTACAGGTCTTCCATGCAAATGCCATGGTGAGAGGATGTTATTTGATTGTACAATTGGCAATATTGTTTCCCCACAATTTCGAGCGAATAGTGCTCCATCACCCATTGGCGAGCCGATGTACCCCAGGCTTCAGAATGGGCAATGCAAGAGCGGATACCGATGGCAAGGTCGGATGTATCTTTCTCGCGAGCAAGATAGCCATTCTGCTGATGCTTCACCATATCCCTGTTACCACCAATATCAAAGCAGCAAACAGGTGTACCACAACTGAGAGCCTCCATGATTGCGCAACTGAGGTTCTCTGTAAGCGATGGCACTACCATCACATCGGCTGATTGATATAATCGAACCAAGCGAGTGGTGTCTTGTACGTATCCCTCAAATCGAACCCGAATATGCGTAAAAATCAGCTTCAGCTCCTGCTCTTCAGCCCCAAACACTACTAAGTCGGCTTCATATCCATCATCATCTAATATGTTAAGTGCCTCAATCAGTTCGGAGAAGCCTTTTATCCTATCTTTGGTTGCATTTACGGCTCCAAACAGCATCACAGGCCGAATGGTAGCCGCCTTGGGTTTTGCTTGCGGACAGAAGACCGAAGTGTCAATGCAGTTGGGAATAACGCGAATATCTGCATTTTTCAGGATACTGCTTTCGCGAGCGCATTCCGCCAACCATAGGCTTGGGCAAACAATATGCAAATCAAGCTTGCTGAGGATGGCTTTTTTCTGCTTCCATACTTGATGGCTGAGGTCATGTGGATGGTTTGAGCCCAACTGCGGGCAACATCCGCAAGACTGCGTATATGCTTGACAGTCAAGGGAATAGTGGCAAACTCCGCTGAAAGGCCAACTATCATGAAGCGTCCATACGATTGGCTTATCGGTAGGCAAATCCTCCAATCTTACAAACCGCAGATTGATCCAATGCAGGTGAAGCACATCATAGGCTATCGACCGCATTGCGCCTCCTAAATATGTGCCTCTGAGGTCGGATTTATAGTTACCATCTTGCGAATGACGATACGGCCGCCAACGTGCGTGTTGCAGTTTGTTTTTCAGTTTGGTAGCCAACCAATCAGCAGCTTTGTACAGGCTATTATGTGGCAAAAAAGCGTCCAACGGAAGCACGTTCGCAAGCGATGAAGTTTTATGCTTCACGAGCATCTGCACCTTACTTCCTTCTGCTTCGACTGCCTGCATAATGCGCATTGCCGCCCGAGCGGCCCCACCTTGCGTATCGCTGGTATTTACAAATAGGATTTTCATACTCTATGCACATTATAGCCGCTCCCTTTCAGCCGTTTATACTGCTTGAGCAACCAGTGTCCGAAGCCGTCCGACCAAAGGAGATGGTTGTAAAGATTATCTACCATATCGCGGAAGAGTCCTTTACTCTCTGTTTTTGCCCAACAATAGGCGTCCAGTTTTTCATTTACCTGGATAATAGAAGGATGCGTAAGGGGCAGAATGGAGAAAACTGGGCGCTCGCCTCTGCCATCATTGCCCAAGGTATGGGTGCCATGCTCATCGAAGCCGATATTGGAAATCAGATTGACACCAGGATGGACGGTGATTGCCGATTGCATAAAAAGATGAATCTGCATTTGAAAATCCCAATAAGATTTCTTAGACGTATCCTGCTGCATCTCTTTGAGTGCAAAGTACCACCAATATGCTTCTTGCCGATTGTGCGTTAATTGATATATCTGATGCTTAAGAGCGGTGGCTTTCATTTGCAGTAGGTCAAGGTCGAATCCTTCCCATGTTCTTCGCCAAGCTGCCCAAGCTCCTGTGACCATATAATGGCTGAAGCCGTAAGATGCTCCCTGTTCTGTATGCCATCGAGCGTCGTACAAGGTCGCATTGATAAACCCAATGCGATGGTCAGAGCGATATCGGTTCAACAGTTCCTCGCAATATGGGAAAAAGTCAGGATGCGCAAGACAGTCATCTTCCATCACGATGCCCTCCTCTACTTCAGAGAAGAACCATGAGATGGCCTTAGCAGGACCAGGGCCGCAACCGAGGTTTTGTGACTCATATAGCGTATGCAAGTGGAGTGGGTGATTTCGATGGTAATCAGTAGTCAGTTCTTCCGCAACCTTACGAACCGCCTCACATTGCGTTTGATCGGCATGATTACCCTTGCGAGCTCCATCTTGAAAGATATAGAGTTCTTGCGGATTCGCTTCCAGAATCCGCTCCAGCACTTTTCGTGTATGCTGAGGTCGATTGAACGTTATCAGGAGAATAGGAGTAGAGAGCATAAGAATCAATTTTGTGCAATATGGTAGTAATTTCGGAAATAATCGCTTCGAATGATTAAGTCAGACAGACGATATGCCTCCTCTTCCGAAATAGTGCGGTTATTTATGGCAGCCGAATCCATCAGATTTACCCCAAATCCATGCCAATAATAATTATCACAATCAATCAAATGTAAAATGGTTGGGAAAATATCCATTTGATAGCAGAGGTCATCAATATGTTTATTCTGTTCAATTTTTGGAGAGTATATGATTAATGGACAATAACTTTCGCCCGAGGCAATTGACAGATTATTAGCTATTGCATAATTGTGGAACTGCTCCAACATCGCAGATTTGAAGATAGTATGATCGCCTGTTATCACAACCATAGGTTGTGAGATCTCCGAATCCGCCAATAGTTTATCCATAAATGCTCCAATACACGAATCCGTGTAGTGATAACATTGCATGTAATTTTTGAGCACATTGGGAGCGGAAAGTTTTTTATGAATATCACCTTTTACATTGTCGAAAGGGCAATGCATGGAAATAGTTATTGCTTGTATGCAAAATGGTGATTCTAAAGCTTGAATATTATCCAAAGTATGAGATAATATTTGCGCATCTTGCCAATTTTCGCCTTTAGGAATATCCTCCTTATTATATCCATATCGTTGGGACATCACAAGTTGATTCCATGCATCAGAGCATGGATTTACGATATATGATTCAGAATACAGCCCCGCTACATTAGGGTATATATTCTCATAATAGGTCATGCAAGCGGCACCATCAACAATGGGTAACAAACCTGTATTTATTATCATTTGCCCATCGCCAGACCCTCCCTTTTGTGCTTGACTACGAATTCTACTTGCATAAAGCACATGTTGATTTTGAATCAGTTTTGACAAATTAGGAGTCACTAATTTTGAAAGTTCTTCGCTTTCCAAAGGCCAACTCTCCATGCTTTCAACTAATATCAGCACTAAACTATTGCAGGGTGAACAAGAAACACTACCATTACGGAGGAAAGGTTTGATGGAAGACTCATCTTTGGGAGTCAATGAAATAATTTCCCTTTGTTTGGGTCCCCAACAATATCGAAATAGAGCCGCAACACCATAACTAAGGATAGATTGTTGGTGTACATATCTGGAAAAATATGCAACATCAAAGCCATAGCGAGCATAATTCGATACTCTGTTAAAAGGAAGATAAGAGATAAATTCTGACAAATGTCCGTTTTGTTGAGTTAAAATTTGCCAATCTTTATGTTTATCTATAACATTTGCATCTAACCTATAGTGATAAATGAAATAATTATTCAAACAAGCCATAGGTAAAACGAGCCCCCAAATACATATTGGTACAGCCCAATAACGATATTGGACATTACGTGAGCAATAATAAACGATAGGGAACCACAAAAAAGTCAATAGCAACGAAACTGCCATCGTCCAATCTACATAAGATAATACTGACGACCAAAAACCATCCATATTATCTGCCATTTGGATATCATCTATCGTTAGAAAACAATCGTATGTTTTATAATATATACTATTGGCAATACACCAAAAATCTACTAAGAAGGCCACTATGATTGTCCACCATTGCCGTTTACTGATAAACGTGAAACTAGCGATGCACAGCGGCATTAACAGTTTTGCGACATAAAATTTGAAGAATTCCAATGGCTCACGCCAAAGCGAACTGATCAGTATGGAATGAAATACCGACCAATGGAATAGGAGACATTTAGCAAAGAGCAATAGCGTAAATGCCACAAAGATTAACCATTTATTGTCTTTTGCTTGCGTCATACAAATTTTTTGAGCTTGATTACCAAAATGAATAATTTTATTCGAGCTTTAGAAATGATTTTTAAGTCTTCATATCGCCCCAAAATGGGGAATCTACAATCCGTTAGTATGCGTCCTAAACGGTGCTGATAATTAGCATCCATCGTGGAGATAATGGTACGGTATCGTCGAAGAAACCAAGAAATAGTTACATAAAAGGCATCCATAAAACTATATATCTGTTTCTCTTTGATAAGATGCCATACATACTCCAAGTAATTCAGGAAGCGGTTACAAACCTTTTGATGACTTATCTTTTCATTGGACAAAGAATCTGGATTTCTAACCCAATGATATAAAACATTTGGAATGCAATCGATATTATTTGTTAGCGAACAGACTTCCAAGTTAAACAAGGTGTCTTCTTCATAGTAATCAGAACGATTTAAGAACTGAACATGTTTTGCTATACCTGTTCTATATACTCCATTCCATACACTTCTTGATAGTTTGTTGAGGTTCTTGGACGATTCAAAGGGTAATAAAAGTGACCGCACAATTCCATCCCAAGTTGGGTCATTGAAATAGGTGGTTTCGTTGTGTTCGTTTTCTTCAATAATAGTATTACATCGCACCACATCAAAATTATGAGTTGTTGCATGCAAATAGAGTTTTTCAAACATAGAGGAATCCACATAATCATCATGATCCATGAAACCAATAAATTCGGCTCCATCCAAAACAGCTTGTGCTATCCCTGCGTTTCGGCTGTGAGACACACCTTGATTTGTGTCGTTCTTCAATGCAACTATTCTATCGTCCGTTGAGGCTAACTCTTTTACGAAAATATCACTTCCATCTGTGGGACAATCCAACACACAGATGATTTCAATCTCCCGTAATGTTTGCGCACAAAGTGATTGAAGAGCTCTGCTCAAAGCAGGTATGCCAGGATTATATATGGGCACTATGATTGCGACCTTAGGAGAGTTCATTTTTTGATTCGTTGCCATAGTTTTATGGGGAATGATTTAAAACGTTTAATAGCAAAAACTCTAAGCCTTTTTGCCCAACGCGGACTTATTGGCTTTATCTCTTCCGAATACCTCCACATTTCTATACCAACCTTAATGGTATAGTCGAGAATTTTCTTTATTGACCATGTTTGCCCCTTCCCTCCCGATATGGAGGTTGGGTTTTTCCGATAATAATATCCGAGAATATCCGCTGAAGCCACTCGCTTAGCTCCAAGTATGGCTTTCGGGAAATATACCGTATCCTCCCAATATTGCCCCTCGGGAAAACTCAGGCCTATTCGTATAAGATATTCTTTTCTTATGAGGAATCGCCACACATATCCCAAATGATAGACGAAGGCATCACCAAACACCTCATTTACGAAATCTATTCCTGTTTGAGTAGAAAGATCAGCAAATGTGTGTGGCTCATTTACAATACCTTGCTCATCCGTAAAATCGCAATAGTTGAATAGCAATACATCTAATTCATCTGCTTCTGCTCTCTGGAGTAGTTGGCTTGTCACATTTGTTCCGATAAAATCATCGGAGTCCACAAGCCAAATATATTTACCTCGTGCAATACGGATACCTTCATTTCGAGCTGCTGATAGGCCTCGATTCTGCTCAAAGGTCAGAATCTGCATATTAATATGCATAGACTGATATTGCTCTAATATTTTTCGAGACCCATCTGTCGAGCCATCATTCACGCAGATTACTTCATACTCGTCTTCCGGCAAATCTTGCGAGAAGATACTATCTAAACATTGAGCCAAATATTGCTCAACATTATAGATTGGTAAAATGTAAGACAAACGAATGGGCATATTATGAATTATCAATACATTCCCTATGAATCACTTCTGTTCCTGCATAATTCTGCATTCCATCTACCAAAACAGGAATCAAGTGATGATGATGCAGTATTTCCACTTGATTTGGCGTGTGAGCACCAAAAGTAAACGCATAAAAAGGAATAAATCCTTTGAATTGAATCAAGATATTATTTGCTTTCTCAATATTTTCTTCGAAATCCCAATCACTCATCTCTAAACACTTTTTATGATCCCATCCATGCGAAGCAATACTAACACCGGGATACCTTGACAGGATTTCTCTTATTTCATCATAGGTCAATAGTTGCTCTGTGTCTCTTTCTTGCTTGTGTACACCATCCAAATAACACGGATTCAAAAATAGTGTAAGAGGGATGTTGTGTTCGCTTAGCCATGGAAGGATATTTAGAACCGACTTCCAACCATCATCAGCAGTGAGGACAGCATATCTACTGCTTCGAATCTTATCGTTTTCTAAATGATAGGTAGCATCTTGCAAAGAAATAAAGGTATAGTCTTTTCGTAAACTCAAAATACGATTCTTAAATGCACTTATCTCAGTCCAATCGCAAGACCACATCGTAGATGCATCAAACTCTGCTGAAGTTTGATGAAACACAAAAACACGAATCGGACGAAGCAAGAGGTGCTGAAGTTTGCGCTTCATTCTTCTACACATGTTCTCACAACCAAGATGCCTCATTTTTTTTATTTTGCTTCCTGCTTTTATTTATTATTGTTTTATGAGTCCACACAAATGTCAGTTCTTTTCTCCAATGTTTTGTTTCAAAAAAATTAAATCTTATTAAAGCAAACAGATATTTTCTAAAAAAATATCTCATATACCTATAAGTCGTATTATCTTGATTAGGATTGGTTAGTGCTACCAATAACTCTTGATAATGATGATAATATTCTTTTGACTTTTCAAAAGGATTAGTCATTGTTTGATGATCGTGAACAATCTTTAGGTGTGGACATAACCCAATCTTTAGATTATGGAAGATAACACGATTAATATAATCATCATCTTCTTCATAATGTTGATATATAGGATCAAATCCACCAACTATTTTTAATGTTTTTCGTGGAAGTAACCATGCAGCAGCATTTATGTAATTGGTATCATAGATAAGTTTGAGATCATTTTTATATAAATCTGTACATAACGCAATGCTGGTCGTATTTGTTGCATTTTCTAAAACCATGTTTATTGTTTCACCATCTGGAAATACGTGCATAGGACTGATAATTCCATATTCTGAATGTTGTTCTGCGATATCAATTAATTTGGAGAACAAATCGTGCTCAATCAACCAAGTATCTTGATTGAGTAAAAATACATAGTCACAACCGTGGTCTAAGGCATAACGCATACCAAGATTGTTGGCTTTCCCAAATCCAAGATTCTCTTCAGTTTTAATCAAATGAATCTCCGGATAATGCTCGCGGATATAGTTTGCATCATCATCACCAGGAGTATTATCCACCACTATTATCTGTACAGGAATAGTGCTCTCCCGCAAGGAAGAGAAACACTTATCATACCAGCGCATTCCTTTATAGGTGACGATAATTACATAGATTTTGGGATACTTATCCATATTTGAATACTTTGTATAGAAGTTTCATAAACATCAGTGGCCACTTTTTGTTTACAGCCCATTCAACGCAAGGGTGTCCAAAAGTTTTCTGATTGTTCCAAATCTCATAATCTGCAATCACGCCTTTGGGTAGACAATTTTTCAATATTCTATCTCCCTCTACTTTCATCTCATCAAGAAGTGTATTGCTCAATCCTCCGGGTTCAACTAATGCAATGAGTAAATCTACTTTTTGATACGATACTTTCATACATGAAGCTTTCATATTAAATTCAAAATCAGAAAGTACCTTATAATCTAAGGAATATGTTCCTAGTATAGAAAACAAACTCCGATGGATAAACTCAGCCTGATGACATATTCCACTGTTCAATAGCGTTCTCGGCAGGAATAAGTCCGGAGCCTCAAATCGCTTACTATTATCAGAAAAGGCGGCATCTCCTGCAATGATTTTTGTTTCGGATAATAACCTCTCTATATTTTCTAATACAGTATTACTAGCGAAGCAATCTCCAGAGTTCATAAAGATCAAATATTCACCATTTGAAATACTCACCCCTTTATTCATTGCATCATATACACCTGAATCAGTTTCTGAGAGCCACAAAACTGAATAAGGATGCGATTTATCAGCATACTCTTGGATATACTCAACCGAACAATCAGTTGACGCCCCATCCACTATTATATGCTCAAAATCATGCCAAGTTTGGCACGCTACACTGTCCAAGGTCTTACGAAGTCCTTCGGCATTGTTTCTATTTATTGTGACTATAGAGAGTTTCATGATGATAACTGAAGCTTACTAATAAAGCGATATAAGACTTTTATTATGCGGATTGTTACTGCGCAAAAAGCAAACCAAAACCGCTGTATCCATCTGTATGCAGAACAACCTTTTAATCGCAATAACTCATTACGTAGATATTGTAGTTTTTGTAGTGAGGATAGATTTTGTCGTTCCATTACTGCACCTGAAGTTCCTGACATACCCTCAATCTCCAATGGAATACAATAGCGAAAAAGTTGATAGGGCGATCTATCTATTGAATCATATAATTGATGCTCAAAATAATAGTGCACACTATCATTAATATTGTTTTCTCTTAAAAAATAATCCTTGTAAAATTCCTTATCTGCAACAATACATTCCGAACAAGCAAATCTGTCTTTGCCATTTAGATTCGAAACCAAGATATATGGAGACGAAAATGCGTAAACAATAGATGATAGTCTTATTTGAGTTTGTATGTTGTTTACTTTTAATCGTCCTGTTATCTTAATCACATTTGTAGCATTCCGAATAAACCGACTATTCGTAAAAGCATACTCTAATATGTAATACTCACCATAACCTTTACCCAGATTCTTATCATAATCATTTCCTGAAAAAGATAAAAACTCCACTCTGTCCTTCAAATCTGGAAAATTGGGAGCGATATTCTCTCCTGAATTGTTACAAAAAACGATAGGATAATCGGTACTATCAGCATAAAATCTGACAGCATCGATATATTGCCTTTCTCTCTCTTTTGGGTCTTGAAGAGCCGTAAAAACCATTCCGTTAGGAGAGATACATGCAGTTAATAATATTATTGTTCTTTTATTCAATTTTATTTACAAATTTTCTATTAAACAATTTAACAGGTTTCAACAGAAAAGCACCTATACGATATGGCATAGAATTCCTTATTTCCAATTCTTTATCATATATTGCCTGTTTGATTCTCGCCTCAGTGTTATCGATGAGATATTGTTTGTAAATTATTTCATTTAAATAATCATCGTATAGCTCCTTATGGTTGTTATACAATTGGACATACAACTCTTTTAAGTGTATCATAGATTCGGATGTTCGGGAATCATTTTTACGTCTATAGAAAAAGAGTACTTCATCTATTCTATGTACAACATCATTTTTTTTGAGAAACGACAACCAAAAATCCCAGTCTTCTAACCCTTCTCGCATATTAGGGTTATAGCCACTAGTCTTTTCAAAATCAATGCGTTTAATCATTGCTGTACATACTATCAATCCTTGCCAAAGCATCTTTTCATATTCATATGTTGGTAATTGGTATAATTCATTTGAACCTCCAAAAAACCTCGTCAATGAATATACAACTTTTGTCTCGGGAAAAGTGAGAAAATATCTAACTGCTTTCTCCAAATATGTTGGTGCAATCTTATCGTCTCCATCAAGAGGAAGAATATACTCCCCTTGCGAATGCGAAATCCCATTATTTCGAGCAATTGACACTCCTTGATTATTTTGCTTCAGGTATTTGATTCTACTATCTTTATCACAATACACTCTCGCAATTTCATCCAAATTGTCAAGCGAGCCATCGTTAACAACAATGCATTCCCAATTGGGATATGTTTGCGCCATAACAGAATCAAGTGCTTCAGATAAATATTGCGCTTGATTATAACAAGGAACTATTATTGATACTAATGGAAATGTCATAATATTAAGTTATCGATACTCACAATCCATATGAAGAAGATTACTATCTTGAATAATCCTTCTATGATATTTCAAACATAATGGATGAAATACATCCCAAAGAATATGAGTCCATTTAACTGGATAATCATCATTCGTTCCATAAGGGTCCTTAGCAGGATGAGCCTTCAATTCTTCACTTAATGCAAGAACTCTATTTTTTGTCTCCTGATACCATTCTTCAGTAAATCTTGTGTAAGGGCGACAAATATACGCTCCATTGCCAATCAATAATTTCCAATGTTTCTTTAATGCTAAACAGGTTTCATGGTCATTTGGAGTAGCAACCCCATCAGGACCAACCTCTGGATATCCTACAATATAAGCATTTGAATTTTCTAATTTTTCAAATGACATTTTCCATGATTGGTTATGGAATTTAATATCGGAATATCCACCTCCAAAATGATACATAAAATATGTTCGCAAATAATCCGACTTGTGAATATCTGATAAGTATGGATAGCACTCTGGCAGTGGATCTTCAGGAAGAATGTAGTCTGATAGGTTTTCTATCGTTATCAATTTTACATTTACACCAAGAAAATCTTTCATTGATTTTAGAGCTAATCTGCGATTGACAGACAGTTCATTAGTACCAGTCCAAAAACAATAAACTACTCTATCTATTTTCTGTCCTGCTATATTATCTGAAATCGAACTACAATATTTGCTTATGAAACTATTAGGAAATCTAAATTTACAATAAACAAAAAAGTATTTATTATAAATTCCTGCGAGTATATTATGCAGTGTATGTATTTTATGTTTTATATTTTTAGTCATATGCTATTTCTGTATCAATTTGCAATAAACAAACTAATTTTATTATTGTTTAACTAAGATACTCACTCAATAACTATATAAGAGAAAAATATTGAGTATGTATTGCAAATTATTAATCCAAATCCCTTCTTTATTGTATTAATAGCAAGAAAGTTGAGTCTTTCATTATATATGTGAGACTATTTTTTTATAAATACTCGAAACTTCAGAGTCATTTTATTTCTTGAATCAAGATACGGAGTATATTTGTCTATCACATCAAAAAAGTATAACCTTTGAAATATAGGGACTTTATAGATTGTAAATAACAAATCTTTCTTCACATTAAACGGATACATCCTTCGCATAGCTGTATTCCAATGCCGTTTATAAATTGAATCGTCTGAAAGCAAAGGTAATATCGTTTCATAGCAAAACGCATAAAACATAATAGTGGCCGTAGCCTTTTCCTGCAAATATTTACCTTCAATACTTCGTTATTTTTTAACTAAATTTTTATAACAATACTTCGTTATTTTTTAACTAAATTTTTATAATTATGTTACATTATATTACAAATTTCAACAGCTCGTAGAAGTTCACCTACCAGCTCAAAAAAGTGTTCTTTAAGTGATTTTTTTTGCCCAAAGACTTGCACAA
>JALFZG010000033.1 GCA_022784645.1 Bacteroidales bacterium
GCTAATCGACACAAGAGAAGAAGAGGACATGGAGATTTTCCTGAATTGTATGAGCCGCCTCCACTGCCAGCATCTGAGATATGATATCGACCAATACTTGAAGAGTGTTGATTCGGAGATGGATTCGACTACCCAAAAGAAACAGATTACTACCCAAAAGACGCTTAATACTACCCAAAAGAAGATTCTGAACTACCTGAAAGAGCATCCTCATGCTACGAGAAAAGATATGGCAGCTGTTATTGGCGACATCACCGAAGACGGTATAAAGTTCAATATCGGGAAATTGCAGCAATACGGGCTTCTGAAACGTGAAGGTGGAAGAAAGAGCGGAACATGGGTGGTTATAGATAACGATAATTAATGGACACATCAACCCTCAATACAAAAACACTTACCCCTATGGCAGATAATAAGAAAGAACAGGAACGGGCGGAACTGCACCGCACTATATGGGCAATAGCCGATGAGATGCGCGGAAGCGTGGATGGATGGGACTTTAAGTCCTATATCCTCGGTATGCTCTTCTACCGCTACATCAGCGAGAACATCTCCTCATATATCAATAGAGGCGAATGGGAAGCCGGCAACACGGACTTCCAGTATGCCGACCTCCCGGATGCCGAGGCAGAGGGGGTACGCGCCAGTCTGGTGAGCGAGAAAGGGTTCTTCATCCTGCCTTCACAACTCTTTGAGAATGTATGTAAGGTGTGCGATAAAGACCCGAACCTGAACATGACCTTAGAGGCCATTTTCAACCAGATTGAGAGCTCTGCCAAGGGTACAGCCAGCGAGGATGATTTCAAGGGCTTATTCGCGGATTTTGACGTGAACAGCGCCAAGTTAGGCGCTACGGTAGTGAAGCGCAATGAGAAACTGGTGAAGCTGCTCCGAGGGGTGCAGTCCATGCGGTTGGGAGACTATCAAGACAACACCATCGATGCGTTTGGTGATGCTTATGAGTACCTGATGGGTATGTACGCCAGCAATGCCGGCAAGAGTGGGGGCGAGTATTACACGCCCCAGGAGGTGAGCGAACTGCTGACGCGTTTGGCGACCTTAGGTAAGACCGAGGTGAATAAGGTGTATGATCCGGCTTGCGGGTCGGGCTCGCTCCTGCTGAAAGCCGCCAAGGTGCTGGGGAAGCAGCATGTGCGTCAGGGGTTCTACGGTCAGGAGATCAACTTGACCACCTATAACCTCTGCCGAATCAATATGTTCCTTCACGACATCGACTATGATAAGTTCGATATTGCTTGCGAGGACACCTTGCTTTCTCCCAAACATTGGGATGATGAGCCGTTTGAGGTGATTGTTAGCAATCCACCTTATTCGATTAAGTGGAAGGGTGACGATGATATCACGCTCATCAACGACCCACGTTTTGCTCCTGCAGGCGTCTTGGCGCCGAAGGGGAAGGCGGACTTGGCGTTTATCATGCACTCGCTCTGCTGGTTGGCCACCAACGGCACAGCAGCTATTGTCTGTTTCCCGGGCGTGATGTACAGAGGCGGTGCAGAGAAGAAGATTCGTCAGTATCTGATTGATAATAACTTTGTGGACTGCATTATTCAGCTGCCCGACAACCTGTTTTTCGGCACGAGTATCGCCACCTGTATCATGGTGCTGAAGAAAAGCAAGAAAGCGAACAGTACGCTCTTCATCGATGCCAGCAAGGAGTGTATCAAAGTAACGAACAGCAACAAACTGACGGACGCTCATATAGCTCATATCGTGCAGCTGTTCAGCGAGCGCAAGGAGGTGGCTTATCAGGCTGCGGTGGTTCCCAATCAGCGTATTGCAGACAACGACTATAACCTGTCGGTATCTACGTATGTGGAGCAGGAAGACACGCGCGAGCATATCGATATCGAAGAGCTCAATGCCCGCCTGAAGGAGATTGTAGAGAAGGAGCATATCCTCCGCACCGAGATTGACCAGATTATCGCCGAACTTCAATAACCCACAACCATGAGCAAGATAGAAGAACTGATACAGCAATACTGCCCCGATGGGGTGGAGTATGTGAAGTTGGAGGAAATAGGCATATTCTATGGAGGATTATCCGGAAAAAGCAAAAAAGACTTTGTAGATGGTAATGCTAAGTTTATCTCATATAAGAATATATTCAATAATATTGCATTAGATATTGATACGCAAGAAAGAGTAAAAATTTCTCCTCAAGAGAAACAAAATACTATTGAATACGCTGATGTATTGTTTACTGGCTCCAGTGAGACTCCGGATGAATGTGGAATGTCTTCTGTATTGACTCAACACACTCAAGAAAAGTTATATCTAAATAGTTTTTGCTTTGGATTTCGTCTTCATAATAAAAAACTATTCCTTCCTGATTTTCTGAAACATCTGTTCCGCAGTAGCGAGTTAAGAGCTCAAATAAAGAAAACGGCCAATGGGACAACTCGATTTAACGTCTCTAAAGCAAAGTTTGCATTAATTTCCATCCCCATTCCTCCGTTGGAGGTTCAAGAGGAGATTGTTCGGATTTTGGATAAATTTTCTCTGCTTACAGCAGAGCTGGAAGCAGAGCTGGAACTTCGAAGGAAGCAGTATGATTTCTATCGAAACCAACTGCTGTCCTTCGATTCAGATTCTGATACAGTTCAGTGGAAGAAGTTGGGGGAAGTGGCCGAATTAATAAGAGGTGGAAATTTTCAAAAGAAAGATTTTACAGAAGTAGGCATTCCTTGTATACATTATGGGCAAATTTATACCCATTTTGGCATTCATACCACACAAACCATCAAATGTGTATCAAAGGAAATTGCTGTAAAGTCAAGAATTGCTAAGCAAAACGATATTGTGATGGCAATAACTAGCGAAAACGTCGAAGATGTAGGGAAATGCGTTGCATGGTTAGGGAATGAAGATATTGCCGTCAGTGGTCACACTGTAATAATTCGTCATAATCAGAATGCAAAGTATTTGAGTTATTTCTTTCATACAGAACATTTTGCAATGCAAAAAAAGAAAATGGCTCACGGAACGAAAGTTATCGAAATTTCTCCGGATGCATTAAATAAAACAATTATCCCCATTCCTCCGCTCTCTGAGCAGCAGCGAATAGTGGATATCCTTGACCGGTTTGATGCGTTGGTGAATGACTTGAGTGCCGGTTTGCCAGCAGAGATAGAGGCTCGAAGAAAGCAATACGAATACTATCGGGATACATTACTCACCTTTAAACGAAAAGCCGAATGACACAATACAATATCATCGCAGAAAGCAAAGACTATACCGTATTATCGGAATACTCCTTGTCGGAGAAGAAGTCGGATACCTATCAGAGCGAGGCCGAGCTGGAGCAGGAACTGATTCGTAACCTCTGTGAGCAGGGGTACGACTACCTGCCTATTCACCACGAAGCCGACCTGATAGCCAACCTCCGAAAGCAGTTGGAGCGACTCAACGCGTATGCGTTTACCGACCACGAATGGCAGCATTTCTTCAAGGAGTGCATTGCCAACCAAAACGATGATATTGTAGCCAAAACCCGCAAGATCCAAGAGGATTATATCCAGGTGCTCAAGCGCGATACCGGTGAGAGCAAGAATATCTGCCTGATAGACAAAACGAATATCCACAACAACAGCCTTCAGGTTATCAACCAATACGTAGAGACCCAAGGTGCGCACGATACGCGCTATGACGTAACCATCTTAGTGAACGGCCTTCCGCTGGTGCATTTGGAGCTCAAGCGCAGAGGGGTGCGCATCAAAGAAGCGTTCAACCAAATCAACCGGTACCAACGCGACAGTTTCTGGGCAGGTTGCGGCCTCTTTGAATACGTGCAGATATTCGTTATCTCCAACGGCACCCATACGAAGTATTACTCTAACAGCACCCGCAATAACCATATAAAAGAGCAGAGCTCCAGCGGCAGAAGTAAGTCGAAGCAAACGAGCAACTCGTTTGAGTTCACTTCGTTTTGGGCCGACAGCAATAACCGCGTTATCTCCGACTTGCTGGACTTCACCAAGACGTTCCTCTCCAAGCACACCTTGCTGAGCATCCTTACGAAGTACTGCGTCTTCACGAGCGAGAAGATGCTGCTGGTGATGCGTCCGTATCAGATAGCCGCCACCGAGCGCATCATTCAGCGTATAGCAATAGCCAACAACTACAAGCAATACGGCAGCCTGCAAGGCGGGGGATACGTATGGCATACTACGGGTTCAGGAAAGACGTTGACCTCGTTTAAAACGGCCCAATTGGCCTCTCGGTTGCCTTTTATCGACAAGGTGCTCTTCGTGGTGGATCGCAAAGACCTGGACTATCAGACGATGAAGGAGTATAACCGGTTTGAGGAAGGAGCAGCCGATGGCAATACCTCTACCGCTGTATTGCAACGGCAGCTCGAAAACAAAACCAACAAAGGCGTGCACCATGACTACCGCATCATCGTAACGACCATACAGAAACTCTCAATCTTCATTCAGAAAAACAAGCACCATCCCGTCTTTCAGCAGCAGGTGGTGATCATCTTCGACGAGTGCCACCGCAGCAATTTCGGCGAGATGCACAAAGCCATTACCGACCATTTCAAGAAATACCATCTGTTTGGTTTTACGGGTACGCCCATCTTTGCCCAAAACGCCAGCTCTGGAGGCGACATCCGCATGAAGACTACCCAGCAAGCGTTTGGCGACAAGCTGCATACCTACACCATCGTGGATGCCATCAACGATGAGAACGTGTTGCCTTTCCGCATCGATTATATCAATACCATCCGGGAGAAAGAGCAGATAGAAGATAAGAAAGTGCAAGGTATCGACCGTGAGAAAGCGATGTGTTCGCCCGAGCGTATTGCTCAAATAGTGAAGTATATCCTCCAGCATTTCGACCAAAAAACCAAACGCAACACGTATTACTCCTTCCGTGTGCTCAATGATATTCATAAGGTGGCCTCTGCCAAACCCAGCGAAGGGCTCCAAGAGCATAAGACCTTGCAGCGAATAGGTGGGTTCAACGCGATGCTGGCGGTAGCGTCTATCCCCATGGCCAAGGCGTATTACAACGAACTGAAGAAGCAGCAAGCCGAGCTGCCCGAAGCACAGCGACTCAAGGTGGCTACCATCTTCTCTTATGGCGCCAATGAAGACGAGGTGGATGGCCTTTTGCCCGAGGAAAACCCCGAAAGCACTACCTCATTAGACCAAGCGTCAAGAGACTTCCTCGATGGCGCTATTCAGGACTACAACCAACTGTTCGCTACAAACTACGACACCTCCAGCGAGAAGTTCCAAAACTACTACAAGGACCTCTCCCTCCGAATGAAAAACAAGCAGGTGGACCTGCTGATTGTGGTGAACATGTTCCTCACGGGATTTGACGCCACCACGCTGAACACGCTGTTTGTGGATAAGAACCTCCGTCAGCACGGCCTCATTCAAGCCTTCTCTCGCACCAACCGCATCCTCAACTCGGTGAAGACCTTCGGTAATATCGTTTGCTTCCGCGACCTCCAGCGCGAAGTGGATGATGCCATCGCCCTCTTTGGCGACAAGGATGCCCACAGCATTGTGGTACTCAAGGATTATAACGCCTATTACTTCGGGTTTACCGACGAAAAAGGCATGTACCATCCCGGATATATCGACCTGGTGAAAAAGTTGCTGGATACTTATCCGCTGGAAGAAGAGATAGTGGGTGAGCAGGCACAAAGAGCATTCGTTTATCTCTTCAGCAGCCTATTGAGAATGCGCAACCTGCTGTCGTCGTTTGATGCGTTTAAAGAAGGACAATACGCACTTCCGCCTTTGCATTTCCAAGATTACACCAGCCGATATCTGGATATCAAAGATAGAATCCGTCCGGCACGCGAGAAGGAAGACATCAACGATGACCTCGTATTCGAGACCGAACTGATCCGACAAGTGGAGGTTAATATCGACTATATCCTAATGCTCGTGCAGCAATACCACGACTCCAATTGTACCGACAAAGAGCTGCTGGTGAAGATCAGTAAGGCGGTTGGTTCGAGTCCGGAATTGCGGAGCAAGAAAGAGCTGATCGTTGATTTTATCCACAGTGTGAGTGCCGGTTCGGATATCGCAGAGAGTTGGCGAGAGTACGTGCGTAAGCAGAAAGAGACCGAACTGCAAAGCATCATAGAGAGCGAGCACCTCAAGCGCGAAGAGACCCTTCGGTTTATCGACAACAGTTTCCGCGATGGCCAAGTGCGCACCACGGGCACCGACATCGAGAAGATCCTCCCGCCAATGTCGCGCTTCGGTGGCGACAACAGAGAAGAGAAAAAGCGCAACGTCATCGCCAAACTCCTCGCGTTCTTCGACCGCTTCTTCGGGCTGTAAGCTCCTCGGGGGCTTCGGCCGTTTCTTCGGGCTGTAAATTCCTCGCGCAAGTTATTATAATCTATAGCTCTTTGCTGCTATGAAGATATATATTTACAAAAATTGGCAGTTTAGGGTGGCCCTAATTGGTAGTTTTGGGATGTTCTTGATTTCAAGATTTGAAGGATATAAATAGTCGATACTGAAATTTAGTATATTGGATCATAATTTTAAACTACCTATATCAGCCTATGCTCCAGGTTGCGTACGAAAGGTAAAAATTAAGGAGCGACTATTTAATTTGAATCACAAATGGACAAAGAAAACAAGCTGATACTCTATAAAGATGATGAGGGCAAAGTGAACGTGAACGTGCGCTTTGCCGATGAGGACGTGTGGCTGACGCAGCAGCAATTGGCTGAAATATACAATACCACACAGCAAAATATCAGCCTACACCAAAAAGGCATTTATGCAGACGGGGAACTCGATGAGTCGACAACTCACAAGAAATACTTGTTAGTTCGTCAAGAGGGCAAGCGACAGGTGCAGAGAGAGATTGACCATTACAATCTGGACATGATAATAGCCCTCGGCTATCGTGTGCAGTCGCCTATTGCTGTGCGATTCCGCCGTTGGGCTACTCAGCGGTTGCACGAATACATCCAAAAAGGATTCACTATGGATGATGAGCGACTGAAGCAAGGGGGCAACCGTTATTTCAAGGAACTCTTGCAGCGTATCCGCGATATCCGCAGCAGCGAGCGTAACTTCTATCAGCAGGTGACGGACATCTATGCAACATCGACTGACTATGACCCAAGGGCCAAGATGACGAAGATGTTCTTTGCTACCGTTCAGAATAAGATGCACTATGCTGTGCATGAACATACGGCAGCAGAGCTGATCTATCAACGTGTGGATAATGAGAAGCCTTTTGTGGGCATGACAAACTTCAAGGGCAACTATGTGACTCGTGACGATGTGAAGATAGCCAAAAACTACCTCTCGGAATTGGAACTGCAACGGCTGAACCTGCTTACTTCTCAGTTTCTTGACTATGCCGAGTTTCAGGCACTGGAGCAGAACCCTATGACGATGGCAGACTGGATTGCCGCTCTTGATGACCAGATTCTCCGACTTCGGAAGAATATCTTGGAAGGCAACGGAACTGTTTCCCACCAAGAAGCCATTGAGAAAGCTGAGAGAGAGTTTGAAATCTATCGTGAGCGGGAAATGAGGATGTTGGAAAGCGACTTCGACAAGGCTGTCAAGCGGTTGAGGAACCAAAAAAACAAGGACGAAAAAGACGAATCATAATATGTCCTGTCCTCATAACCACATAGATTGCCCCTGTACGAAGGACTGTCCACGGCACGGAATATGTTGCGCTTGCGTGGCGCATCACAAAGCTAAAGGCAATAAACTTCCGGCTTGTCTGCGTGGGGTAGAGTGGAAAAGCGAATAACAGGCTTCAATAATACACCTACATATTCACAAAAATTGGTAGTTTAGGGTCAGATCCTAATTGGTAGTAGGACTCATGACTGAACTCGAACTACAACAATACCTAATTAGCAATATCCCGATGGAATATAAGTTGTGGTCGTGTTATCTCCATGCTTGCCTTATGTATATACAAGGTGGTGCTTTGACAAACAAGTCGCTGAGAGACAGGTTTGGTATTCCTGAGACATCATCCAGCAGTTCTTCTAGATTAATCAAGGAAGCGACAGGAAAGAACTTGATAAAAGTACTTGATCCAAATACTGCCCCTCGATATATGAAGTATATTCCCATCTGGGCATAGATTTAACTTGCCTGTAACTTGCCTGTAACTTGCTGAGACGTGCCAAAAACGGAACTACATTTCGCTAACACACTGATAATCAGCGATAATTGTAAGCAAGTTTAATTTGCCGGTAATTTGCTAAAGAAGAAAAATAGACATAGATATGTTATTCGGGAAAAAGATTAGAGAACTAAGAGATGAGCAGGGCGTACTGCACCGCCAGTTGGCTGCACTATTGGAAATAGACACCCCGATGTTCAGCAAGATTGAACGCGGTGACAGGCGTGCTCTATGAACCCGAGCAGGAAGTTGCATCGGTGGAAAAGGAGGAAGTAATTCCTGAATTTGGCTATGACAGTATGTAAGAGCTGGTTCGTCTATTTGACCGAATGGCGTTGTTGCATGGTGATATTGATGCGCTCAGACGGCCTTTTTATGCTTAAAATGAGGTCGATTATTCGGAAAAAACGGTCATTTTCAACGATTCGATACATAAAATTTGCAGATTTGGATTTTTTGTAGTAATTTTGTAGGCTCAAAAATATGCGCCTACGCGCGCAGGCACAAAAACAGAAATTCATAATGAAGAAAATACACCATTTATTACTGTTGATTTTTACACTGCTGCTGGTGATTGGTGCGGCGGTGGGGATGTTCTTTGTACATGTTAACTCTGACATGACCAAGTACCTTCCCGCTGACTCGCAGATGAGCCGCGGTTTGCAGGTGATGGCCACTGAGTTTGGCGAAGCTGACATATCCATGCCGAGTATCAGTTTGATGTGTGGTGCTCTTTCTGAGGAAGAGAAAACGGCTTTTCGTGATACCTTGACGGCCTTGCCTGATGTAAATAAAGCGACAGTACAAGCATCGGAAGATGGCGCTCATACGCTTTACCAACTCTATGTGGATGAGTCGGTGGATCAAAAAGCGCTCGGTAAGCAGATTCGTAAAGCACATCCGCAGGTGCAGTTGATAGAGACAGCTCAGGATGGTGCTACTCCGCCCGTTTCGGTAATGATTATTGCTGCCTTTTTGATTGTAGCCGTCCTGCTTTTTATGGCACAGTCGTGGGTGGAGCCGTTTATTTATCTGGGCACAACGGGTATGGCCATTTTGCTCAATATGGGTACCAATGCTTTCCTGCCTTCGGTGAGTATCACTACCCATAGTATTGCCGCCATTCTGCAGATGGTGCTCAGTATCGATTATTGCATTATTCTTACGAACAGATACCGCCAAAAGAAAAAAACGCATCCCAATCCGATAGAGGCGGTGAACTTCGCCATCAAGAGTGCGTATCGTCCTGTCATCAGCTCTGCCATGACTACGGTAGTGGGCTTGCTGATGCTCTGCTTCATGCGCTTGCGCATCGGTATGGACATGGGGGTCGTGCTTGCTAAGGGCGTGATTTGCAGCTTGATTTGCACGTTCAGCGTATTGCCTTCGCTCTTGATTCTCCTGGATAAAGCGATAGAGAAAAGCCATAAGAAAACGTTCGTTATTCCTACCGAACGCTTAGGCCGTTTTGCCACTTCCCATAAGATTCCCATTGCTATCTCGGCGGTGATACTGTTTGCGGTTGCGTTCTTTTTCTCTCAGCGCACCTCGATTTTCTTCTCTGCAGAAGCTGAGTCGCGCATCGAGGAGGTCTTCCCGCAGCCGAATGCGTTTGTAATCATCTACAATACGGCTGATGAAGACAGCATAGCGCCGATGATTGACCAATTGGCAGGCGATACATCCGTGAACACGGTCATCTCGTATCCCACTTTGCTTCAGTGCCCCTATTCGGCTGCGGAGATGGCTGTCAGTTTGAAAACGATGTCCGCTCAGTTTGGCGATATGATCAATTTGGGCAATGGCGATTTGATACAGGAAATGCTTACGCCCGAGCTGGTGCAGGTGCTCTATTATATGCAGTCGGGACTGGGCGATACACTCACGATTGATTTCCCAACACTCACGCGCTTCATTGATTCCGATTGCTTGAATAATCCGCTCTTTGCCGGTTTTATCGATGATTCGATGCGCGACCAGATGGCATTGCTGCGTGAGCTTACGAGCGAAGAGCCGGTGGAAGAAGACGCAGCTATCGCTGCTGACGCTAACGCTAACGATAACGTTAACGTTAACGATAACGCTAACGCTGCTGCTGACGCTATTACTGACGCTGACGCTATCGCTGCCGCTGACGCTATCGCTGCTGTTAGCATCGCAGAATCAGCCGAACCGGCTGATAGGGTAGCAACGCCGCTGACCACTATTGCTATCGATTCGTCGGATAATCCCAATCTGCAAGCACCTACTATCGTTCCGGAGCCTACGTATGCAGTAGTGGATTTCATCAATCGATTGTATATTGACCGTCCTTCGGCGCTCACAATGGATTTCCGTACGTTGGCTGATACCATCACGCTTCGCCGCGTGATGGATGCCGCAGAGATGTCGGCTTTCATTGGCAGCAGCCTGACGCAAACGCGCCTCGTGTTTAATTACGACAAGCAGCATCGAAAAGCGATGACGCCCCTCGAGTATATGCATATCCTCACCGATGACCTCTTCTTCCGAAAAGCGCTCAACGGCATGATCACGCCCGAGCAGAAGGAGATTGTAAGGATGCGCACGGGCATCATGGACCTTGCCAACAAGAACACCTACCTCTCTGCGCAGCAATTAGTGGGTATCTCAGAGCGTTTTGGCATTATGAATATCACTGGTAGTTATGTGGATTCGCTCATGGAACCTATCGTCATTCAGCAGAATATGCTCTCGCTTCAAGAGCGGCTGATTGCTAATGCAGAAAGTAGCATCGTTAGCGATAGCGATAGCGATGGCGATGGCGTTATCGGCGATAGCAGCGAAATTAGCAATAGCAGCAGCGATAGCGTTAGCGTTAGCGGCTATCTCGTTGAAAAAGCATTGCCGGAGGTGCAGCAACCAATGCCTGCCATTGCAACTCCCGCCAAACATAAACCTACTCGCGAAGAGATAGAAGCAGACCGCAAAGCTGAACTCTTCCTCGAACTGATGTATGGTGGTAAACGTTATCCGGCAGACCGGATGGCCCAGTATTTCGCGCAACTCGGTCAGGAGGTGGATGCCAATATGATCAGTCTGCTTTATACGTATTATGGTTCGCAGCGCTTGTATAACGACTCCCTCCAAATGAGCATCGAGGAGGTACTATCTTATGTTTCTGGTCCTCTGCTTACCGACCCGCGCATGGCTTCGCTCATCCCCGATTCGGTGGCTGATATCATCTCCGGAGTGGAGCAGCAGATGCAGAGTGGGGTAGGCATGCTTCGCGGAAACGACCATTCGCTCTGCGTGGTGCTTACGGACTATCCCGCTGAGTCGGATGCCACTTATGCGTTTGTGGATACATTAGAGCGTTTGGAAAAACGTTACCTCCCATCGGGCTCCAATATGATTGGCGAATCGGTGATGTATAGCGAGATGAAGAATGGTTTCAGCCATGAGATGATGATTGTTACGATCCTGACTATCCTCGCGATCTTCCTGATTGTAGCCATCACTTTCCGAAGCGTGATTGTGCCTGCCATCTTGATTCTCACCGTGATGACTGCCGTATATGTGAATGTCGTTTGCTGCGGTATTATATCGGGTGAGATGCTCTATCTTGCCTACTTGATTGTGCAGAGTATCCTGATGGGTGCCACTATCGATTATGGTATCCTCTTTGCGAATTACTACCGCGAGAAACGCCGTACGCTCCCCGCACGCGAATCTATTTTTGAGTCATATAAAGGTTCTATTCGTACGATTATGACCTCCGGATTGATTATGGTAGTAGCACCGGCAGCCATGGCGCTGCTTACTGACAACGTGATGATTCGCAATATCGTGGGCGCAATTGCAATTGGCGCATTCGTAGCGATTATTCTGATATTGGTATTGCTCCCGGGCGTGCTGATGGTGTTTGACCGTTGGGTAGTGCATAATGCGGTGCCCAAACACGGCGAACCGATAACCGATGAGTCTATTCAAGACGCCCCTAAGTAAAGTTTTTGAGAATGCGTAATGGTGGGAATGTGTTGTTCCCACCTTATATATATCAGGCGCATGCGCGTGCGCCTGCATAGAAAAGACGCATAATAGTGTGCGTCTGTATTCAAATCCAATTTATTAAAGTATGTTTAAAAATTTTGTAAAGCGCCATGCGTTCCGCTTCCGCCAGTTCTCGGGTAAAGCGTATGCGGCTTTCATGTCGATTCACCGCGAGGTGACTATCGGCACGGTATGCCGTCGTATTGCAGACCGTGAGATGCTCAAAGCCGGACGTGCAGTAGCGCTTAGCTGCCTGCTCACAGCAGCAGCTGTCGTCTTCGCCGATGAGAAGATCGCGCCGGATGACGACCCCGCCTCCCTCTTGCGGCTCGAAGAGGTGCAGGTTACAGCCCAGCGAGCCGAAGTGCATTCACAAGCTTATCGTCTGGTATCAGAGGTATCGCACGAGCAGATTGCCGCCCTGCCAATCCAAACGGTAGCCGATATCCTCAAGTACTTGCCCGGGTTAGACGTGCGCACCAGAGGTGCCAACGGAGCGCAAGCCGATGTCTCCATGCGGGGAGGCACATTCGACCAAGTGCTCGTGATGATCAACGGAGTAAACATCACCGACCCACACACAGGCCATTATTCGCTCAATCTGCCCATCACAACCGACCTCATCGAGCGAGTGGAAATCTTGCAGGGCACATCCGTAAACTTATTCGGGTTAAACGCTTTTTCAGGGGCAATCAACATCATTACCAAGCCCCAATCTGAGCCCGAACATCCCCTTTCATTTCGTTTTACCGGAGGTATGAATGCCCTCCTCAATCCTGCCCTTTCGTTCAAATTAAAGAAGAACGAATGGCAGCACGCGTTGTCGGTTGAATACGCGCAAGCGGACGGCTATGCAGCGCCTGACCCTTTGGAGAAAGAGCAGATAGCCTGCCAAAACTCCGACATGCGCATTCTCAATCTCTATTATCTCACGTCCTTCCGCGGGCTTGATATCCAAGTGGGCGGTCAATACAAAGATGCGGGAGCGGGCATGTATTACGGCTTCGGCTCCCAAGACCAGTTTGATGCCACCCGCACCGTGTTCGGAAGCGCTCGCTACCAGCATCAGTGGAAACGTATATCGGCTGATTTTCAAGCCTCTTATCGCGCTAATTACGACCGCTATGAATGGCATCGCACCCAGCGACTCTATGGCAATTTCCACCTTACGCAAACAGCGGCTGCATCCGCTAAGATGCACATTGCCAGTAAGATAGGCAAGACCTCGATTGGCTTGGAGGTGAGAAACGAAAATATCCATTCTACCAACCTCGGCGACACCATCAACCCCAACGGTCAGCAGCCCAATCAACCGGATTTTGACCTTGCCGACCTTCGTCTGCTCGACCTCAAAATGGGTAAGAACCGCTTCCATCTCAATTATTTTGCAGAGCAGGCTTTCTTCTGGAATGGCCTTGCTGCCAGCATTGGCGTGAGCGGTAACTACTGTTCGCAATACGGCTCCAACGTAGCCGGTGGGGCGAATATCGGCTATGAATATGCACCTGAATCCAAGGTGTATTTCGCCGCCAATCGTAGTCTCCGTTTGCCTACCTTCACCGACCTCTATTACAATGCCGGCAATCAGTTGGGCAACCGCGACCTCAAGCCCGAAACGGCATGGACGCTCAGTCTCGGCACTAAGTACCTCCACGATTTTCAGCAGGCGGGTAAGCTCCATCTGGCAGCCGATGCGTACTACCGTTTTGGCCGAAACATCATCGACTGGGTCTATACGCCCGAAGACACCAAGCGTCCGTTCCACGCCCAGAACTGGAATGAGGTCGATGCAGCCGGTTTGGAGGCTACTGCCAGCTATTCGCTCAACCGCTGGTTGCGCGAGCTCAGCGTCTCGTATGCTTATACTTGGCTCAACCTAGATGTCTCGAAGTCCGGCAGCCGGTACCTCGATTATCTGAGCCATAAAGCCGTAGCGCATATCGACCATGGTATCTGCTTTTTCCGCCAGCGTGGCAATGGTCATTTTGCGCCATCGCATATCGGAGCCAGTTGGACGCTCACTTGGCAGAAACGCGAGGGGCAGTTCAACAATGCAGAAGGCGAAGTATGCGATTATACGCCCGTTTTGCTCCTCGATGGACAGCTCTATTTTGAGGCGCCCGCGCTCCGTATAGCGGCCGAATGCACCAATATGACCAACCGCCACTACTACGATTACGGCGGCATCCTCCAGCCCGGAGCATGGCTGAAACTATCTGTCACCGCAAGGCTTTGATAAACGCCTTTTCTCACCTAAAAAGAGTGCTATTTTGCTGTTTTTTCAAAAAAAATGCGTAAATATTTGCGTATTTGCAAAAAAAGCAGTAATTTAGCGCTCGCTTTGTTTACGGTGGTGTTTTTTAGTACGCATCTGAATGAGCGATGGAGCCAGCACTCCATTACCAAAGAAGAATCGCACCCATGAAAGAGAAGACACGTTTTGGCGCCCTTGGTGCCGTTTTGGCTGCGGCAGGCAGTGCCGTTGGACTCGGTAACATTTGGAAATTCCCGTATATGACGGGAGAGAATGGTGGAGGGGCTTTTCTGCTCATTTACCTGGTGTGTATCCTGCTGTTTGGTATCCCCATCTTGAGCGCGGAGTTCTATGCCGGCCGGAGGGGGTATGGCCGTTGGCGCTGGCTCGAACCGGCTGCTCTCCTCAGCGCTACAATCTTCTGCGGATTCTATTTCGTAATCACCGGTTGGTGCTTCCATTATCTGATTTTGAGCATCACGGGCGCAACTTCGGCGCTCTCGCCTGCGGCTTTGTCGGAGGTCTTTGGGGGTGTAACGAGCGAAGTGGTGATGCCATGCTTATGTATTGTGCTGGCGGTATCGATTACCGCACTCATCACCGTGGCGGGGATTAAAAGCGGTATCGAACGCGCTTCCAAAATCCTTATGCCTCTGCTCTTTATTATCCTTATTGCGTTGATAATCTATGGGTTAACGCTCCCCGGACATAGAGAGGGACTCCGCTTCCTTTTTGCTCCGGATTTCTCTAAGATCACCCCCACGCTTATTATCAACGCGCTCGGCCAGTGCTTCTTCACTCTCTCGCTCGGTATGGCGGTAATGGCCAATTATGCCAGTTTCATGGAGCCGAGTCAGAACCTCACCCGCACGGCTGTGCACGTAGCCGGATTGGATACCATAGTAGCTATCTTAGCCGGCTTGGCCATCTTCCCTGCGGTCTTCTCCCTCGGCATCGACCCCACACAAGGCCCCGAACTGGTATTCGTGACCTTGCCCTCCGCGTTTAATCATATCGCGGGCGGCTATTGGCTGCAGATTCTCTTTTTCCTGCTCATGGTGATTGCTGCTGTCACTACCACGATCTCTATCGTTCAAACGCAGACCGATTGGCTCGAAACGCACACGCGTCTGTCTCGCCGATGGGCGACCTTCATAGCGGCTTTTACCGACCTCCTGCTGGCTCTCTTCTGCAGCCTCTCCCTCACCAACTCCTGCGCCGATTATCTCACCATTGCCGGCATGTCCATTTACGACGCCGCCGATTGGCTTGTTTCCAAGATTCTCTTCCCCGCTGGAGGACTCCTCTTCTCACTTTATGTGGGGTGGATATGCGACCCCGCAGACGTCGTTAACGAATTATCTCTCGGAGGCCATCGGGCTATCGGCAAAACGCTCCTCGTGCTCATCCGATACGTGATACCTCTGGTATTGATTCTCATCGTTATTTTTGGATTTTTAGGCTGAAAATTGGTTTTTTGGAATGGTATATTAGAGAAATTGAATGTATTATCGCGAATTTCGATGCAAGATGTTTGCATAATTCAAATTTTATTTGTACCTTTGCAGAGCAAATCGAAAAAACAGTATTATTAACATATTAAACACAAACAATTATGACTAAGAAATTTATTTGCCCTATTTGCGGCTATGTACACGAAGGAACCGAGGCACCTGAGCGTTGCCCCCAGTGCAAGCAGATCGTAGAATGGAAGGTTGTTGATGAGTCAGCTGGTCTTCAATTTGCTTGCGAGCATATTATTGGCGTAGCAAAGAACTGCGACGAGGAGATGAAGAATGACCTCAACGCTCACTTCATGGGTGAGGCTACCGAGGTAGGTATGTATCTTGCAATGAGCCGTCAGGCAGACCGCGAGGGTTATCCTGAGATCGCAGAAGCTTTCAAACGTTATGCATGGGAAGAGGCAGAGCACTGCGCTAAGTTCGCTGAGCTCCTCGGTGATGTGGTTTGGGACACCAAGACCAACCTTGAGAAGCGTATGATGGCTGAGGCAGGTGCTTGTGAGGACAAGCTCCGCATCGCTAAGATCGCTAAGGCTCAGAACCTCGATGCTATCCACGACACCGTTCATGAGATGGCACGCGACGAAGCTCGTCACGGCAAAGGCTTCGAAGGTCTCTTCAAGCGCTATTTCGCAAAGTAATTTTGCAAGCGTAATATCGTAAAGTCGTTCCCGGTTTTAGCTGGTAACTTTCCAAAAAGCGAGGCAATGCCTCGCTTTTTTTGTGTAGCGTTCTTGTGTTTTTACGAGAGCCTTCTCTTAACCTTACGAGAGCTTTCTCGTGTTTTACGAGAGCCTTCTCTTAACCTTACGAGAGCCGCTCTCGTTAAAATACGGGTATTCTGCATGCGAACGTGATTTTTGTTCGTATGCTGGTATTCTGCGCATTTTTTTTATAGTCATTTTTATCCTGTGCGCAATTTTCGGGCATAAATATATAAAGGGGGAAAGGACTGCAAAAGTACTACATTTTTCTGATATTTGCAAGCAATTGCGATTTTTTTTGAATTTTTTTTATTTGGATTTGGTCATTTCAATTTTTTGCAGTAATTTCGCGCCGTTTTTTTTGAAAAATCTTCGTTAGTCGTTTGTAAACTTATTATTGAGGGTAAAGGTTTATTTCAATCGCAATCTTTGCCCCATCTGTTTTATTTTATGGAACCCCTCAAACACGAGTGCGGCATCGCACTTATCCGGCTCTTAAAGCCTCTGGAGTATTACACAGCCAAGTACGCTGATTCCAATTATGCGCTCAGCAAGCTTTACCTGCTGATGGAGAAGCAACACAACCGCGGCCAAGAAGGCGCGGGTATCGCCAGCGTCAGCATCCGCCAAACACCGGGACATGAATATATGTTCCGTGAGCGCGCGACCGGTAAAGATGCTATCACTACCATCTTCAGCGCTGCCATCAATCAGCAGCAGCACCCCTCTCCCGATGACCCTTGTACGACCGCCTTCTCTGGCGAGCTCTACATGGGTCATCTTCGTTATTCCACTACCGGCAAGTCCGGACTGAAGTACATTCATCCTTTCCTCCGCCGCAACAACTGGCGGGCGAAAAACCTCTGTATCTGCGGCAATTTCAATATGACCAATATTGCCGAAGTATTTGATTTTCTTACTTCTCAAGGTCAGTCTCCTCGTATGTACTCTGACTCATACATCACGCTCGAACTGATGGGGCATAGGTTGGATAGAGAGGTGGAGCGTTGCTTCATCGAGGCTCAGGAGCAAGGACTCACGGGCAAGGACATCACGGATTATATCGATAATCACGTATTGATGGAAAACGTACTCCGCACGACCATGCCGCATTTCGATGGCGGCTATGTGATGTCGGGCATCACGGGTAGCGGCGAGATGTTTGCCGTTCGCGACCCGCATGGTATCCGTCCGGCTTTCTTCTATATCGATGAGGAAGTGTGCGTGATTGCGAGCGAACGACCTGTGATTCAAACGACCTTTGATCTTCGCGCGGAGCAGGTGCGTGAACTGATGCCCGGACAAGCTATTATCATCAATCGAGCAGGGCATATCTCGTTTCCGCAAATCATTGAACCACTGTCGTTTACGGCTTGTTCGTTTGAGCGCATTTACTTCTCTCGCGGCAACGACCAAGACATCTACTTGGAGCGTAAGCAGCTCGGCCATCAGCTCGTGACGCAAGTGCTCAATGCTGTGAATAACGATGCAGCGCATACGGTTGTCTCGTTTATCCCCAACACGGCCGAAACGGCATATATGGGCTTGATGGAAGGGATGCGCGAGAAAGCGCCAGCTGTGCGGACAGAGAAAGTGGTGACCAAGGATATCAAACTGCGCACGTTCATTACTGAGAGCGACTCGCGCAACGACTTGGCTGCACACGTGTATGACGTAACGATGGGGGCTATTACGCCTGACGAAGATTACCTGGTGGTGATTGACGATTCGATTGTAAGAGGCACGACTCTCCGCGAGTCGATCATCAAGATTCTCAACCGCCTTCATCCGAAGAAGATGGTGATTGTAAGTAGTGCTCCGCAGGTGCGTTACCCGGATTTCTACGGCATCGACATGAGCAATTTTACGGAGTTCATCGCTTTCCGCGCATGTATCGCTTTGCTCCATCGGTCGGGTCAGCAGGCGCTTATCGATGATGTGTATCATGAGTGCAAACGGATGCTGTCGTTGCCCGATACGCAACTCGAGAATCCGGTAAGGCGGCTTTATAAGCAGTTCACCCCCGAGGAACTCAACGATATGATGGTCGATTTGCTTCGTCCTTCGGGCGTTACGACCCCCATTCAACTCGTTTTCCAGAGCATCGAAGGCCTGCATGCCGCTATCCCCAACCACCATGGCGATTGGTACTTCACCGGACATTATCCCACACCCGGTGGTATCCGTTTACTCTGCCACAGTTTCATAGATTTTTACGAGAACAAATAACACAACAAATATGCATACCAAATACATTTTCGTAACAGGCGGTGTGGTTAGTTCGCTCGGAAAGGGCATCATCTCTTCCAGCATCGGCCGCTTGCTTCAGTCGCGCGGTTACCGCATTACCATTCAGAAATTCGACCCCTATATCAATATCGACCCGGGCACGCTCAATCCTTATGAGCATGGCGAGTGTTACGTAACGGATGATGGGTTTGAGACCGACCTGGATCTTGGTCATTATGAGCGATTTACGGATATTCATACCACGCGTGACAACAGCATTACCACTGGTCGGATTTATCAAACGGTAATCGATCGCGAGCGTCATGGTGACTACCTCGGTCATACCATTCAAGTGGTGCCGCATATTACGGATGAAATCAAGCGGAGGATGCTCAGGCGGTTGGATACCGAGCACTATGATTTTATCATAACGGAGGTGGGTGGCACGATTGGCGATATCGAATCGGCTCCGTTTATGGAGGCTATTCGTCAGCTTCGTTGGGAGCTCGGCAAAGATGCTATCTCGCTGCATCTGACCTATGTACCATATCTGAAAGCAGCCGGCGAACTGAAGACCAAACCTACGCAACATTCGGTAAAAGAGATGCAGTCAATGGGTATTCAGCCGGATATCCTCGTGCTTCGTACGGAGCACCATCTCTCGGAGGCGTTGCTCGATAAGGTGGCTATGTTCTGCAATGTGGACAAAGATTGCGTGGTGCAATCAGAGGACTTGCCATCAATCTATCAAGTGCCCATCCGTATGCACGAGCAGGGGCTCGACCAGGCTATTCTCCGCAAGGTGGGCATCACGGATGCACCTGAAGCTGACCTCTCTGCATGGGAGGCTTTCTTGAACCGGATGGAAGCAGCCAAACGCCATGTGAGCGTTGGACTCGTAGGAAAATACGACTTGCAGGATGCGTATAAATCCATCCGCGAATGTCTCCATCAAGCCGGCATTTATTGCGATTGTAAGGTGGATATTCGCTTTATCAATTCCGAACATCTGACGCGAGAAAACGTGGATGAACAGCTTTCATCGCTTGCCGGATTCATCATTTGTCCGGGCTTTGGGCAACGAGGAATAGAAGGTAAGGTTATTGCAGCTGAATATGGTAGAACGCACCATGTGCCAACATTTGGCATTTGCTTGGGTATGCAGATGATGGTGATAGAGTTTGCGCGAAACGTGTTGGGTTATGCCGATGCTGACTCGGCCGAGATGGCTTCTACTTTGCACAACGTAATCGACTTGATGGCTTCTCAAAAAGCGGTCACAGATATGGGTGGTACGATGCGCTTGGGTGCTTATGCTTGCGAGCTGCGAGAGGGGAGTAAAGTGCGCGAGATTTATGGCAAAACGGTGGTGCGCGAGCGCCATCGCCATCGGTATGAGTTCAACTCTGCTTATCTGGAGGCCTATGAGGCTGCCGGCATGCAATGTGTGGGCAAAAATCCGGATAGTGGGCTGGTGGAAATAGTAGAGATTCCCGCTCATCCCTGGTATATCGGCACGCAGTTCCACCCCGAATACAGCGGTACTGTACTGCATCCGCATCCGCTCTTCCTCAGCTTCCTTAAGCAGTGCTTGGGGTAGGGAGAGGTAACATATTTATGGGGCTGCTGCTCTTCTTAGGGGGCAGCAGCTCTCCGTTTTGCTAAAGATACGATACGACTGAGCTGCTGATTCGGAAGCAATTATAATGGGGAGCAATCTCGCATATTTTAGTATAATTTTGTGGATTTTGTTCTTTTTATTTTGATATGTGAATTTTTTTATATAATTTTGCAGACTAAAACAAAAATCAGGCACAATGGGACGAATATTGGCAATCGATTATGGACGAAAACGCACGGGTATAGCCGTTACGGATCCGCTCCGCATCACAGCGGGGGCAGTGGATACAGTACCTACGCATACGCTGATGGATTGGTTGCGCGACTATTTCTCCCGCGAGCAGGTGGATGAGGTGGTGATTGGTCATCCGAAGCAGATGTCGGGCGAGGACTCGGAGTGCATGCGCTATATAGAGCCGTTTATGAAGCAGTTCAAAATAGCCTTTCCCGAGATGCCCCTCATTCAGTACGATGAACGGTTCACTTCGGTGCTTGCTCACAAAGCCATGATTGATGGCGGCATGAAGAAGTCCAAGCGCCAAGACAAAATGGTGGTGGATAAGATTGCTGCAACCATCATCCTCACTGATTACTTAAATTCAAGTCAAAATTCTCTTTTATGATTCTACCTATTTATCTCCTCGGGCAACCTGTGCTGCGCAAAGAAGCGGAAGAAGTGCCTGCTGATTTTCCGGAAATTAAGACGCTCATTGCGGATATGTTTGAAACGCTTACGCAAGCTGATGGCTGTGGTCTTGCCGCTCCTCAGATTGGTAAGAGCCTGAGAATGTTCATTGTAGATGGCACCTGTTTGGCGGATGATTATCCCGAATGCGCCAACTTCAAGCAAGCCTTTATCAATCCCGAAATCCTGGAAGAATCCGAGGAAACCATCTCGTATTCTGAAGGCTGTTTGTCGCTTCCGGGTATCTCGGAGAATGTGGTTCGTCCGGTGAAGATAAAAATTCATTATCTCGACGAAAATTTCTGCGAACACGAAGAATGGTTGGATGGATTTGCCAGTCGCATCTTCCAGCACGAGTATGACCATATCGAGGGACATGTGTTTACCGATAGGGTTTCGCCTATTCGCAGGCAACTCATTTCGGGCAAACTGCAGAGTATCGTAAAGGGAAAGACCACTGCACGGTATAAATGTAAGCGCAACGCGTAATGGATATTTTGTCCATCATACTGATTGGGGTGGGGCTGGCAATGGACTGTTTTGCAGTCAGCACTACCAAGGGTATATCTGCCGGTGCTAAAGGGCTGAATCCTTTGGCGTGGGTACTGCTGATGGCGCTTCTCTTCGGATTATTTCAAGGTGGCATGCCGCTGATTGGCTTTTTTGCAGGCCGATTGTTTGCGGATTTCTTCAGCCGTTTTGCACCTTGGATTGCGCTCGTGTTGTTAGGGATAATCGGAGGAAAAATGCTGTTTGAGAAACCCGATGAAGACGATGCTTCGCATGCTTCCGACCACCTTTTTACCTTCCCCAATCTGATTGTATTAGCCGTAGCAACTTCCATTGACGCCTTGGCAACCGGAGTGATTTTCATCCCTTGTCCGGAGCGAATATGGATAGGTGTGAGCCTTATTGCTGTTATCTCTTTCTGCTTTTCTATAGTTGGCTATTGGATGGGCCGTGCATGTGGGAAGAAGATGCATTTCAATGTGGAGCGGCTGGGAGGTATTATCCTTATCCTCATTGGCCTGAAAATTTGGATAGAAGGGCTGTTTTTCTAAAAAATCCAACGCATGATTCAAATTCAAAATACCATCGTATCGCTTGAGATACTCGAGAAGGAGTTCTGCTGCGACCTGCAGTCGTGCAAAGGTTGCTGCTGCATAGAAGGCGATGCGGGTGCGCCTCTTACGGAAGAGGAAGACCGCAAGATTCGTCAGATACTGCCTGTTCTCCTTCCGGAAATGACCAAAGAAGCACGGCAAACGGTAGAAGCGAGCGATATATCGTATCGCGACCGAGAGGGCGAATTGGTTACGCAAATAGTCAATAATAAAGACTGTGTGTTCAGCCGCACGGATCATAACGGCTGGTGCTATTGCCTGATTGAGAAAGCCTATAATGCCGGCAAAATCGATTTTAAGAAACCCATCAGTTGCCATCTCTATCCGATTCGCGTGAAGGAGTTTGAGGCTCGCGGTTCGGTGCCAGCAATGTCAGCTTTAGAATATCATAGATGGGATGTGTGCCATTGTGCTCGCGTGTTGGGCAAGAAACTGCATCTGCCTATCTATCAGTTCCTTAAAGAACCACTTATCCGCCGGTTTGGCACGGAATGGTATGATGAACTCTGCCTGACAGCCGAAGAATGGCGCAAGCAATGTATGAATCAAAACTAACAAAAAAGGCGACCCCGAAAGGAGTCGCCTTATGTTTTGCTTATTCTACGTTTATTTTTGAAAGCGGCTTCCTAACAAGATGTTGGAGAGCCGCTTTCTACAACGTTTATTTCTTGAGCTCAATCACCATGGAGCTGAGTCCATCGATGGTGAGACCTTCGCGAAGTTCTACCTCCGAGCCATCAAGCACGTCAACGCCCTGATAGCCGAACTTATCGAGCATCTCTTTGTAATGCGAAACGGGCACCTCGCGGTTTTCCTCGCTGGCATTGATGAAGACCATGATGCAGCCCTGATTGGTATAGCGGAAATAGCAGTAGGTGTTGTCTCTGCTGATGAAATGCATTGTACGGCCTTTCTGAACGATATCATTGCGCTTGCGCCAATTGAATAGTTGTGCGTGATAAGCCATCAGATCTTTCTCCTGCTTGGTTTCCGGTTCACGAAGCAGTCTGCGAAGACCGCTATGGCCATATTGCATATCGGCTGAACGTTCGCCATATTCGTCACCTGCAAAGATCTGCGGAATACCGCGCATGGTAGCGAGCATGGTGATGGCAAGCTGTACGCGACGAAGATCGTTGTTATACACGACATCGGCAATATGCTCCATATCGTGGTTGCCAATGAAGGTGAAGAGGTTGTTCAGATCAGCATAATGATAATCTTGTGTGAGGGCGTCATACACGCGAGTAAGGCCATTGCCCCAACCTTTGCCATCGCTCGAAAGAGCAGCACGGATAGCTTCTTCCGTTGGGAAGTCCATTACGGTAGGCAGGTTCGAATTGAAGCCATCGTAGTTGTTGTGATCAGCTTGCCAATAAGCTACTTCAGAAGTCGGACGCGTCCAGCATTCGCCTACGATATTGATGTGCGGATATTCGTTGCGAATGGCTTTGCACCAATCAGATGCTGGCACTTTCTCGTTATATGGATACGTATCTACGCGCAAACCATCCAAATCAGCATATTCAATCCACCAGATTGCCCACTGCTTGAAATACTGCAGGAGGTAAGGATTGTCAAGGTTCATATCTGGCATGTGGGTGTCAAACCAACCGGAATCGTTGATATTGCGGTCATATTTCGATGCATTGACATCGTAAGAGGTCGTAAATACATTATTGGTTTGCGTATAGGTGCTGAATTGATGAATCCAATCCTGATAAGGGAGATCCTGCATCCACCAATGCGCCAAACCACAATGGTTGGGCACCATATCCATAATGAATTTCAAGCCTTTCTCATGCGCAAGTTTCACCATCTGGCGGTATAATTCGTTGTCGCCAAATCGGGGGTCGATATGATAATAGTCTGCACAAGCATAGCCGTGGTATGACCACCCGGGCTCGTTGTCAAGCGTGAGTGGGGTAGGCCAAATAGCAGTAGCGCCAATGCTCTTGATATAGTCAAGGCTGTTGATGATACCTTGAATATCGCCTCCGTGGCGTCCGTGGATATTCGCCTTGTCGCCCTTTTCCAACGTAGTAGGATGGCTGTTGTTTGTGGGATCGCCATCTACGAAGCGGTCGGGCATCAAGAGGTAAATAACATCAGCTGTCGTGTAGCTCTTGCGATTGCGGCTGCCTTCTCTGCGGTTGGAGATGGTGTAGTTCACCTTTGCCGTTTTCTTTCCTTTCTTCAGGGTGATCACATATTCACCGGCTTCGCGAACGTCTAAATCTACAAAGAGATAGTTCTTGCTTTCGGCATTATGCTGGCCGCGCACCACCAATCCCTCGGTAGCTTTGAGTTTCTTGCCTTCGCGCTTCTGGATACTTACTTGCGCATCCTGCAAGTCGGTTCCATGAATCATTACCGTAAGCGGCAACTGCATCTCAGTCCACCAACTCAGAGGTTCAATACGGTCAATGGTCTGTGCACTTACAGCCATTGCTGCCAAGAGGCAGATAGATAAAAATGTCTTTTTCATTGATGATATTGGGTTTTGCAATTATTTTGAAGATTTGTTTTGTTTGCAATTATAGGTCTTTTACAAGCCAGTTCTGATAATCAGTTGCTTGCTTGCGGAGGGCTTGCCATCTTGTCCAAAACGCGTTCATCGGCTCGGGCAGATTGGTGAAAAACTCGGCTTCTCCCTGCTGCTCGATATACGAGATAACCAATCCAACGGTGATCTTATTGATATCCATAGCGGGCTGATAGCGCACTTCCTCGAGCTCGTTTTCCGGCATCACCTTGCAGAGAATCTTCACTTCGGTCAGGCGGCTCAAGAGGTTGTTGATATTCCTCACAGGCAGATTGTCGGCTTGGGCTATCTCATTGGCAGTCAATGGCGTAAGCCCTTCTTCAAAGCGCTGAATGATCTGCTGGCAGATATAGAGCGTGAGGTAATCTTTGTATCGGCGCGACATTCGTACTGTTTCGGCCGCAAAATCGAGCTTTTCTTTGTTTTGAATCGAATAACTGAGTTCGGCTCCCGTAAGAATCAATAAGCAGGTCCACTGCAGCCAGGTCAAGAGGAGCGGGATGGCTGCAAACGTACCATACACGATGCTCGTTCGGGAAAGGAACATAATGAGGTACACGGAGAGCGATTGCAGCAGGTAAACAATCGAACCAATTAGCAGCCCGGGAGCGATGGCGCTTGCGGCTCTCACTTTCGTATTCGGCACAATCCAATAGAGCAGGGTAAGCATCAGGCAGGTACTCAGCCATGGAATGCTTTTGAGGAGTATCTCGTGGAGCTTGCTGAAATGTGCTGACAAGGCCATTTCCCCCGCATGGGTACTGAAGAAAATGCTTACGCCCGATGAGAGCACTATCAGAATAGGCACCATGATCAGAATAGTGAGGTAGTTGGCAAATTGCCGAACGATACTTCGGCTTTGCTCCACCTCCCAAATCTTATTCATACTGCTCTCCACGTTTCTGAAAAACGAATATACAGCCCAGAGCAGAATCACCAATCCGATACCTAAGAATGCGCCCCCTTGAGCCGTCTCGAGGTAACGGTTGACGAAGCCCATGATGGTAGGCACGATATTATATGACGACAAAAACGACTGATTGAGCCAATCTTCTATGATGCTCTCAAATCCAAATCCTCTGGCCACCGCAATGATGAGCGCCATAATCGGTACGATGGCAAACATCATGGAGTAGGTAAGCGAGTTGGCGCGCATGTTGATATCGTTTTGGTTAAACCCTTTTACGGCCAAAACGATGGTCTTGAGCGTGCCTAATCCGAGTCGCTTGCTGGTGCTCACTTCGTGCCCGCGTGTGCGCCATATGTCGCGCGTAATAAATAGGTATATTTTTCGAAAAAAATGCATGATTGTATTCGTATTAAAAAAACAGCGAGGCCTATAAGCCGGGTTCTGTACCCTCACGGGCGCCTGTCATTAATCTCGAAGCGCGCATTACTGCGCCTTTCTCTCGCGCTCTACCCTCCGACTCAGGCGAGCAGCCTTCAAACGTCGGTTTACATGAGCTTGCAACCCACAGTATGCTCGTTCCACCCTCGGCAATCCCGAGACTCGTCTCTATGGCGGTGACCAAACATTGCTGCCTGCCGGCCGTTAACCGGTGTGGTGCTCTGTGTTGCCCGGACTTTCCTCATCGCCTTGCGGCTGACGCGACAGACCGGCCTGCTGTTTGGAGTGCAAAATTATACTTTTTTTTTGATTTGTGCAACTTTTCTTATTATTTTAAGCTAAAAATATTAAAAATATTTGGTCGAATCGAAAAAATATACTATCTTTGCACCTGATATTATGATGGGTAATGTGCGATTATCGCTATCCATCTGATTCGCAGGAAAAACAATTTTCACTCATCACTCAGATGAATTAGTCTTTTTTTAGCTTATGGAATCATTCAATTTTCTTATGTTCGTGATGGTCGTATTGGGCGTGGTTGTGTTTGTAGCACTATACTTCGTAGATGCGGGTTACGGTAAGATGGTTTCAGAAAAATGGGGACCGGCAATCAATAATAAGATTGGTTGGGCACTGATGGAATGTCCCGTTTTTTTAGTCATGTTTTATTTTTGGTATCATTCATCCGTAAAATATGAATTGCCTTATTTCATATTTTTTCTGCTGTTTGAGCTCCATTATTTTCATCGTTCGTTTATTTGTCCGTTCTTGATGCGCGGTAACTCGAAGATGCCTATTACTATTATGGCTCTTTCCGTTGCGTTCAATCTGGTGAATGGCTATATCCAAGGCCGCTGGCTGTTTGAGTTGGCTCCTACCGTGGCTGAATATCGGTCGCTCTATACGATTGATTGGTTTAAATCATGGCAGTTTATCGCTGGTATCGTGATTTTCTTTACGGGCATGTTGATTAACTGGCATTCGGATTATATCATTCGTCATCTTCGTGAACCGGGCGATACGAAGCATTATCTGCCGAAGGGTGGATTCTATAATTTCGTTACATCGGCCAACTATTTTGGCGAAATCGTAGAATGGGCAGGTTGGGCATTGCTTACTTGGTCATGGGCTGGTTTTGTATTCGTATGGTTTACAATGGCTAACCTCGTTCCGCGTGCGAACTCCATCTACCATAAATACGAAGAAGAGTTCGCACCTGAGTTTCAGCAGCGCAGGCCGAAACTGAAGCGCGTTTTCCCATTCATTTATTAAGGTTAGCTGCATCCTTTTTCCTATCATCAATTCCCTTTCTTTACTAAATATAGAGGCATCTGACAGGCAGGTGCCTCTTCCAAATTTTTAGACAATCAGTTATGGAAAATAAACTTTTTACTCCTTATCAACTCGGTCCAATCACGCTTCGCAACCGTTTTATTCGTTCGGCTGCATTTGAGAACATGTGTAAAGACAACAAAGCTACTCAGCAATTGGAAGACTACCATGTGTCGGTAGCCAGAGGTGGGGTAGGTATGACTACTGTAGCCTATTGTGCAGTAGAGCAATCGGGTTGCTCGTTTGATGGACAGCTGGTAGTGGCAGAGGCTACCAAACCCTCGCTGAAGCATCTTACGGATGCGGTTCATGCGGAAGGAGCCAAGGTGTCGATTCAGCTCGGCCATTGCGGTAATATGACGCATTATAAGACTTGCCATTGCTTGCCCGTGAGCGCAAGTGCAGGATTGAACCTCTATTCGCCTACGCTTCATCGCGGCCTGAAGGTGGATGAAATCAAGCGCATTGTACGTAAGTTTGGTGAGGCTGTGGATTTTGCTCGCGAATGTGGCTTTGATTGCGTGGAGATTCATTGCGGCCATGCTTATTTGATTTCGCAGTTCTTGAGTCCTCGCACCAATCGCAGACACGATCAGTATGGTGGTTCGTTTGAAAACCGCTGTCGGTTCATGAATGAAGTGCTCGATGCTGTGATGCAGCATGCTGGCGATGATATGGCAGTAGTGGTGAAGACCAATATGTGGGACGACTGCTTCCGGGGCGTGGATTTTGAAGAAGGTATCCGCATCTGCAAGGAGATTGAGAAGCACCATGTACATGGTATCATCCTCTCGGGCGGTACGGTATCAGCTTCGCCAATGACTATCCTTGGTGGCGCTATGCCAATCAAGACCCTGGCGCATTATATGCCGATGAAGACGATGTGGTGGCTCAAGGCTGCACTCCTTTGTGGCGGTGGCGCGATGCTCATTCCTACCGTTCCGTTTAAGGAGCTGTATTTCATGGAGCAGGCTAAGCGTTTCCAAAAGGAAATCAAAGACACCACACTCATCTATGTGGGTGGCGTTCAGTCTGGAACCAACTGCCAGACAATCATGGACGAAGGCTTTGAACTCTTCCAGCTCGCTCACGTACTCATCAAGGACCCAGATTTCGTAAATCACGTAAAGGAGAACATTGGATATCATGCCCAATGCGGTCGTTCGAACTATTGCGTAGGCCGTATGTATACGATTGATATGAAGTGCCACCATTGTGCCCTTCGCGATGGCGAACAGATTCCCGATAAGCTCTTGAAGGAGATTGATAAACTCGAACGCAAAGCAGAAAAATCGCTTGAAGAGGGTACGAAAAAATAACAGTTGATTCTTTATGTTAGCACTTATAACCGGAGCCTCGTCTGGTATCGGGCTCATGTATGCACGTGAGCTCGCCAGTCAAGGCCACGACTTGATTATCGTTTCCAATCAGGAGAAGGAACTCGAAGAGGTGCGTGCGCAACTCATTGAGCAATATGGCGTTAGGGTGTGGTCGGTATATAAAGACCTCACGGACGAACATGCGGCTGAAGAGCTCCATGACTATTGCCTTGAGCAAAATCTGGAAGTGGATATCCTGATTAATAATGCGGGCGTTTTCTTCTTTAATTTCCTCAACGATACTTCGCTCAAGCGCATCGAACTGATGCTGAAGCTGCATGTGCTTAATACGGTAAGGATGACGCGTCTGTTTGGCGAGGATATGCAGAAGCGAAACACGTATGTGGAGGAGATTATTGATGAAAATGGGGAGAAGCAGCTCCTTACGCATATCAAGCCCAAGCAGGATCAACGGCCAGGATATATCCTCAATATGTCGTCAATGTCAGCCTGGATGGCTATGCCGGGAATCCAATGCTACAATGCCACAAAAGCGTTTATCAACAATTTCTCGCATTCGATGTTGTATGAACTTCGTCCGTATGGGGTGAATCTGCTGTCGGTTACGCCCGGAGCAGTTGATACCGGACTGTATGGGCTCTCTATGCCGCTCAGACGATTGGCTGTTGCTATCCGTGTATCTATCCCGCCTGAAAAACTGGTGAAGAAAGCCATCAAAGCCCTCTTCAAAGGAAAGAAAAACTGTATGCCTGGATTGGTGAACCATATTGCCGTTCCCTTCCTCAAGCATTTGCCGGATTGGTTAATCAACTTCGCCATCCGCCATCTCGCGCAATTCATGAAGTGACAGAGCCATTTGCGGAATCAGAAAGATGCATATGACAGATTTTTGGATGAAGGTGCTGTTCTATTATCTATTGATAATCAATGCGGTAGCGTTTTTCCTATATGGTATCGACAAACTGAAAGCCAAGCATGGGAAATGGCGTATATCGGAACTCACTTTGCTGCTTTTTGCCGTTGCTGGAGGGTCGGTTGGCGCATGGGTAGGCATGAAGATATGGCATCATAAAACGCAACATTGGAAGTTCAAAATAGGCTTGCCACTTATTTTGATTTTGCAGTTGGGCATTGCTGTATATTGGGTGTGGATTCGATAAGTTATCTACAAAATGTTTTGATCAAGCCGTAAAAATTGAGCATATGAAACAGGTAAAAATTACCGCCATTCGCAAGGTGCAACATGAGGATTTGATGGCGCGATATGAGAACCCTATTGAGCATGCATGCGATATAGAGGAAGGACAAACATGGATTAGCGAGAATGGTCAATGTCCGGAAGGGCTGTGTCCGGAGGCTTGGAAAACGATGCGGGAGTTTGTAGAGGCCTTAGCGCATGGAGAAGGGAATTTTTACGATGGTTGGATGCGCAATCCGAATAGCGCCATGATCAGTTGCAACGATGGTTTTCGTCCGGTAAGTTTCTATGTCGAGACGATAGCAGATGAGTTGCAAACAGACCGATTGCTGCTTCGCCGATGGAAAGAGAGCGATGCGGAAGTGCTCTATAAGTATGCCTCGGATCCGGATGTGGGACCGCGTGCGGGATGGCCTGCTCATCAGTCGATAGAAGAGAGTAGGGAGGTGATTCGCAATGTATTCTCGAGCGATACCGTTTGGGCTGTTGTGCTGAAAGAAACGGGCGAACCGATTGGCTGCATGGGATATTTCACCCATGAAACGAGTAATATCTCCATTGGGGTGAACGACTGCGAGATTGGCTATTGGATTGGTAAGCCGTATTGGAATCAGGGGATTTGTACGGAGGCCCTCCGATTGATGCTCGATTATTGCTTAAATGAAAAACATTTCGAACATATTTGGTCAGATTATTTCACGGGCAACCCTGCTTCGGGTAGGGTGATGGAGAAATGCGGGTTCCGCGATACGGGCAAGCTCAATCGTTGCAGCCACTTGTTAGGAGGCGACAAGGATATGGTGCGCGTGATGCTGTATGAGGGGTAAAAAAATCGTAAAATTTTCAAAAAAATACCCAATATCGTAAAAATCTTTCGTTGGGGCTTGCAGGATTAAAATTTTTGGAGTACTTTTGCTGCCGTTATTAGACTAAAATTATTTAAACTAATTTTAATTCCTATGAAAAACTTTCATTTTCACTATTCTTGGCTATTGGTATGTAGCATATTGATGGCTATGATGATGAGTTCTTGCGAATCAACATCAAAAGAGACTCAGAACCCTTCTGCTTATATTACGGATTCTGAAAAATTGGCAATGCTCCATTCTATGAAGGATTTGGATGGCACCGGTCGTTTGTATGAGATCAACTATACGGCTGATTATAAGTTGGATGAAGTACTGTCTGCAGGCTTAACTGAAACCACCAAACTGTTTGGCTATGTGGCGTATTTGCTATATGATATAAAGCCGTCGGCTAGTGCGAATGTGCAATATGATGCAGGCTGCAGCTGCTTCGCGGTACCCGATTCAAAAACGAGTAAGTATTTAATGGGCAGAAACTATGACTATCGTCATTTCAATGCTGATAAAACGAGTTATGTCCCCACGTCTGCAATTCTTGTACATACGGCTCCCCAAGGTGGTAAAAAATCCATTTCAATGGTAGATGGCTTGAATATGGGCTATGGAAAAGGTTTCTATACGGATGGCAATACGGATTTGTCGCTCTTGATGGGGCTTCCTTATGCCGCTCTCGATGGTATCAATGAAGATGGTTTTGCGATTGGCGTTTTGGCGTTGACAGAAAAGCAAACCAATCAGCAGACTGGCAAACCCAGAATTGGCACTACCGTAGCTATCAGAATGCTTCTGGATCGTGCTTCTACCGTAAAAGAAGCTATCAAAATGTTGAGTGAGTATGATATGGATATGCGCGGAAGCGGAAGAAGCAATTACCACTACTTTATGGCAGATGCCACAGGCGATTACGCCATCGTAGAATATACGATTCCGAAAGGGGATAGTGTTCCTCGCGTTATGGAAGTGTTTACAGGCAATGATACGCTCCGCTGTGTAACGAATTTCTATGTATCGCCTACTATGATTGGAACAACGGATGGTTGGGGGTCTTCTCATGGCAAAGACCGATATGAAACCCTCCGCAGTACCTTGTTTACGAATAACTACAGCTTGGATGAAGATCAGGCAATGGATTTGCTGGAAGCCGTTTCGCAAGCTCCTACAGAGGAACTGACTTCGCAAACGCAATGGTCATCGCTCTATAATCTGACGGAAAAGACTCTTCGCCTCACCATCTTACGAGAATATGCGAAGGAGTATAAGTTTAAGGTAAGCAAATAGATTCAGATTCTTGAAGAAAGGAGTTACTATTGATAAAAGCTGTTCGCACATTAAAAGCAGTCACAATGGGTGGCTGCTTTTTTTGTGAGAAGAAATGATGCTGGTTAAGCTGGAATTCCAATTTTTTGTACGTTGGCATTATATGCAAACGCCTTCAGCCTACATTTAGCGACAAGCTAAATCGTAAGGCTTATTCTTTCTTGTCTCTGTTGTAAGTAGGGCAGTTGTCGGGCATGGCGATGGAGAGCTCAATCAATCCGGCCACTTCTCCGGTTGCTTCTTCATACCAAGGCGTCTGATGAATCAGGCGAAGTTGACCATGTTTAATCACTTGATAGGTATTGCTTCCGCCATGAGCAATCATATCCTTAATCATGGCTGCAGAACGCGGATTATGGCAGCCGTATAGATTCTGCCCAATCACATTTCCATTTCGCTCGATAGAGCAGGCATTTTGATAGAGAACAATACCTTCTTTGTCGCAGACCGTAGCTGCGAATGAGACGTGCTCAAAATAATCGAATTTCATTGTGCTTCAATAATCGAATGGTGTATTTTTTAACGCACAAACTCTGTCTTGACATTCGTGGTGTCAAGTCAAACAGAAACATTATTCCGTTAGAAAGTCAAAACTTCTATTCTGTAAGAAAGCGGTATGCGATTCTGTAAGAAATGCGGTATGCGATTCCGTTAGAAAGGCGGTTAATACGACAAGGTATGACCTTCCTGGAAGTCGGCAAGGAGGTAGCCATGGCGGTCAGTACAATGTTCGTGAATGCCTTGCTTCTTGGCTTCGTCGAGGGTCATCCACCAGCGGCTGCAAGCCGGATAGGTGGTTTCAAACGGAACCTCTGCTTTGCTCGATGCTTTGCGGGCGATACGTTCTTTTTGCGCGATGGTGAGACCTGCCCACCATTCGTCTGCCGGACTGATTTTAGATGCCATATTCTGAGATTATTTCAATTATTCCAAAATAAAACCTATTCAAAAAAATGCAGAAATTAGAAAGGGAAGCCCATTTGAAATTATTTCATTTTTTCGAAAATGATAGTAATGAATTTGCTAAAATCGATGTTTGCGGATGCATCCACGTATGCTTGGTAGGATGGAGTAAGCATGTTGCGAACGTAATATTTGAGTTCAGATGGCGTATAAATGCCTTCCATCATCTTCATTACGGAGGGCTCGAGATTTTCAACCATATAGGTAGTCATGCGGCTGACCATCTGCTCAAATTGCGCTTGTTCATCTGCGTTGAACTGACCTGCAAACTGCCCCGCAATGGCTCCAATCATGTTTTGCATAGTTGTTTCCATGATTTTATCCGTACCGGAGGCTACATAATACTCGTGAAAAAATTTAGCATATTCCGGGTCAACGGTCAAGTCCACAGTAGGTTGTGCGTCATTTCCTTGCGCATGTGCCACCATACGTTGCACCAAATCCATCATCACAGCGAATGTGGGTGAGGTTTGGTCTTGCATTTGCATAGCCAATACTTGCGCTTTCTCTTCGAGCAACTTGCTGGAATCGGAGGTGACAAAATTTGCCACTTCTTGCAGCTGTTCGAGCGTCAAACGGGGGCGCAAAGCCTCTTCGTACATGTCGATTATATCATTTAAGAAATCATCACTCGTAAAGTATTTCTGCATTTTGGCCATCTGTGGATTGTTTTGGTCTTGCTGCTGAAGCAACTGAGCAATTTGCATTTGCATTTGCTCCTTTTGCTGCCCCTTATTGATGAGCAATTCGATGGTCTGACGATACGCATCCTGCTGTTTCTGAGCGTGGATGTTGAGAGGAAGAAGCATGGCTGCAATAAGCAGCATCAGTTTGATTGATTTCATATGCATATCTTATTTCGTTAATAATCTTTTGTTTTGATAATGTAGGTTATTCCCATCCGATAATGGGGGTAATGCCCACACCTTATATTATTTTTATTATGAATAGCAGCGAAAGTGTTGAAAAAGCAGCTAAAGTATTGCTGCGAGTAGTTTGACGGCTGTGAGGGCTGCCGTTGCGGTATTGTCTTCTCGTGAAGCATCGAGGTGCAGACAATGGGTATGGATGTCGCCTTTCCTACCATAGGCGAGCCAAATGGTACCGCTCGCTACTCGCTCTGAACCGCCACCCGTGTATCCGGTGGAACAGATGCAATAGTCAGTGCCATACAACTCCAAACAGCCTTCGGCCATCTGTCTGACAACGGCTTCGCTCACCACATCATGTTCGGCTATCAGTTCGGGCGAAACGCCTAAGAAACGCGTTTTGAGAGCGTTTTGATATACGACCATACCGCCCTGGAAATAGTCGGATGCTCCACTCACAGAGGTGAGAGTGGCGGCTATTCGTCCGCTCGTGCAACTTTCTGCAGTTGCGAGCGTCAGGTGGTGCGATACCATATATTGCCGAATCCGTTCGGCTAATTCGCGGTCTTCTGTAGTGGTGTTCATAGAGGTAGTTCCAAGTGCGCTTTGCGCGTTCCATATAGCCTTTGGCTGTTCCAAGTGCGCTTCGGGCGTTCCAGGTAGTTCCAAATGCGCCAAGGCGCGTTCCAGGGCCGGAGGCTGGTAGTTAGTTGATGCGGATGCCGGTGAGGGTGTAGAGGGCACCATTGCGGAGGATAAGGATCTGCCCGTTGGTGAAGATGCGTTGCGCTTGGGGGGCTGAAGGCGTGTTATCGACTGCCGTGGGGGCAAACATCGCCTGCAGCACATCGGGTTGCGTGATAGCCGGAACGGCACGATCTTCGCCATCAGAGATGCCCATCCAATACATCGGACAGAGTCCGGCAGCAAGGGCTCGCGTAGTGAAATCCTGCACGAACTGCAGATAGAGTTGCCGATTGTCGTTGTAATCCGTTCCTTCTGAACTGCCCCATTCGCCAATCACTACCGGCACTTGTTTGGCTTGCTGGAGCTGATTGACAATCACCTGCATCTGTTGCTGGTTTTGCTGCTCCATCTGCGTGCGCGAGATGAAGGCATTATTATTGCGGAGTGAGGGGTAGGAGTGGACACTCACCATCAGGTGCTCTTGCGTACCGAAGGGGTCGGTAGGCAAAATGAGTTGGGTGAGCGGCTCTGCCAGATGGCTGCTCCACGTGCCGTGACCCGAACAAGCGCCATAGGTGTTGATCATCAGATTGCGTTGGGCATTGTTGCCTCCGGTAGCTCGAACAGTCTCCACGAAGGTGGCAGCATATTGGTTGATAGCCTGATAGGTGTCAGCTGCTGCACTGGCATTGTAATTGCCAGGAGCCGCAAAACTGGCAAAGCACCAACTGCTGTAATCATCGAGCATCTCGTTGTATGCCTCGAAGATCAGGTGTTCATCAGCAGCCTGAAAACGCGTAGCAATCTGTGTCCAAAGCTGACGGAACGTTTCCTCTGCAGCCGCATATCCTCTGCCGGAAGCTCTCAACCAAGCGGTGTTGGCCGCACCCGTGTCGTGATGCACATTAAGGATGCAATACAGCCCCTCATCGAGCACGTATCCCACCACTTCGGCTACTCGCTCCATCCATACGGAATCCACGGCAGTTGGTTGCCATTCCGAGGGTTTCCAAAGGCATTGAGCCGAAAGGGTAATGCCCATGTGGGGATACCATGAAACGGGCACTCGGATAGCGCGAAAACCTGCTTCTTTCATCATATGAATGAGTTCGCGAGTGACCGGCCGCTGACCCCATGCGTTTTCGTAGTCTGAAGGCGTGCGGGCGGTCCATTGCTCAATCCACATATTGGTGGTATCGCCGGAATTGGACTCGAGCGTATTGCCCAAGTTCCAACCAATGCCCATGTTGCTCACAGCCTCAGAAGCCGTTTCAAACGTTTGAGCCGAGAGGCTGAGGGAGAGGGGCAAGGTAAGGGAAAGAACGAGATGCTTAAGGGCGGGCATCATACTTCAGCAATAAACTCCATTTCTACTAAGCCGCCTTTGGGGAGCGTCTTGACTGCCACAGCCGAACGAGCGGGATAGGGAGCGTGGAAAAGGGTGGCATACACTTCGTTGAGTACAGCAAAGTCGGCCATGTCTGCGAGGAAAACGGTGGTCTTGATCACCTTGTCGGCCGAGGTGCCGGCTGCACGGAGGATGGCATCGGCGTTCTTCATCACCTGCTCGGCTTGCGAACGGAAATCGGTGCCTGCAAAATCACCCGTCTTCGGGTCGATGCCGAGTGCACCACTTGCGAATAAAAGACCATTACATACGATTGCCTGGCTGTAGGTGCCGATGGCGGCCGGTGCTTCCGGTGTGCTGATAACCTGTTTCATGATAATATAATAATGTGTTGTTTGTTATTCTGAATTTTTTGAGCCTACAAAGTTACAAAATAAAATTGAATTATGCAAATATATCGCTATAAAAACGTAAAAAACAGGCAATTATTTGTGCATTTCAAATAAAAATCGTACTTTTGCATGCAAAAATCAATTGGTGGGTTCTAAAAATTCGCTGTTTAGATTTTGGATTTATTTTCGAGGAAAAATTGGAAGTAAAAGAGGGAGCGTAGCGAGATACGTGACTGATTTTACTTACGATTTGGGCCGAAAAGAAACCAAAAGATGAACATAATGCATTTTTGTTACCCACAATAAATAATGAATAGTTTTTCTTAAGTGGGAATTTTTTGACCCCACCAATTATATACCCTCTATTATGCGGAAAATTCTGATTCTTCCTGATTCGTTTAAGGGCTCGCTCTCGCAACAGTCGGTAGCTCAAGCCATCGCATCCGGAGTCCGAGCAGCTTTGGGTGAGGCATGCGAACTCGTGATGCTTCCCGCTTCGGATGGTGGCGAAGGGATGGTGAGCGTGTTGGCCGAACCGCTTGGTGCGGAAATGGTGGAACTGACGGTTTGCGATCCGCTCTTTCGTCCGCAATTGGCGCATTATGCGATAGCTGAGATAGCGGGCCGACGAACGGCTATCATGGAGATGGCGGAAGCGAGCGGGCTGACCTTGCTGCCTGTTTGGATTCGGCACCCCATCGCCACTTCTACTTTCGGTACGGGCGAGTTGCTGCTCGATGCTCTCAATAGGGGATGTACAGATATCCTGCTTGGCATAGGCGGAAGCGCTACCAACGATGGCGGAATGGGGATGCTCACGGCCCTCGGTTGGCGTTTTCTTGACCATAATGGCGAGGAATTGGCTGGGGTAGGGGGCAACCTCGATAAGATTGCTCAGATAGACGATTCGGCCGTTGGCGAAGCGGTTAAGAAACTGCATATCCGGGTGGCTTGTGATGTGCAGACACCTTTCTGCGGACCGGATGGGGCGACTCGTGTGTTTGCTCCTCAGAAAGGGGCGGATGAAGAGACGGTGGAGGTGTTGGAAAACGGCATGCAGCATTTTGCAGAAATGATAACCAAACGTTTCCATCTGCCGGATTTCTCAACGATAGCCGGTGGTGGAGCCGCGGGCGGATTAGGAGGTGCGCTCATGGCGTTCCTTGGGGCGGAACTGCTGCCGGGAGCGGAGGTGGTGCTGGATGCGTTGCAGATGGATGCGCATCTGAGAGGAGCTGACCTCGTGATTACGGGAGAAGGCAAGATCGATAGACAGACGCTCACGGGCAAAGTGCCGTATGCGGTACTCCAGCATGCCAAGCGGAAAGGCGTGCCTACGTTGGTTATAGCTGGAGCGGTAGAAGATGCCGAAAAGCTGAAAGAAGCCGGCTTTGTGGCCATTCGCAACATAAATGAAGGCAACACTATCCCGCCATCCGAATGGATGCAGCCCGAAGTGGCACGTAAGCAAATCCAGCGAACAATTGAACTTTTTATCAAGCATGAAGGATAGATTCCCTAACTGCCGATAAGGGCAGCAATACGTGCGAGGGTGGGGAGTGTCAAGTTGTCGGGACAAGATGGCAGAAAGTGGAAAAAATGTCCGGTTTGCAGCGAAAATCAAGTATTGGCACGCAATTTGAGTAATGAGCAGCGAAAGCCGAAAGCTCAACAGAGGCACTCGTGGAGGGTACACCTTGCAACTCGACGCCGTAACAAGATGTTTAACTTTTTAAATTTTTTTTGTTATGTTAAAGGTTATGAAATCCAACAATTGGTATCCTACGATGTTTGATGAGTTTTTTAACAGCGTATTGCCGACCAGCAACGCCAGCAGTCCTGCCGTTAATGTGAAAGAAGATGCAAATGCCTATACGATGGAGATTGCTGCTCCAGGTATCAAGAAGGAGTTTTGCAGAGTAAATATCGATGCCGAAGGTAATCTGGAGGTAGCGATAGAGAACAAACTCGAGCACAAAGAAGAGCACAACGATGAAAACAAACACGTTCGCTATCTTCGCAAAGAGTTCAGTTACACCAATTATCAGCAGACTTACACGTTGCCAGACAACGTTGTTAAGGAGGATATCGCAGCCAAGGTTGAGGATGGCGTTCTCACCATCACACTTCCTAAAGTAACGATGAAGGAAGAAAAGAAAATCCAGCGTGCCATTACAGTCGGGTAATGCATCGCATAGATTTGGGGAGGCAAGATCTTGAGGTCTTGCCTCCTTTTTTTCGCTTTAACCTCGCCGATAAACTTCTTGCAGAATTATTGCAGACTTATTGCAGCATTACTCAACTTGACCATACGAAGTATAATTTTTTGCGTAACATCGCGTTACGTTACGCAAAACTTTTCGAAAGGATACGAACTTTGTGATTCCGATAAGGGTCCTCAATGAGTCCTCATCGCTCCTCATCGCGTTTATGTATCCATCGCTGATGAATGCGAGTGCAAAGGTTCTGCTTTTAACCCTTTCTTGGAGGCCCTGAAAACGGAAAATTTTGGGAGTTACGGGGTAACAGTTAACACCTACAAGGCAAATCGCTTGTATTACACGAGCATTTGTGTACGATGGTAATGCGATGGTAATGCGATGGTAATACGATAGTAATGCGATGGTAATACGATGCTGAATGTTTGGACTATTATATTTTTTGCGTAACATCGCGTTACGTTACGCAAAAAAACGTAATTTGATTTTTTCTGACATTGGTATTCGGTTATTCTTTCATCCTTAAACTACCAAAATCCTGCGTTATAGTAACATCACCACTTTTGTATATGTATGTGCCTGTGTGTACAAACTCGGGAAACCACAACTCAAAACTAACCTCTAATCGTAGACTATCTTGCCGGGATTCTGTAGCATTTTTAAAACTATACCGATTAGCCCAGTCTTCATATGTGCTTCTTTCTTCATATATCTCAATTGCCTTAAATTCATCCATACCGAACACTTCAATAGAACCATCACTCCATATTCCAAGAACAGAGTCTTGTGTTATCGTAAAACTCAAATCATAGTATTCTCCACGGTTATCGGCAAGGATATAATTATCTTTGGGATAAAAAGGATACCAATATCGATCAAAAATGATGTAATGCTTCCAAATTGTGATAGTCTTATACCCATCTATCTTGACATAATTACGTTTTAAAACCAGATAATAATAAAGGTCTCCTATAAAAAATGCCGGAATGCCAAGAAAAATCAGTGCTACTACTAAGCAGCCGATTCTTATAATTTTTCTTTTGTTCATTTTATCGATACGCATTATAATTCAATAGTTCGTTAAAAATTTGACTTAAATTAGTTAAAATATGATCGCTAAACGGCTGATTTTAGTCCGAATAGCATGAGTTCTTTGAAATAGTGTTCTTTTAGCCCTTGATTTTTGTGCGGGTTCGGTATTTCCCCGAA
>JALFZG010000069.1 GCA_022784645.1 Bacteroidales bacterium
AACCTCACGCCGGATGGTCGTCTGATGGTGTACATGCGTAAGGTAGAGCTCACGCGCTACTTCAATCCGCACGCTTTCGCCAATGAGATCTTCACCGAACTGGCCAATGCTAAAGCTGATTTAGGATTGGTATAAATAGCAAAATATTACAGATTACAGTATTACAGTTAAAAAAAATAAGGGTACCACCCTCATTAGATTCTCTCCTTTATATATATTTATATATTATATAATATATTGATAATCAATAAGTTATAAGAATAAGAAGTTGTTCAAAAACGATTTTTGAGCAGACCCTACCCCCTTCGTTTTTCTTACTGTAATACTGTAATCTGTAATGCTCAAAAACGTAACTCTCTATTAATCAATTAATTAAGACTTTTCAGTATGAGAAATTCAGCAGAAAATCATTACGACATCCTATCGCCATATGCCCCTCAGATGCCAAAACCACTGCCTCAAATGCTCCATTTGGCGATAAAAAACGCTCCTGAACACATGAAAGCGGCCATTTCGAATTCGCTGTTTCCGGCCTTCGGTTCGCTCATGCACAATGTCGGATTCCGTTATTCGGACAACGTTTTTCACGAACCGCACTTCATGTGCGGGCTGATTGGCCCAATGAGTATCGGTAAGGGCAGCATCAATCCAATCATCGAAACAATCATCCAGCCGCTGCGCGAACACGATGCGCGGAGCAACGCCAAACTCAACGAATGGAAGCGTCAGTGCAAGACCACCGCGGCCAATAAGCAGCGCCCGGCTCGCCCCGAAGATGCCGCCATCTTAGCGCCCGAACCCGACATGACCAACCCGGCATTGATTCAGCTCCTGATGGATGCCGAGGCCGAGGGCAACCGTTTTCTCTACACCAACATCCCCGAGGTGGACCTGCTCGACCAGTGCTGCGGCAGCCATAAGAAACTGACGAAAGTGGTGCGCTTGGCCTATGATCTGTCGCGCTTGGGCGCACAGCGAGCTACCGCAGATGGCATCTCCGGCAACCCCACTCTGCGATGGAACTTCAATTTCAGTTGCGTGGAGCAGAAAGCGCAAACGTTCTTCCGCGATGCACTGACGGATGGCACGCTCAGCCGCATCGGCATCAGTTATGTGCAGCGCACCCGTGAGCGCACGGGCATCATCCCCAAGCAGGGCATTTATGACGATAATTACCGCAAGCAGATGCAGGTCTATATCACGCGTTTGCAAGCCGCTACGGGCGAGATTGCATGCCCGCAGGCCAACCGATTGGTGGAGAAACTATCGCTTGAAATGGCGGATATAACCGTTCTGTCTGATGACGATAATTTCGAGTCGATGTCGTTTCGTGCGCTCATAATCGCCTGGCTCAAAGCCTGTGTGCTATACGTGGCCAACGGACAGAAATGGACCGACTCCATTGCCGCTTTCATGCGCTGGAGCCTGTATTACGACCTTTGGTCGAAGCTCGCTATTTTTGCTCCGCAACTGAGCGAGACCTTGCCGGCTGTCGATACGTTTAAAACCCGAAAGAAAGGGCCCGCCAATATGCTGGAGATGCTTCCGAGTACGTTCACCTATGAGAACTTGGTGGAGGTGCGCCAGCGGGTAGGCAAGCCGGAAGAAGGAGCATATAATCAGCTTACTCAATGGAAATTCCGCGGCTATATCGAAGAAGCGGACGGGAGGTACAAGAAAACGGCCACCGCAGAGCCCGAATCGTTCACGTAGTAGCGAATACTATTCGCGTATATCATCAATTGGCCTTTGGCCAACAATCAATCATTCATATCATTCATTATGATTTCTATATTTCAAGTAATCTCGCTTTCAGAAGCGACCACCATCAAGCGCAAAGATGGCACTGAGGCTATCAAACAAACAATTGTTCTGCGCGAACTGGGCAGTAAGTATGCTGATACCTATCTTGCTTCGTATATCGCAGCTTATCCTATTCACTACACGAAAGGCAAACTGGTAGTGGCCGCGCTCTCCTTCCAGGTGCGCGATACCTATCAGGATATCTACGTCCAAGACATCAGCCTCATCTCCACAATGGCGGACTCCCCCTCTCCTA
>JALFZG010000058.1 GCA_022784645.1 Bacteroidales bacterium
CATTAGCATTAGCGTTCCTCTTCTCCTCCAAACTTTCCGTTTGTCGTCGAGGACACCTCCCCGCCCTTACGGGCTACCCCTCCTGCACAGAGGGGTGCGATGCCGCTAAAATCGGCCCTTCGGGGCCGTGTCGCATAAACCGACGCTTAGCTCGTTTCTGCGAGGCTGCGCATAGGCAAGGTGGAGGGAGGAGCGACTGGCGGTTCCAAGCGCTAAAGAGCAGGCCAGAAGCCTGCGGCGTTCCAAGACCCCCTCGGTCCCCCTTTTGAGGGGGAAGAGGGTTTCAGGAAAGAGAAATTTTGGTAAGTATGAACAAGATTTCTCAAGATTTTTCAAGATTATTTTTTATTCGATAACGAGAAATAATTTTGTTTAATTTTGCTTAATTTTGTTCTTTTTAAAAAAAACAACATGTTCGTTTTGTTCTAAAATTAATCGCCTATGAAAGCTAACTACCGCTCTTGGGTGCAGCTGCTGATAGCAGTCATTGCCACCTTGTTTGGGCTGACGCTGGTGGGTATCGCGCTCTTCATGCCGCCACGAGGCGAGATTGACCCTACCGTTCTGACCGCCTATGGCGAGACCCTCACCTTCGTGGGAGCGCTCATAGGTATCGATTATAGATATAGGGAGAAGCCGCCCCCGGGGCAGTAGCCCGGCGGCTTGCCCTGCGGGCGTTCCATTTGCGCTAAAGCGCGTTCCAGGTAGAGCCTGCGGCTCTGTTCCAGTAGCCCTTCGGGCGTTCCAGGAGTTCCAAGCGCCAAGGCGCATTCTAAACATAAACAAGATTCCCAAGATTAAACAAGATTCTTTTCTTTAACGAGTAATTTTGTAAAATTTTGAGAAATTTTGTTCATAAAAATAAAACCAACCTGTCTAATTTTGTTCTTTATATCATGGCAAAGAAAGATAAGAAAGTGAATGCATGGCAAATTATAGTAGCCGTGTTTCAAGCTCTTGCAGCTCTCTTCGGCTCGCTCAAGAAGTCGCACGATTCTGCCAAAGCAGAGTCTGACTCTGCTCATGAGGATGCTTCTTCTGAAGACTCCTCGGCCAACGAATAAATTCTGCTGCGGATAAATAAAGAAAATCCCATCGCGAAAGCGGTGGGATTCTTCTTTCCTTATGGGCACATATGTCGTGAGGGCACACAAAAAAGCCGCCACAACGTGACGGCCTTTTTACAGGATAAGAGTTGTTTACTTCCCTTCAAGTTGCGCTTTGAGTGCTGCGAGAGCCTCGATATCACCGAAGGTAGTCTTCTCAATCTGAGGAGCTGCCGGTTGCTCAGCAACGGCTTTCTTAGCCTTCTTAGCGGGCTTCTCTTCCTCCTTAGGAGCCTCCCAAGTGCGGAGGTGAGAAAGGAGAATACGCTTAGCATCTTTGTTGAACTCAATTACCTTGAAGTCGAGTACATCGCCAACAGCAACGTTGCTCTTGTCAGCCTTAACCAAGTGACGAGAAGTGCAGAAGCCTTCAACGCCCTCTTCGAGTGAAACAACAGCGCCCTTGTCAGTAAGCTCAACTACCTTACCTTCGTGGAGGGTGTCAACAGCGAACTTCGCTTCGAGAGCATTCCATGGGTTGTCTTCAAGCTGCTTGTGGCCGAGAGAGAGACGACGGTTCTCCTTATCGATTTCGAGAACAATAACCTCGATGGTAGCACCAATCTGAGTGAACTCATTGGGGTGCTTAATCTTCTTCGTCCAAGAGAGGTCAGAGATGTGGATGAGGCCATCAACGCCCTCCTCAATCTCAACGAACACGCCGAAGTTGGTGAAGTTACGAACGCGAGCAGTGTGCTTGGTGCCAACTGCATACTTGGTCTCGATGGTCTCCCAAGGATCAGCCTTGAGCTGCTTCAAGCCGAGGCTCATCTTGCGCTCTGCACGGTCGAGGGTGAGGATGACTGCCTCTACCTCCTGACCAACCTTGAGGAAATCGTTAGCGCTACGCAGATGCTGACTCCAGCTCATTTCCGATACGTGGATCAGACCTTCTACACCAGGAGCAACCTCTACGAAAGCACCATAGTCAGCCATAACGGCTACCGTACCCTTAATCTTATCACCTACTTTAAGGTTCGGATCAAGCGTATCCCACGGATGCGGGGTGAGCTGCTTCAAGCCGAGAGCGATGCGCTTCTTTTCCTCATCGAAGTCAAGGATAACCACGTTGATCTTCTGATCAAGCGATACGATGCTCTTCGGATCGTTTACGCGGCCCCAAGAGAGGTCGGTGATATGGATAAGACCGTCAACGCCACCAAGGTCAATGAATACACCATAGTTGGTGATGTTCTTAACGGTACCCTCGAGTACCTGACCTTTCTCAAGTTTTGAAACGATCTCTCTCTTCTGTGCCTCAAGCTCGGCTTCGATGAGAGCCTTGTGAGAAACAACAACGTTGCGGAACTCCTGATTGATCTTTACAATCTTGAACTCCATGGTCTTGCCTACGAAAATATCGTAGTCGCGAATCGGCTTCACGTCGATCTGGCTGCCCGGGAGGAATGCTTCGGTACCGAGTACGTCAACAATCATACCACCCTTGGTCTTGCACTTGATGTAGCCCTTAACAACTTCTTCGTTAGCCAGAGCAGCATTAACGCGCTCCCAGCTCTGAGCAGCACGAGCCTGCTTGTGAGAGAGCTCGAGCTGACCCTTCTTGTCTTCAGGGTTAACTACATATACTTCTACTTCGTCACCAACCTTGAGGTCCTCGTTGTAACGGAACTCAACAGCAGGTACTACAGCGTCGCTCTTGAAGCCTACGCTTACGATAACCTCGCGCTTGTTGATGCCTTTTACGATGCCCTTTACTACCTCACCTGCCTTGATGGAGTTGAGCGTGTTGTCATAAAGAGCGGTAAGTTCTTCTTTTGATTTGCCCGAGTTGTCGGCCATGCCGTTCTCGTATGCCTCCCAGTCGAAGTTCTGGAGATCAAAGTTTTCTGCCATATTGGTAAAAACGGTTGGGTGCCTTGCCTCAGCCCGATCCATAAGACCGGCGCCTATCAAGGCGTTAAAGGGTTAAACATTAAAATTATCTTTTGCTTCCAGGTTCAGCGAAACGCGTTCAGCCGAGCCCAAAAAAGCATGCAAAGATACTGCTTTTTTCTGAAATGACCAAATTTCTTTAGAAATTATCTAAAAAAAACACGTTTTTTGCATTATTATTCGTATATTTGCATAATTATTCAAAAATTATTACTACCTTTGCGCTCAATTTCAGTTAAATTCGGTAACACTATCATTCATAGCATATTCATATGGTAATCATTGCAGAAGAAGGCGAACGGCAGCTCGCCGAGAAATATTTCCCCGGTCAGGAGATTCGTATTACGGGAGTAGGTGCGCTCAACCTGCTCAAGAACTTGCGCGACCTGCCGCTATCTACTCCTATCATCAATATCGGCTACGTGGGTAGTGCCAATTATGCGATTGGCTCGCTCGTAGAGATTGGTGAGGTGCGCCTCTGCCATCCCCACGTCAGCTACCCTGAGCCCGCATACCGCTGCCTGCCAGGTTTGGCCGCAGAATACGGCATCGAAGTGGCGCACACTAACGTACCAATCTTCACCAACGTGGATTTCGTATTGGAGAGTAAGGAGCACGATTGTGTATTTGATATGGAGCTCGCCTTCATACTCGGCATGGGGTTCACCAACGTGCGCTCGATTAAAATCGTTTCTGACAACCTCTCCCTCCGCGAATACCATCAGCAGACGTTAGGCGTTGTATAAGAGCATTTATTAGCAGAATATTTATTTATATGAGTAACTACAACTGGACCTACAAGACAGTAGGCGGAAGCACTCGAGTAGTGATTACCTCGGGTGAAGACATTCGCCATTTGGGCGAACTGGATCAGAAGATGTGGACCGTTCTCTCCTGCCCCACCATGGGTTTGGAGATTGCTGACACCACGCTCAAACTGATGGATACGGATGGCGATGGGAAATTGCGCGTCAACGAGATCGTAAAAGCATCTCAATGGCTGTGCAGCGTATTGCGCAACCCGGATGATCTCCTGAAGGGCACAGACAGCATCGCGCTAACTGACTTCAATGTAGGCAATGCGGATGCCGACCAGATGCTCGAAGTGGCTCGCGGATTAGCTGGCGAAGACGGGATTGTAAGTCTCGCTCAAGTTCTTGCTGCCGAAGCAGCAGTTGCCGACACCATTCCCGCAGCCGAGGTGAAGCCCCTCCCAGAGGCACCCGTTGACGGCGGTATCCTCGCTGCCTATCGGGAGAAGAAAGAGGCCTTCGCCAAGTATTTTGAAGACCTTCGTTTGGAAGAACTCGGTTTAGCCTCCACCGACCCCGAATCGGCTCCCAAAATCAAGAAAGAGTACTGGACTTCATTAAACGAACAGATTGGCGCTTATGAAACCGAACTGGCAGCTGTGAATGCAGCCAACCAAGCAGCTGCCGATGCCCGCAATGCCGCTATTGCTGCTGCTACTGCGGCTTTCCAGCCCCTCATCAAGTTGCTCCGCCTGAAGAAAGATTTCTATACGCTCCTGCGCAACTACATATCGTTTGAAGCGTTCTATGCACCCAATGAGAAAGCCATTTTCCAATGCGGTACGCTCATCATCGACCAGCGCGCATGCGATTTTTGCGTTCGCATTCAAGATGCAGGCGCGATGGGTACGTTCGCCCCTATCGCCGGCATGTATCTGCTTTTCTGCGACTGCGTCAACCCCGCCAGCGGAAAGAAGATGTCGATTATCGCAGCCGTTACAGCAGGCGATGTAGATGACCTCTTCGTAGGCAAAAATGCCATTTTCTACGACCGTTCGGGCCTTGATTACGATGCGAAAGTCACCAAGATAATCGACAACCCTATCTCCATTAAGCAGGCATTCTGGAGCCCGTATAAGAAGTTCGGCCGTTGGGTCAAGGACCTTATCAACAAGTCGGCTGCGGAGAAAGAGAACAAAGGTTTTGAAGAGATGAAAGCCAAGGCTACAGCCTCGATGGAAACAGCCAAGGCTGAAGCAGCAGCTAAGGCTGAAGGCGCTACACCTGCAGCGGCCGCAAAGCAGCCCTTTGATATTGCTAAGTTCGCTGGTATCTTTGCCGCCATTGGTATGGCTATGGGCTTCATCGGCTCGTTCTTCGTGTCGCTCGGCACTGGCATCTCCAATATCTGGGATGGCGGCCATGGGTGGTGGGCGCTGATTCTCGTAATCATCGGCATCCTGCTCTGTATCTCTGGACCATCGATGTTCCTCGCTTATCTGAAACTGCGCGAGCGCAACCTCGCTCCTGTGCTTAATGCCAACGGATGGGCAGTCAATGCCAAGTCGCGGGTGAGCGTGAAGTTCGGAGAAACGCTCACTGATGAAGCGAAGTTCCCCTTGCTCCCCGACCAGAAGAAGAAATTGTCGCCGGCGGCCAAGTGGCTCATCGGATTGCTCGCAGCTATCGTAGTGGGCGTTGTCGTATTCTTCGCCCTTCGTCCTGCTGATTGCTGCGAGTGCTGTCCGGCAGCAACCGAAGAGGTTGCGCCCGCCGAAGAAATACCTTCAGATACCACCCCATTAGTCAATATCGAATAATATGGAAAATCGTCAGCAACGCATGCGCGTGATTGTGCAGATTCTCAATGCACAGGTCATCTCCAATCAGGAGCAACTCACCCGTGCGCTTTCTCAGCAGGGGATTGAAGTTACGCAAGCTACGCTCTCGCGCGACCTGCGCGATTTGCGCGCAGAGAAAAAGGTGATGGATAATGGCGTAATGAAATACACTATTCCCACGAACCCCAAGATCGAACGTAGAGTACTCGGAATGGACTCAGAGATTGCGCGACTTTCCATCCGCAGCGTAGATTTCTGTGGTCAGTTTGCGGTCGTGAAGACAAAGCCGGGCTTTGCTAATGCAGTTGCCTATGATATCGATGACCGCGGACAGGATTATGTATTAGGAACCGTTGCTGGTGACGATACGATCCTCGTTATTCCCCGCGAGGGAATCAGCAAAGACATGCTCCGCGAATTTCTCCGTGCGGTTAAACTATAAGAGCGTTTAAGAATCATGTAAAGGTTCTTTATTAACAATAGAAGGAGGGCTTGCTTATTTTTGCATGCCCTCCTTCTAATTTTATTCTGCTTCACTTGCTTTTCAGCAGAAAATTACCAGCGGTTGTAGTGGATATTCTCTGTTTTGAACTTATCTTTCGGTTCAGGATCCTCTGCGGGATGACCAACAGGAACAATGCAGAGCGGCACGATATACTCGGGCAAGCCGAGAATCTCTTGAATTCCCTCTACACGATCGGTGTGGTAGATACCGCACCAAACGGCACCAAGCCCCATCGAATGTGCTGCCAGGAGCAGGTTTTCCGTAGCGGCAGAGAGGTCATCAATCCAAAAATCCGGAGCATTCGCAAACGTTTTTTGCATATTGCCGCAGGGCACAATAGCCACTTGTACGTTTGAAGAAATGCGGGTGTTAGGATAACGCGTGCCGATGGTATCGAGCAGGTTTCGATCCGTTACGACGATAAAATCCCAGGGCTGGGAATTGACGGCAGTAGGAGCTGCCATTGCGCAACGAAGAAGCGTATCAATCTGCGCTTCCGTAACAGGTTCGGCAGTAAACTGACGAACAGACTTGCGCGTGAGAATGGTTTGTACGGTAGCGTTCATAGTATCCGTTTTTTCAGAATTGCAACTGCTGAAACTGAGCATAGAAAAGCTCATGAGAAACACAAGAGATGGCATGAATAACGGCTTGCTTAGAGCGTTAAACAGCCGAGAAATAGAAGATTTCATTCGGGTCATATACGTAATATTTAGGAAATATCTTTGCAAATTATTCCTTTGGAAAAGGCAGATGGAATTAGCCAAAATGATATACTTCGCGATGGATGAGAGTGCAAACAGCGGGGAAAGCTTCGGGTGTGAGGGGGCCATGTACCATGAGGTACATCGGCAGCGGTTCATCTTCGGGATGGTAGGGCGGTTGCTCATACGGGCAGTCATCCCACAGCTGGAATCCCTGACGCTGATAGAAACCGATACGACGCTGTGCAAGCGCATTATCCGGCATCTCCACCTCCAGCACCAGCGGCTTATGCTCAATGTAATCAAGCACAGCAGCCATAATCAACGCTCCATAACCGCGGTTACGGTAAAGCGACGATACGGCAAAATGTTCGCCATACCAGAAATCCGGAAACTGCCAACAGGTGAAGAACCCTACGGGTTGCCCACTCTCCTCGGCCAAAAGACAATGGAAAGCAGGGTTGTAGTCAGCGTTATACCGCTGGTCGGGCGTAGGTCGTCTTTCGCAATGCGGGAAGGCATCCAGCCAAAGTTGTTCCACAAAAGCGTAAGCCGGATCAGACGTATGAATCAGTCGGATATTCATTTCTCTACAGGCTTGCCAGCATTCACCCAACCAATCCAGCCAGTGCTGAGTTCAACAACCGTATAGCCGTTTTCTGCAAGCACCGCAGCTGCTTTTTTGCTCCTCCGGCCCGAACGGCAATAGAGCGCTATCGTGCGGTCTTTTGGAAGGCGAGCTAAGGCCTTTTCCTCAAAATCCGGTTGCAGCACATCGATGACAGCCGCTCCGGGGATATGGCCCTCGTTGAACTCCTGCAACTGACGCACATCCAAGCGGATAACAGCCGTATCGGCGATGATAGACTCAAACGTATTCACATCCACGCTCTGAAAAGCTGGAGCGCTCTGCGCATGGCAGGCAGGAAAACCCAACATAGCAGCTAATGATAGCAATGACATAAGCAGTTTTTTCATAATAATGGTTGGCGGGCATTTTTACCCATTTAAATCTTTATATAAATGCGTTTGCGATACAAAGGATGCGCAATACACCACATCAGCCCCACGAGGGTGAGAGCCGACATGAGCGAGCCGAGCGTGTCGCCAAAGAGGGGCACCATGCAGTACTTATAATAGAACGACCACGGATTGCACATGCCGCCGTTGTACTCAAAGCGGATAGCGCCCATCACATACACGAACAAGGCTGAGAGGCAGTAAATAAAGAGCGGATTGGCACCAAACGACTCGAAGAATACACTCCAACGCTTCTTGCCGCAGATATCAATAATCCAAATCAAAAGCGCGAGCAGCAGCGATGCCAAGCCGCAGGTCACGAGTACGTAACTGGCCGACCACATGGACTTATTGATGGGGAAAGCATAGTCAAGCAGAAAGCCCACCATAAGGATAATCGAGCCCATGATAAACAGGCGGTTAACCTTATCCCACAACGTTTGCCCCTCAAGAATCAACTTACCAGCATACGCGCCAATCAGCACATGCGCAAAGCAAGGGATGGTAGAAAGCAAACCTTCCGGATCCAGCGCTATGCGTTCGCCCGCTGCATTCGTGAGGTGATAGATATGCGAATCACCGAGCACCGCCAAGTCCACGCGCGCAAGGATATTATCTTGCGTGAGTTCAAACGAGTGGGTTACCCCTATCAGAATACAATAGCCAATAAGCAACACGGCTGCCACCCAGGGAGCATTCTTAGGCTTAAACGTAAGCAGCAGCAAGCCGCCAAAGAAACTCACAAGGCCCAGACGCGGAAAGACGCCCATGATGCGCATATTCGGCAACCAGCCCTTCATATATTCCACGAAATCATCGGCATAGATACCGCGCAGCAGACGGCTTACAAGGCTCAATCCATACGCGATAGCGAAGATCATCAGCAACCGGTAGCAGAGTTTGCCGAAGGTTTGGGCAGTAAGCTGGTAGTCGTATTTCCGGTAGGAAATGAGCATCGCTACACCCATTACAAACATAAAGAAAGGAAACACCAAATCGGTAGGCGTACAGCCGTTCCATGCGGCATGCTCAAGCGGGGCGTAGATATGCGCCCAAGAGCCGGGATTATTCACTGTAATCATACCCGCGATGGTAATGCCGCGGAGCACATCAAGAGCTAACAGACGATTTTTCATGGAGAATATTATGAATTATTACCTTTTCGTAAATTGATTTTCAAGAAAACTTTTGCGGAAAGTATATTGGGAAAGACTTGCGGAGGGGTTTTGGGGAAGCTTTCAATAGCATTAGAAAACTGCAGAAAGCATTTTTCGAGGCAACCTTTTACAAAAAAGAGCAGCCATTCCGGCCGCTCTTTTTATAGGATACCGGAGCGATGATTACTCCTGGTTGAGGGTGATACGCTTGAAGTCCAAGCAAGTAATCTTGTTCTTAGCAAGGAATTCCTTAACGGGGAGCTTGTCGTCGTTGCCAACATAGATCTGATCCATGAGGGTGTTCTCCTTGAAGTACTTCTGGAGACGGCCCTGCGAAATCATCTCGATCTTCTTAGCCTGCTTCTCGAGGTTAGCCTCTGCCTCAGCAGCAGCGGATGCCTTGATTTCGCGTGCCTTAGCAGCATCCTCAGCGGTGATCCAACCCTTAGCCATGTTCGACTCGATATGATCGTCAGAGTCAACGTGTGCAGGATTGATACCAGCCTTGCGGAGAGCGTTCTCAACGAACTTCTGCACTTCCTCAGCCTTGGTCTTATCGATGTTTACAGCGAGCTCACGAGCCTTAACCTCCTCAGAGATATGGTCAGCATCGAGAGCAAGCGGGTTCATAGCAGCAACCTGCATAGCTACGCCGTGAACGGGCTCAATCGGTGCATCAGCTTCAGCGAAGAGTACGATAGAAGCGAGCTTATTGCCGAGGTGGTTGTATGCGTCAACGCAAGCGCCCTCAAGGAAGGCATAGTCAGAGAGCTCCATCTTCTCACCGGTAACGCCAGAGCGCTCGGTGATGAGCTCAGCTACGGTAAGACCATTTACGGTGATAGCCTTCAAAGCCTCGAGGTCAGCGGGCTTGTTAGCCATAGCGAGGTCGAGAATCTGCTTGGTGAGCGCTACGAAATCAGCGTTCTTAGCAACGAAGTCGGTCTCGCACTTGAGCGCTACAATAGCAGCAAAACCGTTCTCAGCCTTAGCGAGTACGCAACCCTCAGAAGCCTCACGGTCAGAACGCTTAGCAGCGATAGCCTGACCACGCTTGCGGAGGAGGTCCTTAGCAGCCTCGAAGTCGCCATTAGCCTCTTCGAGAGCCTTTTTTACGTCCATCATACCTGCGCCGGTGATGTCGCGCAGTTTCTTAATATCAGCCAATGAAATAGCCATAGTGGTAATAATGTTTTAAAGGTGAATGCCCAAGGCAAACGCGTTATGCGCATTACCCGGAGCGGAAAAAGATTTACATCGTGGGAATCTATAGAGCCCACCTTTTAAATACAGAGGCTACAGTTCCGAGGAACCATAGCCTCCATATATTTGAGTAAGATTACTCTGCCTTCTCAGCCTCAGCAGGTTTCTCTGCTTTATCAGACTTACGAACACGCTGGCGGCGCTCCTTAGGAGCGGGAGCCTCTGCGCTGGCTTCAGCAGCAGCTGCGTTTTCGTCAGCCTTCTCAACCTTACGCTCCTCAAGACCCTCCTTGATAGCGCCGCAAACAGCGCCAAGGATAACCTCGATAGAAGCCGAAGCATCGTCGTTAGCTGGGATTACATAATCCACCTCGTTGGGGTTGGAGTTGGTGTCCACGATAGCGAATACAGGGATACCAAGGCGCTGAGCCTCAGCTACTGCAATGTGCTCCTTCATTACGTCAACTACGAAGAGAGCCGACGGCAGACGAGTAAGGTCAGCAATCGAACCGAGGTTCTTCTCGAGTTTCTCGCGCTGACGAGTAATCTGCAGTTTCTCACGCTTGGAAACGTTGTCAAAGGTGCCATCGTTCATCATCTTATCGATGGAGGTCATCTTCTTCACAGCCTTGCGGATGGTGGGGAAGTTGGTAAGCATACCGCCTGCCCAACGCTCAGAGATATAAGGCATGCCTACGCTCTGTGCAGCAGCAGCGATAACGTCCTTACCCTGCTTCTTGGTGCTTACGAAGAGAATCTTACGACCGCTGCGTGCGATAGCCTTAAGAGCCTCAGCAGCTTCGTCGATTTTTACTACGGTCTTGTTCAGATCGATGATATGGATACCGTTGCGCTCCATGAAGATATAAGGAGCCATTGCCGGATTCCATTTGCGCTTGAGGTGGCCAAAGTGGCAACCTGCTTCAAGCAATTGTTCAAAATTGGTACGAGCCATTTTTTGTTTGTGAATTAAAAATGAATATTAAAATAATCTCCTTTCGCTGCGAGTACACCCCTTCGCCCTTGCCTGAACAGTGGACAAAAACGCAGGCTCCAAATGCGGGCAAATCGTCCGCAGAAGCCTTCAGGTTACCCACAACAATCGCCCGGTAGGCCATAAACTGACATCCGAGCGATTTGGAGTATGCTGAAAAGATTAACGCTTCGAGAACTGGAAGTGCTTACGAGCCTTGGGCTGACCGGGCTTCTTACGTTCTACCTCACGAGCATCGCGAGTCATGAAGCCTTCTGCTTTAAGCGCAGCCTTATCTTCCGGATTGATTTTTACGAGCGCACGAGCGATAGCAAGGCGAAGAGCCTCTGCCTGGCCTTTGAAGCCGCCACCGTCGAGGTTAACTTTGATATCGTATTTCTCAGCAACACCGAGTTTATTCAATGGCTGCTTAACGATGAACTGAAGGATAGACGACGGGAAATACTGAGCGATGTCACGCTTGTTGATAGTGATCGTGCCGTTACCTTCGCTTACGAAAACGCGAGCTACTGCAGCTTTACGTCTTCCGAGTGCGTTTACTACTTCCATTGCTTATTATTTAAGAGTGTTGATGTCAATAACTTTAGGTTGCTGTGCCTGCATATTGTGCTCTGCGCCTGCGAAGACGTGGAGGTTGGTGATGAGGCGGTCACCGAGGCGATTCTTCGGAAGCATACCGCGTACAACCTTGGTAAGGAGCTTAGCGGAATTCTTCTTCAACTCCTCTTCAGGAGTAGAGAAACGCTGGCCACCGGGATAACCCGTGTAGCGGATATACACGCGATCGGTCATTTTCTTACCGGTCAACTGAACCTTGTCTGCGTTGATGATGATAACATTGTCACCGCAGTCCTGATTGGGGGTAAAACAGGGTTTGTACTTGCCGCGAAGGATCTTAGCTACCTTCGAACACATGCGGCCGAGGATCTGACCCTCAGCGTCGATTACAACCCAACCCTTCTGAGCGTAAGCAGCTTCTTTGCTTACAGAAATGGTTTTCTGGCTTAAAGTATTCACTTTGTTGTTGTTTTATGGCCCGGCCTATAGACATCTTTACACTACACAACCGAGCGTGATGAATAATAAAAAATACGTTTTGCTCCGGGCACAATTTACCCAAAAGCGGAAATCGGCTGCAAAATTACAGCTTTTTTTTGGATTACGCAAATTTTTTCGCGTTTTTTTATTCTTTTTCTGCAAAAATGATGGAATAAGGTGCTGGTTCTGGCGCTTGATAGAACGTTCCTTCATAATATCGGTGCACCTGCCAAGTCAAATGCTCCACGATGGAATCGCGGGGCGGCTCTTGCTGCAAGAAGAGGCTGTCGCGCCGAATTTTCTCCATCATCAGTTTGCGGTCGCTGAGCCTGTTTTGGTTAAGTTGCGCTTCATCCACTAATTGCTGAATCTGCTTCCTTACCTTTGGATAGACGCGACTAAAATACGCGGGATGCTCTGTGTACCACACAAGCGAGGAGTCAAACTGCGCTTGTGTAACGCCATGTTCATCTAAGATCACCTGATAATACTGCTCCACTTCTGACTCATGGCCGTAGTTATAGCCCGCCACCTGCAAGATACCCTCTGCGCAATGCAAGTCCACCAGCAGGCTGACCATCTCGCGGTTCGAGAGCACATCATCCGGACGAATGGCGCATGAACTCAAGAGTATGAGCAGGAGCAATATGTATAGCAGGCGTTTCACTTTTCTTTCGTTTCTTTTTCAATCGACTCCTTATTGAGCGACTCGTTGAGCGTATTGCGGTAAAAGAGCAAAATCAAAATGACCGCAACGGTGATGCACGAATCTGCAAAATTGAATACCGGACGGAAGAACAGCACCTCGCCAGCAGCATTATGGATGAGCGGGAAATACAGCATATCCACTACGCGGCCGTAGAAGAACTGCCCATATCCCTCGCCCCAAGGCACCAAAGTAGCTATTTCATAGGGCGTGCTCGGGGAGAAGATCATGCCGTAAAACAGGCAGTCGATGATATTGCCCAAAGCACCGGCCGTGATGAGCGCCACGATAGCGATATAGCCCATCTTGAAGCCGCGACGAATGATATCATGCAGATACCAGCTCAACAGTCCCACGGCTACAATGCGAAACAGCGTGAGGAAGAGCTTGTCGAACCACTCTATACCGAATGCCATGCCGTTGTTCTCCACAAAGCAGAGTTGCCACCACGGGAAAATCTCCACGCATTCGCCCAAGCGGAAATGCAGTTTAATATAAACCTTGATAACTTGGTCAATGACCAATAGCAGGACAATAAGCCCTGCTACCAGTCCACTTTTTTGCTTATTCGTCATAATTGATGATTAAAGTCCAAATGCTTTTCGGATATCCTCTACCATATCCAGCTTCTCCCACGTAAAGAGTTCCACTTCGCGAGAGAAAGGCTGACCATTGCCGTCAATAAACTGCTTGGTAACAGTAATGGGAGTGCGTCCCATGTGGCCATAGCGAGCCGTTTCTTCGTAGATAGGTTGACGCAGTTTGAGGGTTGCCTCAATAGCGCCTGGACGGAGATCAAAAAGCGAAGCCAACTTAGCAGAAATCTCGGCATCGGTAAGCGAAACGAGGGCCGTTCCGTTGGTGTTAACGCACAAGCTGATGGGTTCGGCTACACCAATAGCATAGCTCACCTGCACCAGAGCCTCTTTAGCCACACCCGCAGCCACCAGATTCTTAGCCATCCAGCGCGCTGCATAAGCGGCTGAGCGGTCCACCTTGCTGGGGTCTTTGCCAGAGAATGCGCCACCACCATGAGCACCTCTTCCGCCATAGGTATCTACGATGATCTTACGGCCAGTAAGTCCAGTATCGCCATGGGGGCCGCCAATGATGAACTGCCCAGTGGGGTTCACATACAGCTTGGCTTCACCCGTTGTCACTTCCTTGAGGAAACGGTCGAACAACTGCTCATAACGGCTGTCGCGACTGAGTACGCGCGGAAGCAGCACTTCAATCATATCCTTGCGAATCTGCTCTTGCGTCACATCCGGGTCGTGCTGCGTGGAGATTACAATCGTGTGGATACGAATGGGGCGATTCTCATCGTCATACTCAATCGTCACCTGACTCTTGGTATCAGGACGGAGATACAGCATCTCCTTATTTTCTTTGCGTATGCGAGCGAGCGTATACACGAGCGTGTGCGCGATGTCGAGCGTAAGCGGCATGTAGTTGTCCGTTTCATCAACGGCATAACCAAACATCATGCCCTGGTCGCCGGCACCCTGCATCATCTGCTCACCTCTACTCACACCCATGTTAATATCCGACGACTGCTCGTGAAGAGCCGTAAAAATGCCACAACTGTCAGCCTCAAACTTATACGCTGACTTGGTATATCCGATGCGACGAATGGTATCGCGAACGATCCCCTGCACATCGATATAGGAGTTACTGGTCACCTCGCCTGCTACCACCACCTGACCGGTAGTAACCATCGTCTCGCATGCTACGTGAGACTGCGGGTCGTTGGCGAGAAAATTGTCAAGAATTGCGTCAGAAATCTGATCGGCCACCTTATCAGGATGACCTTCCGAAACGGATTCGGATGTAAATAAATAAGCCATAATTGTTAATTTTTTTTTAAAGGCGTTTGGTTTCCCTCACGCCGGGTAACACATTATGGGTCTTTTAGCAGTTTTTAATCGGGGTTGCAAGCTGACCCAAATCATACCCCGCCGGCCGAGCCGGATGAAAGTGGATGCGGAGACCCACCTCAATGCATTATTTTGTAAACGAATTCTTTCCAGAGGTCGGCATCGCCTGCAGAAGGGTTATTCACACCTTTCGAACGAGCATCAATCTCGCGGATATAGCCGATGATATTGAACGTTTTGCCTTTCGAATACACCTGTGCTGCCTTGCGGTAGTCTTTCACCACATACGGACTGATTTTGAGCGCAGCCGCAGCCGCTTGATCGCTTTTATCTGGCAAATAATGGAAGATCATCAGATTGGAGAAGAAGCCAAACACCATCGTCAGCTCTTTCTGAATGCTGTGCTCTTTCTTGTTGTCAGCGAAATACTGCGTTATGCGATTGGCTTTCAGGATATCCTTTTCTACAAACGCCTGCTGCAGCTCGAAAACGTTGAAATCCTTGGAGATACCGATATTGCGTTCTACCAATGCAGCATCTATCAGTTGGCATCCTTCCGGACGACCGTCTATCAGCTTCTTCAACTCAAGCGTGATGCGAGTAAGGTCGTTGCCGAGGCTGTCGGCCAGCAGTTGTACCACGCGTTCGTCTATCCGCACCTGCTTCGTAGCGGCTGCCTGCGCATTCCAATCGCGGATATAATCGAGTATCCACTTATTGATTTGATAGTCGCGCAATGGGACCGACTCCATCGCATAAGGGGATTTATCGATCGAACGAAGCCCCTTGAGCCGTTTGTCAATCTTACCCTTGTAGCAAATCACGAGGATGGCCGTATCAGCAGGTGATTGGAGGTAATTCTCCAAATTTTCCCATTTCTTCACCACTTGCGCTTCTTTCAGGATAATAACCTGGCGCTTAGCCATCATCGGGAAGCGTTTGGCGGCCATAATCACAGGATTGATATCCGGAATATCACGACCATAAAACACTTGTTGGTCAAACGATTTCTCCGTCTCATCCAGCGCATAATGCTCAATCCAATCAGCAACCTTATCAATATAATAAGGTTCCTCGCCATAGAGGAAATACACCGGGGCAAATTTCTGCGCTCGGAGTTCCTGACATATTTGCTGATAGGTTTTCATTCAGCATCGAATTTCAGATGCTTAACCGTTCGGCTGCCATGCTGAAGCGAAATCAGCGACTTGATGCCTATTCTCAGATGATCTTCGGCATACAAAGCCGTTGTCTGCTTATCCACTGCAGCCGTCTTGATTCCCCCTTCTTGCAGCGGCATATCACTCACAAGGAGCAGCGCGCCGGTGGGGATGCTGTTATGAAAACCTACGGTGAAGAGCGTTGCCGTCTCCATATCTACCGCTTGCGCACGGGTGCTGCGCAAGTATTCACAGAAAGCGAGGTCATGCTCCCATACGCGGCGGTTGGTGGTATATACGGTGCCCGTCCAATAATCCTTCTGAAAATCACGAATAGCCGACGAAGTGGTGCGTTGGAGGGCAAAAGCCGGAAGGGCTGGAATCTCCGGAGGGAAGTAATCATTGCTGGTACCCTCGCCGCGAATGGCAGCTATCGGAAGGATGAGGTCACCAATTCGATTTTTATCGCGCAAACCGCCACATTTTCCTAAGAAAAGCACCGCTTTGGGCTCGATAGCCACAAGCATATCCATAATCATAGCAGCATTCGGACTGCCCATACCGAAATTAATGATCGTGATATTATTAGCAGTAGCAGAGGGCATCAAAACATCGCGTCCCATCATCTCTACGCCATAAATCGAAGCAAACATCTCCACGTATTTGGTCCAATTCGTAAGAAGGATATACTCTCCAAAATCTGCAAGTTCACGGTGGGTATATCTCGGAAGCCAATCTTTAGCTATATCTTCTTTGGTGCGGTTCATATAAGGGAATAGTTAGTCACGTTACAAAATGCGTTGCAAAGATAGTACTTTTTTTTTAATAAAACAAGTTCCACTATGAAATTTTCAAGAAAAAACGATTTTTCATAAGAAAAAATGCCCATTTTCTCATTCTCGTTTGCATATTTGCAAAAAACTTTGTACCTTTGCATCGGAAAACTGCGTGCATAAGTGTTTTTTCCACATTCATCTGCCCAAACGGGCAGTTACTTTTCTTCTTCCGGCTTCTATCCAAGCAACGGAGGGCAAATAATATTCATTTTTGGGTGGATATCACTCATCTTAACTGCTTAACCATGCGTAAACTCATTCTTTTCGTATTCATGTTGTCGGCCATGAGCTCGATAGCTTGCACTTCGGTACTGATTAGCGGTCGCCGCACCGCTTCCGGCAAACCCATTATCTTCAAAAACCGCGATACTGGTTGCCTTGACAACCGCTTGCAATGGTGGGATGTTAATGGCGTACGGTTCGTAGGCATCGTGAACTCTCCGGTTGCCGATGGCGAGATATGGAGCGGCACCAACTCCTATGGGTTCAGCATCCTCAATACGGCCGATTATAATTTCAACGAAGACTCCCTCTATGCCGACTATCAGAAGCGCATTCTTGCGCTCGAGCGACAAGGGCAGGATGCGAGTGCACTCAGAGAGGAGCTTCGCCAATTCAGCGATGGTTGGCTCAAAGACCCGCGTAAGATTCAGATGGATCGCGAAGGTGAGGTGATGTACAAAGCGCTTGCCGTTTGCCGCACGGTGGAAGATTTCCTCCATTTGCTCGACACCCTTCCCAAACCCTTGGGTGTGGAAACCAATTTCGGCGTATGCGATGCCGAGGGAGGATGCATGTACGTAGAATGCAATAATTGGCGCTATGTAACCTATGATGTCAATGCGCTTCCTGAAGGGTATAAAGTGCAAACCAACTATGCTTTTGCCGGCAACACGGAAGACCGAATGGGTGTAGAGCGTTACAAGACGGCTTCGGCTATCATGGCCGAGCAGCAAGCTAAATACCCCACCGGCGACCTCCATATCGACAACGCATGGCTGCTCAAACATTTCAGCCGTTCGTTCCGCCATGAGACCCTCGGCACGTCTGAATGCTACTGCCCTAAGTCGGGCGTATGTGTGGATCAGGATTTTATCCCCCGCAGAATCACATCCTGCACCTTCTATGCCGAAGGACAAGACGTGTGGACACTCCTCGGTTACCCCTGCTGCGGTGTAAGTTTCCCCATCGTAGTGGCCGACCGCGATATCCTCCCTGCGGAGAGCAAACGAACAGCTGACAACGAGAACAGCGCTTTCTCTGACACCAACATGAAGATAAAAATGCAGTATCTCTTCCCCGAGAAGATCAGCAACGGTAAGTACTACCTCCATATCGGTTGGATTCAGAAAGGCGACAAGCAGCATCCTGCTATGAACAAACTCTGCACCGAGGCTGAAAAGCAAATCCGCGAACGTTGGTATCCCATCTTCCGCGATTGGCAGACTGGCAAACTCTCCGACCATGAGTTCTACGTTCTATATCAGGATATATCCAAATCATTTTATCCCATTTACCTCGATGCCTTTAAGGCATATCTCTAATTCATCCTTGGGCATTTCTGCTGCAATGAGTGCCCGAGGTTATCGTTAAGTACTGTAAGATTGTGTTAAGAAAAATTGTCATATTCCTAGCCTTGATGGTCGCAATAGTAACCTATGCGGCCCCTCCAGCCAAAGCAAAGCCGGGCAATCAGCCGTATTCGCTATCGCTCATCGCGGAATATGGTTACAACAAGACGTGGCAGCATTATGGAGGGGCAGAAATAAAAGCGTTCCTACCAGTCAACGACCACGTAGAAATCACGCTGATTGCAGAAGGGCTTTCGTCAAACGTTTATTCCGCTGGACTGAATGTGCGACCGAAAATGGCCTTGCCCATAGGTGAGTTATTCTTCGATGCCACTATCCATTATTCGGCCATTCAGCGCAACCGCATCCACGATGCCATTACCGCAACCAGCATCGGGTATCGAATGGATTACGTTTCGGCGCAAGTAGGTTGCTTTTATCGAACCATGGCTTCATACGACCGTGCTTGGCATTCGGAAGAAGAGTATTTGTGCGAGCCGTTTAATTTCCTATATCGCATCGCTGCCAATGTCCGTCCTTTATGTAGCCGCTGGAATATCTATATGGGCTTTGGCAATTTCTGCGATACGCAGTTCGAACGCCCATGGCAACCGATCTTCTTCTTCGGCGGCTACTACGATTTTGCACCCAGCAGCAATTTCGAATACACCTACCGTGCCGCTTCGCATTTCCGACTGCTTTTTGAAGCCACTTGCAAGCCTACAGGTATGTTTCACCTAAATGCCAATTTCTATGGCGCTACGGCGAAATTCGGCTTTGCATATAAGTTTTAGCAATACCCAATTCGCAACAACCGCTTCATCCATCATCCACACCGCTCAATCTTATGCTTCATTCATATTCATCATCCGCCCATCGGCATCGTCCCCAACCATCTCATGCCCACCGACTTACAGTCATGGGTATGCTGGTTTTCTTACTGCTTTTTACGGCCTGCTCGCAAGGCAATTTGGATATGCTCGGCATGTTTTACACCAAATCTGAACTGGCCGACGAACGATTCACGCAGTCAGAGGAATACAACGCCACCCATCCGTTTGACACTATCCGGGTCAGCGCAGAAGCGTACCGAGTGTATTACATGACGGACGTACATACTGACTCTACCACCATCAACCTCGATACGTTCTTCACGCAAGTTGTAAGCGATGCCTACCCTGCCATGCAGCACCCGCGTCCCGGACAGGTATGCTCTGCTCCTTTCTGCTGCTGCTTGGGCGATATCGTCAATGCGGTGGGGAATTATCCGCTGTTTCAATCGAGGGTGGAAGCGCTGGAAAGAACCGGTGTACGTATGTATTGCACTCCCGGAAACCACGATATCTATTACGACCAATGGGAGGAATATCGCTCGTATTACCACACCTCGCATTTCTGCGTTGTCGTGCGTACGCCAGCCGGTAGAGAGGACCTGTTTATCTTCATCGACACCTCCTCTGCCACCCTCGGCGTGCTGCAGATGGATTGGCTCAAAAACACGCTACGCGAAGCGAAAGCAGCCAACTACCGACATATCATTGTAAATACCCACACCCATTTCTGGAAGAAAGACCAATCGCAAGGGCATACTTCCAATTTGCCACTTGAGGAAACCTACGAGTTGGCGTATTTGTTCTCGCAACACGGTGTAGAACTCGTGATGCAAGGTCATGGTCATTGCCGAGACTTGCAGCAGTTTAAGAACGTGAAATACCTCCGTATTGATGCTCTCGAAGACCATTACTACAACGCGGCTTACTGCATCCTCCATATAGGCGACAAGCAATCTGCCAACGAAGGTATCACCTGGCAACATGTGCCAGTCGGTTCCCAAGACGCATCTGAAGCCTACCGCCCCATTGACTAACAGTCTGTTATAAGTCAATTATAAGTCATTCTTAGTTATTTATTAGTTAAATAACGAATGCAGGACTAAGGAAGAACGAATGCAGGACTAAGAATAAGATGCAAAATTTTGCCATCATTTTTGATGCCCGCTGATACTGCGGTTGCAGAAACGACTTCACCCGAATGCAGATTTATAAAAAAGCGCAACCCACCTAAAATTTTAGGTGGGTTTTATTTTGCGAAGTCCAATAAAAGGGATGGCGAAATTAGTATGCAGGATTATCGGAATGAGGTAACACGGCGTAGAAAAACTGAAGACCAGTGATAGTTTCCACTTCCTGCAAAGGACGCTTATACGTGCTCAGTTTCTTATGTCCGGCTTCGTTGTTCATCACGTAAGCCTCAGTTTGATACTCCCCATCTTGCTCTGTAAGTATGACCTTGAAAAAGGCTTCGGGAACTGCTATCTTCCGCTCCTGCCCAATGGTTTGATAGGGGTCTGAAATGATAGGGCCACAGCATACATATACATGTTCGTATTGCTCCGCCATATCGCGTACCCGCTCTTCGAGCGCCTTCCAATCGCCTGCATTGAGGTTGTGGTTTTGCGGACAGATATTGGTCATGTAGAAACTCTCACGCATGGCTTGGGCACTCCAACGCATGTCGGCAGCTGGCGCCATATGACCGCGGTCGTAGCCCGAATTGGAGTAGTCTCGCGTAACGACCGGATCGCCTTCCACAAGAGGGTCGGGCTTGAAATGGTTGGTGCGCTCTTCGCTACCAATGAGTTCGTCGGCCGTAAGTTCATATGCCACCCAGTTGGGCACCAAAAACACGGGATTCCAACTCACCGTATAACCGATATGATGAATAATCTGTTCGGGTTTCGCCACCTGCTCGTTTGCCCATCGAGGCAATTCGGCAGCAGGGCTGAGGCTTAGCGGAGAAGAGGTTGTCTCCTGCTTCGATGCTTCCGAAAGAGGGATTGCAGATGGTAGAGAGGATTCCCCTTCAGCAGCTTCTCGCGAACATTCCGCTGGAGCCGGAGCTTCAGCACAAGCAAACTCACATTGACGTTCATCTAAGGAACGTACAGCAGGCGATTGGGCAATCAGCAGACCGCCCAACAAGGCAATCAACAGCAACACCCAGAGATAAGGGAAACTTGACTTTTTCTGCTTCATATCAATACAAGAGGGCGTGCCTATTCTGACACACCCTCATTTGTTTTTCCGTGGAAATTCTCTATTCCTATCCAATATGGAATAGTTATCGTTCGGCTTGCTGAATTAACGAGCAGCGATGATAGCGAGGAACTTCTCGGCTACGAGAGCAGCACCACCGATGAGGCCACCGTCGATATCAGGGCAAGCGAAGAGCTCAGCGGCGTTCTTCTCGTTGCAGCTGCCTCCATAGAGGATGGTGGTAGCATCTGCCACTTCCTGACCATAACGTTGAGCTACAAGACCACGGATATAAGCGTGGATTTCCTGAGCCTGCTCGGGAGTAGCCGTCAACCCCGTGCCGATTGCCCATACGGGTTCGTAAGCGAGCACTACGTTCTTCCACTCCTCAGCCGTGAGGTTGAATACGCTGCCTTCAAGTTGTGCTTTTACCACCTCATTCTGCTTGCCGGCTTCTCGCTCTTCCTTCACTTCGCCAATGCAGAAGATCACCTTAAGGCCGTTAGCTAAAGCGAGCTGCGTTTTCTCGCGGAGGATAGCATAATCCTCATGATAGTAAGCACGACGCTCCGAGTGACCGAGGATGCAGTATTCAGCACCGGTAGAACGAACCATCGCAGCCGATACTTCACCGGTATAAGCACCCTTCTCCTTGTCTGCGCAGTTCTCAGCAGCTACAGCAATAGGAGAGTCCTTGAGCAACTCCGCTACGGTAGCCAGGTGGATAAACGGCGTACCGATAACCACAGCGCAATTAGGGTTCTTAACAGCTTCTTTCAGTTCAGTAGCAAGTGCTACACCTTCTTGCAGGGTCTTGTTCATTTTCCAGTTGCCTGCAACCATTTTCATTCTTTCCATTTTTGTACCAAAATTATTTAGAAATTTATTATTAAACGATTTCTCAGATTAGGCGTGTTATCGATTTCTCAGATTATACTTATCCGTAACCGTGCCATAGTGCAGGGTGACGATACCGGGGTTAGCGCGCACCACCGTCTTGAGGGCCGTACCATCGCAGAAGCAAATGGGGTAATCATACTGATACTGCTCGCGGAAAGCTTCAATTTCCTCGTCGCCACTGCCGGTAAGGAGGTAGAACATGCGCCCGTTAAATGCCGCTTCTTCTGCCATCTGCGCCAATCGAGCAGCCTGCTTAGGAGCCGCTTTCTCTATCTTATAAAGAATGGCAAGAGTTACGTCTTCTGCCTCAAGAATATCATAGGTGATATCTACAAATTCCTCGTCATACACCACGAAATCATGAATCGGGGGCTCATAACCCTTCTTGATGAGGATACTCTTTTGATCAACGAAGGTCCACGTAGAGTCGTCTTTCGGATAATCGGCCAGCGTAAACTCCTGCTGCTCGCCATCGCGCTCGTAGATAAACCGCACCTCGTATTCATCCGCAGGCGCCCCTTCCGGCACCTCCATCAGTTCGGGAATATTATTACCAATCTTATAGGGGCGGAAATCGAGCGGCGGCAGATGGGTGAGCGAATAGGTCATCAGCCCAATAGCAACGCCCGCAGCCAATAGCGTCAAGCATATTTCCACCGTCATGAGGAAGGTACGAGGGATATAGCGCTTGGTCAATAAAAGGATAATCACCAATACGAGCAGCACCACATTCTTGTAGAATGTCTGCCAGTTGGTGAGGTAAACAGCATCGCCAAAACAACCGCAGTCTTCTACCGCATTCGTGAGTGCCAAATAGAGTGTAAGGGGCGTCATCACCAGCATAAAAGCAAGCGTAAGCCACGAACTCACTTTCGTCCACACATTCGTGAACAGCATCCATCCGAGGGTGAACTCCAAGAGGATGAGCATCAGAGCAATGGGTAAAGCGGCAGGAATTAGATAATTAAACAAACCGCCGAAAGCAGCAAAATAATCCTCCACTTTATACACCGTGCCGAGTGGGTCAATGGCCTTTACAAAGCCGGAGAAAAGGAAGGTACAAGCGAGCAATGTACGGCTCACTGAACCTATAATATGCCAAACTTGCTTCATTTGTCTGCCTCCATATATTTAATTAAATAGAATACTGCATAATTGAGCATATCGAAGTAGTTGCCATCAGCCCCTTCGGAAATGAGCGTACGACCATCGTTGGCGTTGATTTGCTTATTCCGATTAATTTTCGTAAGAATAATATCGGTAAGCGAAGAGGGCAACATATCGCGCCACGCCTCACCATAATCGTGATTCTTGCGGAGCATCAGCTCGCGCGCTTCGGTGGTGATGTCATCGTAGAGCTTGGTGGCTTCGTCAGCGGTCATATCCACCGAATCGGCAAAGCCGAAGCGGAGCTGGATGATGCCCATAACGGAGTAGTTCACGATAGCCATCAGTTCGCCTCGGATATCATCACCCACCAGATTGACACCTGTCATCTCGATAGTGCGAATCCTTTTAGCTTTGATAAACAGCTGATCGTTGACCGTCTGCGGCCGCATGATGCGCCACGAAGGGCCGTAGTCTTTCATCTTGAGCGTGTAGATATTCCGGCACGCTGTGATGACTTCTCTATACTCTTGTTCGGTATTCATAATGGCAGGGGGGGGGTAAAACAATTATCGAAGAATAGAAATGAGTGCGTCAATCGACACAAGTTGCTGCTCGCCAGACTGCATATTCTTGAGCATCACCTTGCCGGCAGCCATCTCATCAGAGCCAACAATCGCCACATACGGAATCTGCTTCTGGTCAGCATACGTCATCTGCTTCTTCATCTTCTGCGGTTCGGGATATACCTCTACGGAGAATCCTTCCGCACGAAGTTGCTTTGCCCATTTCACGGCATAGTTGAGCTCAGCCTGCCCGAAGGTAGCAAAGAGCAACTGCGTGCCTACGAGCACATCTGCAGGATAGAGATTGAGTTCGGTAAGCACATCATAGATGCGGTCAGCACCAAAACTGATACCTACTCCCGAAACACCGGGCATACCGAAGATACCTGTAAGGTTATCGTATCGTCCGCCACCGGTGATGGAGCCCATCTGTACGTCGAGCGCTTTCACCTCAAAGATGGCACCCGTGTAATAATTGAGTCCGCGAGCGAGGGTGAGGTCGAGTTCAATAAGGAGCTGAACATCAGCCGCTTGGGCGTAATCGAGGATCGTCTGCGTTTCCTCAACACCCTTGAGGCCCACCTCCGATGAAGCCAGCACCTCACGAAGCGTCTGCAGCTTCTCGCTGTTGGTACCGCTGAGGGCAAGAATCGGCTGAAGTTTATCCACAGCCTCCTGCGGAAGGCCTTTTTCCAGGAGTTCTTCGTTGACCTTCTCCAGCCCAATCTTATCGAGTTTGTCAATCGCAACCGTGATATCCACAATCTTGTCTGCCTCACCAATCACTTCGGCTATACCGCTGAGAATCTTGCGGTTATTGAGTTTCAGGCACACGTTGATGCCGAGCCTGCGATACACTTCTTCTACGATCTGAATGAGCTCCAATTCGGAGAGCAGCGAGTCGGTACCTACCACATCCACATCGCACTGATAAAACTCGCGATAACGTCCTTTTTGCGGACGGTCAGCGCGCCATACCGGCTGAATCTGGTAGCGTTTGAAGGGGAACTGAATATCGTTTCTGTATTGCGTCACAAAACGGGCAAACGGCACCGTCAAGTCGTAGCGCAATCCTTTTTCTGACACCTTAGAAGTGAGTTGACCGATCGTGCTTTCAGCGAGCATCTCGGGCGTGATGGCTTGTTTCCAATCGCCACTATTGAGAATCTTAAAGAGCAACTTATCGCCCTCCTCGCCGTACTTACCCATCAGCGTTGAGAGGTTCTCCATTGCGGGCGTTTCAATCTGCTGATAACCATACAAGCGGAAGACCGATTTGATGGTATCAAAAATATAATTTCTGCGGGCCATCTGAAGCGGCGTAAAGTCGCGCGTGCCCTTTGGAATACTGGGTTTTGTCATATTTCTTACTTATCAAATTTCAATTTTTAGGAATGGTAAAACGCACCATTTTCAATGCCTAACACTCCACTATTCAAATAAAGCGCCATAGATTCGTGCGGTAGCACCTTTGGCTTCGCGCACATAATCGCGGGCAATCGGTCCGAGCGTGGGGTATTCTTCGAGAGCCTGATCCATCGCCTTGGCAAACGTCTTGTAATCTTTCACAGGCAGTCCGGCACCCGTATCCACCAGCTCTTCCGCTTCGCGGAACTTATGGTATTTAGGGCCAAAAACCACGGGCAGCCCATATACGGCAGCCTCAATCGTGTTATGGATGCCATCGCCAAATCCGCCACCTATGTAAGCCACTTGCCCGTACCGATACAAATGCGAGAGAAGGCCCATCTTATCCACCACCAACATCGACGCTGTAGATAGATTATGCATCGTAGCCTCGGAGAAACGTACGAACCGACCCTTGAAACGATTGAAAATATCGTGCAGATGCTCGGGCGTAAGTTCATGAGGCACCAATACGAGTTTAATCTCCGGATGCTCTTCCATATAACGCGCTAACAACGCCTCATCTTCAGGCCAAGTGCTGCCGGCAATCACCACCTTGCGTTTATCCGAGTAGATATTCGAGAGCGGCGAAATCTCCGGCTCAACGAAACACTGCATCTGCAAGCAACTGAACGACTCATCGGCCACAGCCACCACCCTATCAAAACGTGTGTCACCCGCTACCACCACCTTATCGATGCCGTAGCGAGCCAACAACTCGCGCGAGCGCTCGTCCTGCACAAAAAGCAGCGAGAAGAGCTTGAGTAAATAGCGATACGGAGCGCCATACCAGCGGAAGAATGCCTGATGCTTGCGGAAAACGGCAGATATCAAAAAGGTAGGAATATCGCGTTTCTTGAGCGCCTTCAGATAGGCTGGCCAATACTCATATTTGATGAATATTGCCATCTCTATCGGCAGTTTTTGCAAAAATAACTTTGCGTTCCGGCGAGTGGCAAAAGGCAAATACAAAACCAAATCGGCATATTCGTAATCCTTCCTAAGCTCATAGCCCGAACAACTGAAAAACGTGAGCAACACCTTTTTCTCCGGATGCAAACGCTTCAAACGCTCGATTATCGGACGAGCCTGCTCAAATTCGCCCACCGAAGCCGCGTGAAACCACACATATCGTTCTTGGAACGTCTCCTTTTTCAGGCGCTTGATTGTGGCTGATTGGCCGCGAACAATCTTGCGCGCCTTCGGATTAAACCAAGCCGCTATTCTAAACAATATGAAGTATAAAAACATACTATGCGCAATTTAGGGTGCAAAGGTACTAATTTTTTCCCAATTACGCAAAAAAATACGCTATTTTTATAAAAAAATAGGGTTATTCTGCACTCTAAAGCAGTTTTTCTGCGTATGAGCTTGCTCATACCGAAAGTTTTTCGTAATTTTGCGGGAAATTACGGATAGTATGTCATCAGATAAAAAACATATCACAATTTTAGCCATCGAGTCGTCGTGTGACGACACCTCAGCAGCCGTTATTCGTGACGGCTTGTTGCTGAGCAACGTGACGGCTTCTCAGAAAGTGCACGAAGAATACGGCGGTGTGGTGCCGGAACTTGCGAGCAGAGCTCATCAGCAGAATATCGTACCGGTGATTGATGCGGCTCTTCGTCGCGCCGGCGTAAGCAGAGAGGAGCTCTCCGCCATTGGCTTCACCCGCGGCCCCGGTTTGCTCGGCTCGCTGCTTGTGGGCACCAGTTTTGCCAAAGGTATGGCCCTGGCCCTGCATATTCCGCTTATTGATGTCAACCACCTGCAAGGGCATATCATGGCGCATTTCGTGGAGCCTTCAGAAGACATGGTGAATGCCGGGATGATTAAAGGAATGACGGCCGAACAACTGCCGCTGAAGCACCCCGATTTTCCCTTCCTCTGCCTACTTGTCAGCGGGGGAAACTCGCAGATAGTGAAGGTGCTTTCGCCCAGCCAGATGGAGATTATCGGGCAGACGATTGACGATGCTGCCGGCGAGGCGTTTGACAAATGCGCCAAAGTGCTGGGGCTACCCTACCCCGGAGGCCCTTGGATCGATAAGCTCGCTAAAGAAGGCAACCCGGAGGCATTCGCCTTTGCCAAACCCAATATCGCCGGATATGATTACTCGTTTTCCGGCTTGAAAACGTCGTTTCTCTACACCCTTCGCGACCTCATGAAAGCGCATCAGGTGGATTCGGTAGAGGCGCTCGAAGCACATATCCCCACCCTCAAGCAAGACGTTTGCGCGTCCCTCCAAAAAACCGTAATTGAGATTCTGATGAAGAAACTCCGAAAAGCGGCTAAAGACTTGAATATCAATACGGTAGCCGTAGCGGGAGGGGTAAGTGCCAACAGCGGACTCCGTGCTGCTTTTGTGGATTACGGCAAGCGCTATCAGGCTAAGGTGTTTATTCCGCCATTCAGTTTTACAACGGATAATGCCGCCATGATTGCGCAAGCAGCATACTATAAATATCTTGATGGGCAGTTCTGCCCCATTAGTGAAGTGCCTTTTGCTAAAACGAAAATCTGAATTTGAATCTTTCCGCCCTATATAAAAAACTCGCGCCATACACGGACATTCTGCTGTTTGCGGTTTGTCTGTTTGGTGCGAATGCCTTTTGGAAATGGGCAGTTGAAGGCGATGACTCCAACAATATCGTAACGGTTTTCGGAGCAAACGCCACACCTTATTTTAACGCGTGCGCGCAATACGTAGCTGAGCGAGTAGCAACGATCATCCATCTTTTTCGACCTACCGTCAGCTACTTTGAGCCCGATATCATCGCATTCAGCTCCGGCTTCATAAGCCAAGTAGCATGGAGTTGCACAACCATCAAGCAGTCGTTTATCTGGCTGATTATCATGCTCTTCGCCCGCGGAAAACAGGTGCATAAATTATGGTTTATCCCTTTAGGCTGGCTGTTTATTCACGGCTTCAATCTGCTGCGAATCAGCCTCATCAATATGCTGTGCGAGTTTCATCCCGACCGCTTTGTTTTCTGGCATGAGTACTTCTTCAAGTACCTCTTTTACCTGATGCTTTTCCTTCTTTGGGTCCTTTGGAATGAATCCCCCCGCCTCCACCCCCGCAAGTAATGAGCGATATTGGTTGTCCAAAAAACGGCACGATGTACCGTTTATCGGCGGAGGATAACCCAGATGACGATAGGAGCACCAAAGAGCGCGCTCACGGTAGAAATGGGTAAGGGATAGGTGGCGCTATAGCAGATGATATCGCATAGCAGGAGCAAGTCGGCTCCAACCAAAGCGGCCGCTGGAAGCGTGAGTCGATGGTTGGAAGTACGCATCAACCCGCGAGCAATATGCGGAACAGCCACACCTACGAAAGCTATCGGTCCGCAAAAAGCCGTTACGCCTCCCGCCAGCAAACCCGTAGAGAGAATCAGCAACGTGCGCACTCGTCGCACAGGAATCCCCAGCGAAGCCGCATAGTCTTCTCCGAGCAGCAAGCCATTGAGCGGCTTGATGAGCAGTATGGCAAGTGCTGTACCCGCAAGAAAGAGTGCAACCAGCCATCGCATTTCTGCCCACCCTACTGCAGCAAGCGAGCCTAACGTCCAAGTGATATACAGCTTGAGCGAATCCGGGTCGGCATAGTTTTGCAGCACATTCACCAGCGCCCCAGCCACCGAGCCAATCATCATACCTACGATAAGCAACGTAGCACCACCTTGCACTCTGAAGCTGATAAACAGCACCACCAAAAGAATAAGCATTGCCCCCAATACCGCACAGAGGATCATCCATCCGGAGGCGGCCGAGAAGCCCAATACCGAGCCGAGCATCACAAGGAAAGCCACCCCTAAGGTAGCACCACTACTCACGCCCAAGACCGAAGGTCCCGCTAAGGGGTTGCGGAAAAGCGTCTGCATCTGCAAGCCGCTCAGCGAGAGGGCTACACCCGCTATCACAGCCGTTAGCGCTTTGGGCAAACGAAGTTGCATCAAGATACGATGCTCCAACCCGTCCGTCCACAATGCCGACAGCGGAATATCCGCCGCGCCTACCATCAAGTCGATAACGAATAGCAGCAGGAGCAGGAGAATGAGTATGGGGAAAATGCATTTTTTCATAGCGAAACCAAGCTATACAGACGGCAGCAATATGACGTACTATTTCTGAAACATGCCCAACGCCAGCGAAGGGGACAAAATAGGCGACCCGAGCGGGCCGCCTATGCTATGCTTTCTCAATCCAATTAGAGTGAGATAGCACCGCTCGGGCATACACTTGCGCAAGTGCCACACTCGGTGCACTCATCCGGATTGATAGAATAAATATCACCTTCAGAAATTGCACCCATCGGACATTCGTCGATGCAAGTACCACAAGCTACGCAATCTTCAGAAATTTTGTAAGCCATAATTGTAGTATTTTAGGGTTGTTAAACATACCCCTTACGGGGAAAATTATTTCGATTGCAAAATTAGTATTTTTTTTTGATACTACCAAATTATTTTGAAAAAAAGCCGAATTTTTATTGTTGCAACGCCATAATCGCGCTATCCGACTCTCTTTTTTTCAATTTTCAGAGCCCGTAAAGCCTTTTGCCTCCGTCCCTCCGTCTTTTTGTCTTTTCGTCTCTTGTCTCTTTGTCTTTTCGTCTCTTTGTCTCTTTGTCTCTTCGTCCCTTCGTCTCTCTTACAAAGTGATGATATAATTGACGCAGATCGTATGGATGCGGCGGGAGGGCGTGCGGGTAGGCGTCTTGTGCTGGAGCACGTAAGCGAACTGCAGGGTGTGCATGTCGTTGATCTTAAACGATGTGCCCGCAAAAAGATGATACTGCTGCAGGAAGAATCGCTCGCCCGGCTTCAGGCTGTCATAGAATTCCACGCCAAGATAGGGTGCCCAACGCGAGTTCGGGATGGCGTAAGTCACCTGCGGATAAAGGCGCAAAATATGCGTCCAAGCCCCTGGTAAGGAAGCCTCAGCCGCTTGGCCAAGCGAATCCGTAGCCGCCACCGTAAGCGGGCTGGCGTATGCTGAGAGAAAGCGTTGCCTAAAAAGAAACGACCATTGCCCCACCTTATACATTTCTTGAAGATCAAACAAGATACGATGCTGCTGCTTCAAGTAAGGCGAGAGCACAAGCGCACCATACGTTCCACCCTTTTGAGACGAGCCAAGGAAATCATACGCGAGAGCCGTAGAGAAATACGGACAAGGCTTGTAACTGCCCGTTAAGCGGAGGAAAAACACATCCGTAGAAGTCAGATTATCCTTTGCTCTATACTCCCCGCGGAAAGTCAAGCCCAAGCCATGATTGAAATTTTTCTTTATAGAAAGAGAAGCCCAAGCACCTGCTACATCATCGGAAGCATACACTTGAGGCACGCATATACATACTATAAAAATAAGGAGACACTTAATCTTACGCATACACATTTTTGGATTTGGATTACAAAGGTACTGCTTTTTTCTGGAATATGCAAATTTTGACGTGAATAATGCCACGAATATGACATTTTGGCAGACTTTTCCGCATTGGCACTTAAATTGATACGTATCGTTCAGCTTCCCTCAAGCAGGGAGCTGTTAACAACGCAAATAGTAATTAATAATCTCGGTGGGATTTTTCCACCAACAACTATGAATATGAAAAATGAAAATCTCGAAAAGTACGCCATCAACCTGAATGAGCGTGCACGTCAAGGCAAACTTGACCCCGTTATCGGCCGCGACGATGAGATTCGCAGAGTGCTGCAAATCCTAAGCCGCAGAACCAAAAACAACCCTATCCTGATAGGCGAACCGGGTGTAGGTAAGACCGCCATCGCCGAGGGGCTGGCGCACCGTATCGTAAGAGGCGATGTGCCCGAAAACCTGAAGCAGAAACTCATTTATTCGCTCGATATGGGTGCGCTGATTGCCGGCGCCAAGTATCAAGGCGAGTTTGAGGAACGACTCAAGGGCGTGATCAACGAAGTGGTGAATGCCGCTGGCGAAATCATCCTCTTCATCGATGAGATCCATACGCTCGTTGGAGCCGGTCAGTCGAGTGGTGCGATGGACGCCGCCAATATCCTCAAACCGGCATTGGCACGAGGCGAACTCCGAGCTATTGGTGCCACTACCCTATCCGAGTATCAGAAATATTTTGAGAAGGATAAAGCCCTGGAGCGCCGATTCCAAATCGTGATGGTAGAAGAGCCTGACGAGGCGGCCACCATCAGTATCCTCCGTGGCTTGAAAGAGCGTTACGAAAACCACCATCATGTGCGCATCAAGGATAGCGCTTTGATTGCCGCCGTAGAGCTTTCCAACCGATACATTTCCGACCGTTTTCTCCCCGACAAAGCCATCGACTTGGTGGATGAAGCCGCCGCTAAACTCAGGCTGGAGATGGACTCCGTGCCGGAAGAACTCGATACGCTCGAGCGGCAGATCAAGCAGCTGGAGATTGAGCGCGAGGCTATCCGCAGAGAAGACGATAAGCCCAAGCTGGAGCAGCTCTCCAAGCAGCTCGACGAACTGAAGCAGAAAGCTGGAAAGATGCGTGAGCAGTGGCGTCAGGAAAAAGCGCAATACGACACCATCCAAACGGAGAAGCAGCACATCGAGGAAATGAAGCACGATGCGGAAGTGGCTGAACGTGAGGGCAATTATGAGCGCGTGGCTGAGCTTCGTTATGGCAAGATTCAGCAAGCAGAACAGAAGATTCACGAAGCTGAAGAAGCTCTCCGAAACAATGGCGGGCAGATGATTAACGACACGGTCAACCCCGATGATATTGCTGAGGTGGTAAGCCGCTGGACGGGTATCCCCGTGAGCCGTATGCAGCAGAGCGAACGCGACAAGCTTCTGCACTTGGAGGAGGAACTGCATAAGCGCGTGATTGGTCAAGACGATGCTATCGTAGCCGTAAGCGACGCTATCCGCCGTAGCCGTGCCGGATTGCAAGACCCCAAGCGACCCATCGGCAGTTTCATTTTCCTCGGCACCACCGGTGTGGGTAAAACGGAGCTCGCCAAAGCGCTGGCAGACTATCTCTTCGACGACGAAAACATGATGACTCGAATAGATATGTCAGAGTATCAAGAGAAGTTCTCCGCTACACGACTCATTGGTGCCCCTCCGGGATATGTAGGTTACGATGAGGGCGGTCAACTCACCGAAGCTATCCGCCGCAAACCCTATTCAGTCGTATTGTTTGATGAGATTGAGAAAGCGCATCCGGATGTGTTCAACGTGCTGCTGCAAGTGCTCGATGATGGCCGTTTGACCGATAACAAAGGGCGAACCGTGAATTTCAAAAACACCATCATCATCCTCACCTCTAACCTCGGCAGCCAACTCATTCGCGAAAACGAAGAAAAGGGCATTTCTACCGAACAAACGGAGCGACAGGTGTTTGAACTGCTCAAGCAAACCATCCGGCCGGAGTTCTTGAACCGAATCGACGAAACAATCATGTTTAAGCCGCTTACGGAGAAGGAGATTCAAGACGTAGTGGGCTTGCAAGTGAGCGCTGTGCACAAGATGCTCATGGAGCAAGGTATCGACCTGCGCGTCACCAACGATGCAATCCGCTATATCGGTCATGAGGGCTACGACCCGCAGTTTGGTGCACGACCCGTTAAGCGTGCCCTCCAGCGATTGGTGCTCAACGAGCTCTCGAAGCAGATTATCGGCGGTAAAGTTGATCCCAGCAAACCCGTAATCGTAGATTTGAAAGATGGTGAGTTGAGGTTTGAAAACTGATCCTTACTCTAAAATGTGTAACGCACTTCGTGCTGCTCGCTTCGCTCACTGTTTGTAACGTCAACACACCCATACTCAAAAATGTGTCTTTTCCTAAAAAAAGTAGACAGGTTAATACTATTTTTCCTAAGAAAGTAGACAGTTTCCTAAAAACATTGACACTTTCCTAATTTTGTTGACAGTTGTCAGACTTGGTAGAGGAGGGGTCCACAGAGGCTGCAGCTGCAGCCTCTGAGGATGGCTTTGGCGTCCATCCCTTCCACTTTTTCTCCTGCGGGCCGGTCTGCTGATGCGCCTTACTTGGGGTTTTGTAACCGATACTCATGTGTGGTCGTTTCTCATTATAAAAATCAATAAACTCCGAGATATCTTGCCGC
>JALFZG010000060.1 GCA_022784645.1 Bacteroidales bacterium
GTTCGGGGAAATACCGAACCCGCACAAAAATCAAGGGCTAAAAGAACACTATTTCAAAGAACTCATGCTATTCGGACTAAAATCAGCCGTTTAGCGATCATATTTTAACTAATTTAAGTCAAATTTTTAACGAACTATTGAGTATTTGTCTTTGGTAGCAATAAAGAAGGGCAGCATTATGGCGGGGCAGCTGCTTATGCGTACAAGTGTTTCCATGCAGAATGGGGAGTTGGTGAAGGAATTACCGGCCAGCGGTCGTATATGGATATAACTTTAGAACTGAGACGATAGTATGCGTAAAGAAAGTAGAGAAATGCCCGCAGACTGGGCTTGGGAGGTGCTGAAGAAAGCACCTTATGTTACGGTTAGCATGTGCGCCATCGACGGCACACCGTATGCTGTGCCCTTGTCGTTGGCTGCTGTAGGAGAAGTATTTTACTTCCACTGTGCGCTGGAGGGAAAGAAACTGGAAATCCTGGCACGCAATCCGCGTGTTTGCCTCTCGGCTGTGAGCAAATGCAAACCCACCGTTGGCCCTAAAGATGGCAGTTTTACGTTGGAGTTTAATTCTGCCATCGCTTTCGGTGTTGCTGAATTAGTGGAGACGGACGAGGAGAAGATCCTTGGTCTGCGTGCCATCAGCGAGCGTTTTCTGCCGCATCACATGGATGCTTTTGATAGTGCCATTTCCCGAAGTCTCGGTCGAACAGCCGTCGGTCGTATTCGTCTTACCGAACCTCCCACCGGTAAACGAAAGCAGTATGATAGTCAAGGTGAGGAAATGCAATACGGACGAATGGAATGACAATCGATACCACCAATATGTGCAGTCACCTGCAGAAGAAGTTGTTTACCGAGGACGGTGTATATCATCGTTTATGGCTCGCAATGCAGAATGACCCCGAACTAACTGCTGTTGTCCGTTCGCGGCAGCTGCATGTGTACCGCCATGGGAAGAAGATTCTTGTGCTTGCCGGAAAGGCTGCGCCCAAGGTAATACAGGAAGATAGACTGAATGAACTATTATGACTAAAGCAATACTCTTTGATTTTGACGGTACGCTGGTGGATATCTCGCTCTTCCTACCTTCGTTTACCTTGCGGAAAGATAGGGATTACGCCGCTCGCAGGCGAGCTATGTTATCCCATCCTCTGCCACGGGCGTCCTGGCCAAGGTTTCCTCAACTAGGCCATAGAAGCAGACGGAGATGGCTGTTCCCACTCCTGATTGTATATGTCCAACCTCCCTCACACCTTGTTGCATTTTTTTCTAATGATTTTCTTTCGATAACCATTAGTCTAAAATAGCAAGTATGGGTAATAAAATAAGAAAACCCAAACACCCTCGAAAACTGTTTTTGTTTCGATTTTGTTTCGTTTTTATGGTTTGCATATAAAAAAGCGCCGTAAATCGTTGATTTACAGCGCTTGCGGAAAGATAGGGATTCGAACCCTAGAAACGGTCACCCGTTTACCGCATTTCGAGTGCGGCGCCATCGACCACTCGGCCATCTTTCCAATCGAAATCAAAACGTGCTTTCTTCTGCAATTGATAAACAAATGCCGCAATTGATAATCAAATGCTGCAAACCTCATACGAATGCAGCAAACGTACCAACGAAAAAGCTTCGTTTCTCATTTCGGACTGCAAAGGTACTGCTTTTTTCTGAATTATGCAAATTTTTTTCGTGTTTTTTGCATTTTTCATCTCAATTTCACCTCTCAAGGCCTTCCATCATGGCTGGCGTTTTGAAAAATGAAGCTTTTTGTATCTGAAAATTTGCACATCCCAAATTTTTATTGTACCTTTGCATTCGGTTTTCATCATATGGTATTTTGTGGCTGCAACGAAAGCAAAAGCAACCATAAGGCACCCCAATAATTAACATAAATGAACTATATTGGATTAATCATAGCCGTTGTCACTTTTCTTGTAATAGGCTGTTTTCACCCGCTTGTGATCAAAGGAGAATATTATTTCGGCACGCGTTGCTGGTGGGTATTTGCCCTTGCGGGCGTGGGATTTGTTGCAGCCAGTCTGCTCGTTTTTAATAGCATAATGAGCCCGGTATTGGGCGTAATCGGTTGTTCCTGCTTTTGGAGTATCTTAGAGCTTTTTGAGCAGAAAAAACGGGTTGAAAAAGGATGGTTTCCGATGAATCCGAAACGTAAAAACGACTATCAACAGCGCCATGACTGAACCCGTCATCACGATACGAAAAACGGTTGCAGCTGACCTCCCTCGTTTGCAGGAGATTTTCGCCATAGCGCGCACGTTTATGGCGGCAACGGGCAATCCGCATCAGTGGGCTGCTGATTATCCGAGCGAACAGTTGCTCCTCCGCGATATTCAATCGGCTGACAGTTATGTATGCGAGTATGATGGTAGGGTAGTGGGCACGTTTGTGCTCAGAGCAGGAGACGACCCTACGTATGCCGAAATCTATGGCGGGGAATGGCTCTCTGATCAACCCTATGCCACTATCCATCGCATTGCCAGTAGCGGAGAGGTGAAGGGCATTTTTAAGATAGCCCTGAAGTTTGCGCTGCAGCATTTTGACTCCATCCGTATCGACACGCATGCCGATAATAAGGTGATGCAGCAGGCGGTCTTGCGAGCCGGTTTTCAGTATTGCGGTATCATCCATTGCTGGAACGGCACGGAGCGCTTGGCTTATCAATATTGCCAATAGCAATAATCCGCCCTTTACGGATTCCCCTATACAAACGTCACCCCCATCGCGAGGGCGGTGGGGGAACTATGGGGGCATCGGAACATATGTTTTTGATAAAATGCTTATTCGGCTTCTTCGTCAAACGATTCAATGTCCTTGATTTGCTCAATCATCTCCTGCGCGAGCTTCATCTGGGGCTTGTAAAAACTGAAATACCCAATCAGTCCGCCTACGATCGCGCCCACAAGGCTGCAACCGATAAAAATTAGGATAATAATCATGCGCAAATGGCCGTCATCGGGCAGGTTGAGCGTCTGAATAAGCTCTAAGATATACCATGTGAGCCAAACGATGATAAAGGGCGTACCAATCTGATTGAGCCAGACCTTATTGAGTTTGCGGTAGCGTTGCATGTTTTTAGCCGTGGTAATGAGATCGAGCGACATCATGTTGCCAATCTTAAAACGCCTCCAAATCACCAGTTCCCAAATCAAACCAATGGTAAAGAACAGTCCGGTAAAGAGGGTGAAAGCGAGCGACATGTGCATGCCTAAATAGAGGTAAGGCGGCAAACCAAAGGCAACAAGCGCCACAAAGAAAATACTAATCAACTCCCTGTTTTTGAAGCTGTTAGTGCGCTTTTTCAGAAGTCGCCTAAACACATCTTCGCGAAGAGTCGTTTGTTTGTCGAGCTCTGCCTGAAGCGACTTGAGCTGCATTTTCATAGTTGCTAATTCGTCAGATTCCTGAATCGAAAGGGGATTGTTGTTATCGTTCATATTGGAGAGAATTTATTCTTGATTATTCATGTTTTTAAGTTGTTCACGGATACGCATCAATCGCACGCTCACGTTTTTGACGGAAATGCCTACAATGGCGCCAATCTCCTCATAGCTCATATCTTCGAGCCAAAGCAGCACGATGGCACGATCGAAAGGCCCGAGTTTTTGAATGCGCTCATGGAGCATCCGATATTGCTTGGCATTGCTGCCTTTATCAGCTCCTGAAAGCATGGACGGATCGGCCAGTTCCAGACTCACGAGGTCGGTGTGCTTCCGTTTTCTATCAAAGGAAATGCAGGTGTTGAGGGTAACGCGATAGACCCACGACTTGATGTCGCTCCGGCCTTCAAAGCTGTCGAATCCCTCCCACAGGTGGATAAGCGCATCTTGCACCAAGTCATCTACCTCCGTTCGTTCATCGGCAAACATCAGGCAAACCGAGTAAATAGTGGCTTTCTGCTCCTGCACTAATCGGGTGAATTGTTGTTCTTTAGGGCTCATTTGTGTTTATTGTTTGATTATTAGACGCAATGGGCAACGAAAAACTACATTTTTTTTCAGATTTTTTCCGTTTTTTTTCATGTTTTAGAAAAATCGTTCCTGCGAAGTTTCCTATGCCTCAGCTGCCGCAGCCTTGTGTACCGTTATGCCTTCTAAGCTGCTGCTGCCTTGTGTGCCGTTATGCCTTCTAAGCTGTCGCCTTACTGTTCTTTGATGGAGTGAATCAGCAGATGGGAGATACTTCCCGGGCGCGGATGCGGGGGGAGGTCGTGGATATCAAACCAGCGCGCTTCTTGCAGTTCTTCTTTCTGAACATGGATTTCTCCGCTCGCATATTCTGCCGTAAAGCCAATCATGAGTTGGTAGGGAAACGGCCAACTCTGGCTGCCGAAGTAGCGGATATTCTTCACTTCCAAGCCCGTTTCTTCGCGAATCTCCCGTCTGAGCGCCTGCTCAAGCGATTCGCCGTCCTCTACAAAGCCGGCAATGCACGCATAGATATCCTGATTGCGCTCCACGTGGCGCGCCAGCAGGATCTGATTGCCTCTGCGTATGACCACGATGACGCACGGCTCTATCTTAGGGAAATGCAGGCTCTTACACTCCGGACATTCCCTTGCGGTGAGGGTGGGGGAGTCGGTCAAAGCGGCACCACAACGCGGGCAAAAACTCATGCTGCTTCGCCAACTGAGCAAACCTCGTGCACGTGCATAATGAAAATTCTCCTCTTCTGTATGGAGTGCAAAAAACTGCCTCAGCTCCATAATCTGATAACCTGCGGGCAGATGATTCGTATCGGGTATCTCCATCATGCAGAGCTGATGCTCGGCTTCTGACAGCATTTCCGCATCCGGATAAGCAGCTTGGAGGGCTTGCATGTCGCTCTGCAGCAGACCGCTACCATCGGCTCGCAATACCGTTTGTCTCGCGCACACGCACACGTTATGCGCGCACGCGTTTATATTTAATGTAGTGAGAGACATAATCTTGAATGGATGAATATATACTGATTTTTTTGTTTTTTCTCTACAAAAATCACGCCATAATGGTATAGTTTTTGTAATAAATAAGATATAAGCATATTTTTGTAGCGTTAACATCAAAAACCATCAAGAAATGATTACCTTACCAGATTTTCACGATATTATTCATCTTCATCGTTACTTGCAGGATGTGCCGTTTGAAGTCACTCCCTCGGACTTGTATGATGCAGGTTCGCTCTATGGTTTCGACCGGAATAATTCGCTAAATCCGGATTGGGAACATACGTATGACAAACGTACGTACAATCATTATATCCGCCAAGGTAAACTGCCTCAGGATGCCAAAGAGGTGTTGGCTCGCAGCTTGCATGACTACTGCATGACCAAGGCTCTGGATACGTATCTGAAGGCGTATGAACCGCAGCAGGTGGTAGGCGTAATGGGTGGGCATAATCTGAAACGTACAGAGCCTGTGTATCGGCAGATTGTCGATCTCTCCAAGCAGCTTACCGAGCAAGGACGACTGATGGTCACGGGTGGCGGACCCGGAGCTATGCAGGCTACGCATGTAGGTGCTTGGATGGCAGGACGAACGACTGCAGAGGTGGATGAAGCTATGCGTATTCTTCAGCAAGCCCCTGATTTTCAGAGCGATGAGTGGCTTAGCACAAGCTTTGAGGTGATGAGAAGATTCCCGCAAGAACAGGGATTCCGAAGCTTAGGCATCCCCACTTGGTTCTACGGACACGAACCCGCTTCGCCTTTTGCTACCCACATTGCTAAGTATTTTGACAACTCCATCCGTGAAGACAAGGTACTCACGATTCCCTTCGGTGGCATCATCTTCACACCCGGTTCGGCTGGAACAGTGCAGGAGGTCTTCCAAGATGCCGTACAAAACCATTACCTCACCTATGGCATCTCCTCACCCATGATCTTTTTGGGTGTGGAGTTTTGGACAAAAGACCTGCCCGTGTATTCGTTCCTGAAAGATATGATGGAAAGCGGACGATACAAAAATCTGCTGCTCACGATCACAGATGATCCCCAAGAGGTGGTGGAGGCGCTCAATAAGGGCCCAAAATAGCCTCAAAAATATGTTGTTAAACATATTCCGCACTTTTTTGAACAAAAAATTTGGCTATACCAACTTTTTTTTGTAACTTTGCGGAGTAAAACCACTAAAACCTGTTTCGTATGAAATTAAATGTTCAGGCCGTAAATTTCGAGATGGCTCAAAAACTCGAACAGTACATTCAGAAAAAAACCGAACGCTTCGGCAAACATCTGAACGAGAATGATGAACTCATCATTAAGATGACAGTGGACAAACCGGCAACGGCTCACAACAAGACCACTTCCGTAAGGATTGGCGACCTCTATGCAGAGAAGACGGCTGATACCTTTGAGGAGGGTCTGCTCGAATGCCTTGCAGCACTCGAACGTCAGATAGAGCGACGCAACGACAAATAAACTATAATAGGGTGGGCAGACTGATTATTTTTGATTTTTTTTGGTGTTTTATAAGCCCATCCTATTACTTTATCTTCTTCATTTAGAGAGTCGTCACCGTGAGGTTGCGACTCTCGCTGTTTTTTTTGCACTTAGGTTGCGACTCTTGCTGTTTTTTCTGACGCTAAGTTTGCGACTTTCGCTGTTTTTCTGACGCTAAGTTTGCGACTTTCGCTGTTTTTTCTGACACTGAGTTTGCGACTCTCGTACGGAATTTGCGAATTTGGAATGTATAAAACAGCAAAAATTCCTAATAACGTAAAAACTTTTATACAGAAAAGTGAAAAATGCAAAATTGTTTGGTGATTTAGCAGATTTTTACTACCTTTGCAGCCGTAAACATGAACATGGTATAAATTGATTTATGGGGGGAGACTACTCGGGATGAGCAGTCTCCTTATTTTTTTGTTCCGTCTTCCATAGCAGCATTGGTTTATTTACCAAGAATGCCCCCAAAATGAGGCGATTAAGGGCTTCGTATGATTTTTTTACCCAAATAATTTTCTTATATCGAGATTTTTTAGTAATTTTGCAAACCAATCTAATGTTCACACTAAAACACAAGATATCCGTATGAAGAAAATCCGTTTTTGCGCAATGTTGGCGGTCATGATGTTTCTGGCTGCTTGCACTCCGAAAGAAGAAGGTTTCCGCATCAAGCGCGGTACCAATCTCAGCCATTGGTTGTCTCAGACAGACGTGCGAGGAAATGACCGTAAGTACCACATCCAGGAAGACGATTTCCAGCGCTTGCATGAGTTGGGATTCGACCATGTGCGTCTCCCCATCGACGAAGTGCAGTTCTGGGATGAGGACCACAATCAGCTTCCGCAGGCATGGGAGCTCCTGGATAATGCCCTTGATTGGGCACGCAAGTATGAGCTTCGCGTCATTGTGGATCTCCATATTATTCGCGCGCATTATTTTAATGCGGTCAACGAGGGTGGGGATGAAGCCAACGATCTCTTTACGAATACCGAATCGCAGCAGTGGTTGGTGGAAATGTGGCGTCAGCTCTCGGATTTCATGAAAAATCGCAGCACCAGCTGGGTGGCTTATGAGATGATGAACGAGCCGGTTGCGCCCGAACATGAGCAATGGAATGAGATTGTAAAGATGCTGCATAAGTCGATGCGCGAACTCGAACCGGAGCGTGTGCTCGTGATTGGTTCGAACATGTGGCAGGGGCATTGGACGATGAAGTACCTCCGTCTGCCAGAGAACGACCCGAATATCATCCTCTCTTTCCATTACTACAACCCGCAATTGCTCACCCATTATGGCGCACCATGGACGCCCGTTGGTCGTTACAAGGGCCCGATCACCTATCCGGGCGTAATGATTTCCGAAGAAGACTATGCCGCTGCTCCTGACTCGGTGAAGCCCGCACTTGAGGAGTTCCGTGGAGTCATTTGGGGGAAGGATAAGATTCGCGAACAGATGGCGGATGCTATTGCAGTAGCAGAGCGCTATGGCGTGCAGCTCTTCTGCGGCGAATGGGGCGTATATGAACCGGTAGATCGTGAACTCGCTTACGCGTGGACAAAAGACATGCTGGAGGTGTTTGACGAATACGATATCGCTTGGACAACTTGGTGCTATGATGCCGATTTCGGCTTCTGGGATCAGAAAGCGCACGACTATAAAGACAAGCAGTTGGTAGAGCTCCTGATGAATAATAGCAAGGGGTTGGAAGAATAGTCTGCAAACACGAATAGGAGATTCTGAAATGCTGCGTAACGTCCTCATAATATGCTTGTTATACCTACCATTGGTCTCAATGGCTCGTGATTATTTGGACCTTACGAAAGCGTTATCAGTTTCGCTTACGGATAAGCTTTGGGAGCGCAAAGGACATGCGCAGGCTGCTGCTTGCACCTATCGATCCATCGATCAGTTTGGAGACTCAATCACCCTCTCTGGAAAGATTTTTATACCCAAAGAGGGGAAGGCCGAGCGCATCATCCTTTGTCCGCATTTTACCATTACCGCCAACTCCGAGGCTCCTTCGGAGTGTTGGCCGCCGGAGTCGTTTCTTGCGCAGAAGAACTATATACTTTTGATGCCGGATTATATCGGATATGGCGTTACAGCTTCGCGCGTTCATCCTTATCTGCAAGCACAATTGGCGGCTCAGAACAGCATCGATATGCTTCGAGCCGCCATGCCTTTTCTGCTCGAGCTGAACCGCTATCCGCAGGCTGATAGTATCTATATCGTGGGGTTCTCGCAGGGGGCGGCTGTAGCGATTGCTGCTCTGCAGCAGCTTGAGCAATCAGGCTTGTGTCCGGTAAAGAAATGTTTCGCCTCCTCCGGCCCGTATGATGTGGCGGCTACCTACGACCTCTGCGTGGAGCGCAATCATATAGGTATGGCGTTCGTGATACCCGCTTTCGTGATGGGTACGGATGCAGCTTACAACCTCCATATCCATCCGGACTCCATCTTTACGCCCTGGATGTGCAAGCGATTAGACTATGTGCTCTCCAAGAAACATTCCGTTGTGCCCACTTCCATCTACCTCGGTCGGGGCAAACTGACCAAATACTTGTCTCCTGCCGGAATGGATAAGTCAAGGGGGGAGCAGAAAAAACTCTACGAAGGCTATCTCCGCTCCAGCTTAGTGCATATTTACGGAGGCGATACCATCTTCTCTTCATGGACGCCCCATACGCCCATTTACTTGATGCACAGTACCGAAGACGATTTGGTGGATTTCGCATGCAGCGAGCATCTGAAGGCGATGTTTGTTCATAATGGCGCCACCTCCGTGGAGTATGATTTTGGACCGTATGGCGGACATATCCGTTCGATGCTCCGTTTCTTCAGAAAATTAGATAACATGCTATAAGGGAAAAATCCCTCCATTTTACACCCATATTTTTTAATGTCATGACACACGATGCAATCCTTTCATTGATCCGCAGGGAGGTTATTCCTGCCATCGGTTGTACAGAACCGATAGCCGTAGCCCTGTGTGTGGCGCGCGCTACCGAACTCCTTGGCTCCGAACCGGAAGCTATCAAGGTGGAACTTTCTAAAAACATTTATAAAAACGCGATGGCGGTAGGTATCCCCAACACGGGTATGACCGGTCTTCCCATCTCCATTGCATTGGGCGCTACGGTTGGCAAGAGCGCTTATGGATTGGAGGTTTTGAAGGACGTGACGCCCGAATCGGTTGTTTATGCTCGTGCTTATATGGAGCGCGTGCCGATTGAGATTGTGGTGCCGCAGCAAGTGCCCGATGTGCTTTTTATTCGCGTGACCGTGTCGGCTAAGGGCGCAGAGCAACAAGCCTGCATCATGGGCGACCATACGCATTTCACCGACCCCCAGCATCCTACCAAAGCATGTGCTGCGCAAACGAGTGTGCAGGGCGTTCCCAATGAAGAACTGCGTTTGAAAGAGGTCTTCGAGTATGCCGAAACGGTGCCTTTGGATGATGTGATGTTCTTGTTCGATGGCGCGAAGATGAATGTTGCTGCTGCTGAGTGTTCGTTCGCAAACGATTACGGGCACGGATTAGGACGTTTGCTCCACAGCGGACAGTTGAAGCAGATTTATGGCGACACCATCTTCACGAAGATTCTCAGCTACACCAGCGGTGCGTGCGATGCCCGTATGGCGGGGGCGATGGTGCCCGTGATGAGCAATTCCGGCAGCGGAAATCAGGGGATTTCGTGTAGTGTGCCGGTATTGATGTATGCGCGCGAGAATCATAATTCGGAGGAAGAAACGCTTCGTGCGCTCACGCTCTCCAACCTCACGGAGATCTATATCAAGCAGTCGCTTGGTCGTTTGTCAGCGCTTTGCGGTTGCGTGGTGGCTTCTACCGGTTCGGCTGTGGGCATCACCTATCTGATGGGCGGACGATACAATGAGGTGACGTTTGCCATTAAAAACATGATTGCCAATATCAGCGGAATGCTCTGCGATGGCGCCAAACCCGGTTGTTCGCTCAAGGTCACCAGTGGTGTAGCTACGGCTGTTCTCTCTGCTTCGCTCGCCATGCAGCATAAGTATGCAGCTGCCGATGAAGGTATCGTTGAAGAGGATATCGATCGCACCATCCACAACCTCACCCGCATTGGTTCGCAAGGCATGCAGCAAACCGATGATCTTATCCTCGACATCATGACCCACAAGCAGTAATAATCTATGCAACCACCAATGCCAGATTTTGGCAGTAGGGGCTCCATGTCAAAAATAGCGATGCCAGACTTTGGCTGTGCAGCGCCATACCCTTACTCTAAAATGTGTGAACTTTGTGAACTTTGTGAACTTTTTGTGAAAAATCTACTGTATTGTTTGTACGCTACGCGTTGCTGCTGCCGTATTTAGACGAGTAAATCCCACCGCTTTCGCGATGGGATTTTCTTATTTCTTCTCAGCATTGGCTTCGGGATCTTCAGAAGATGGCTCCTTAGCTGCATCCTCATGAGCGATATCGTGCGACTTCTTGAGCGAGCCGAAGAGAGCTGCGAGGGCTTGAAACACGGCTACTATGATTTGCCATGCGTTCACTTTCTTCTCTTTCTTTGCCATGATATAAAGAACAAAATAGACAGGTTGTTTTTTAAAAAGAACAAAATTTCTCAAAATTTTCCAAAATTATTTTTTCCTGAAACCATCAGGAACGCGCGCAGCGCTTGGAACGCCCGCAAGGCTCTCTTGCGGTCCTTGTGTTGTTTGTTGGCAGGAGATATTATCTCCGTCCTATTATCCCCTGGAACGCGCTTTAGCGCAAATGGAACGCCCGCAGGGCAAGCCGCCGGGCTACTGCCCCGAGGGCGGCTTCTCCCTATATCTATAATCGATGCCTATGAGCGCTCCTACGAAGGTGAGAGTCTCGCCATAGGCGGTCAGAACGGTTGGGTCGATGACACCACGAGGTGGCATAAAGAGTGCGAGACCTACCAGCGTCAGCCCAAACAAGGTGGCGATGACTGCTATCAGCAGCTGCACCCAAGAGCGGTAGTTAGCTTTCATAGGCGATTGAAGTTAGAACAAAATGAACATGTTGGTTTTAAATAAAGAACAAAATTAAGCAAAATTAAACAAAATTATTTCTCGTTATCGAATAAAAAAGAATAGAGCTTGCTCGTTGAAAAATCTTGAGAATCTTGAATAATCTTGTTATTTTAAAAAGAACAAAATTCTCAAAATTTTCCAAAATTACTCGTTAAAGAAAAAATAGAGCTTGCTCGTTGTTTAATCTTGGGAATCTTGTTCTTTTTTTTAACGCTCTTTAGCGCTTGGAACCGCCACTCACTCCTCCCTCCACCTTGCCTATGCGCAGCCTCGCAGAAACGAGCGAAGCAGCGAAGCAGCGTAGCGTAGGTTTATGCGACACGGCCCCGAAGGGCCGATTTTAGCGGCATCGCACCCCTCTGTGCAGGAGGGGTAGCCCGTAAGGGCGGGGAGGTGTCCTCGACGACAAACGGAAAGTTTGGAGGAGAAGAGGAACGCTAATGCTAATG
>JALFZG010000085.1 GCA_022784645.1 Bacteroidales bacterium
TAGAAATGAGGCTATCTCTGCGCGTGCACATTGCTTCTTCCATCAGGTGGAAGGATTGTATATCGATAAAGATGTGAGCTTTGCTGACTTGCGTCAGGTGTTGCTCTATTTCGCTCGCGAAATGTTTGGATCGGATACCAAAATCCGCCTGCGTCCGAGTTATTTCCCATTCACCGAGCCTTCGGCTGAGATGGATATCAGTTGTAATATCTGTGGAGGAACAGGTTGCTCGTTCTGCAAAGGCACCGGATGGGTAGAGATTTTGGGTTGCGGAATGGTGGATCCAAACGTGCTCGAATCCTGCGGTATAGACTCAAAGGAATATACCGGTTTCGCATTCGGCATGGGCGTAGAGCGCATTACGAATTTGAAGTATCGCGTGAAGGATCTTCGTCTGTTCTCAGAAAACGATATCCGCTTCCTTCAGCAGTTTGAATCCTGCTAAAAATGCGCTAATTATTACTAATTTTGACAATAAACTGCATTTTTTTTGACTTTTTTTTGGTCAAATCAAAAAAAAGATGTAATTTTGCAGGCTTTTTGCAGACGAATGGCTACAAATCAACCTTTAAATATGGATTTAGGTGCGCTTTCAGCGGGCCGTAATGAGTTTGAATATACGCTTGATAATGCGTTTTTCGAAGCGTTGGAACAAGACGTGATATTGGGAGGTGATGTGAAAGCCGCTGTCTGCGTGTTGGCGCATGAAGATACGTTTCAGTTGCACCTGGAGCTTCAAGGTGAGGTGAGCGTAACTTGCGACCGATGCTTGGATCCTGTAAGCGAGCCGATTGAAGCGGAAGATGATTTGCTCATTAAGCTTGCTGCACACGATGATGAAGATGATGATTGCATCTATATCGATATGACGCATCCGATTCTGGATCTTGGCTGGCTTTTATACGAAGAAATTTCGGTCAATCTGCCGATTGTCTGCCGTCACCAACCGGGTGAGTGTAATCCTCAGATGGAGGAACTTCTCCAAGCTCATCTATGTAAGACAATCGATGAAGAAACCGAGCAAGAATAAGAAATACATAACAAAAAATTAATTAGATACAATTATGGCACATCCTAAAAGAAGACAATCGCACACTCGTACTGCGAAGCGTCGTACGCATGACGTAGCAAAGATGCCGACGTTGGCTATTTGCCCGAATTGCGGCGCTACCTACATCTACCACACCGTTTGTGGTGCTTGTGGTTACTATCGCGGTAAACTTGCTATCGAACAGGCTGTTGAAGCTTAACATAGCATGAATGCTGTATCGACGCAAAAGCTCTGAGTGGGAATGCATATTCCTCTTGGAGCTTGCGTTGTTCACAGTTGCTCATAGCGTTTCGTGAGAAACGTTGCTCTTAAGAATACCCAAACTAACACTTGGGTTCTGAGAAGAATCCTATACCGAACAAACAAAAAAGATGGATTACAACAACAATCAAAACGGTGAAGGCCAGACGCCTCGCCAAGGTGGTTATCGTGGTGGCCGCGAAGGCTACCAGCCCCGTCAAAGATTTACAACAGACAATCATGAGAATGGTGAACCGCGTTATTCGCAAGAAGGTGGTCGCCGTCCGCGTATCAATAATGCCGGCCCTCGCCAACCGCGTCCGCGTTTCCAGCAGCAAGGCGAAGGCGGTTATCAACCTCGTCCACGTTTTCAGCAGCAAGGCGAAGGCGGCTATCAGCTTCGTCCACGTTTTCAGCAGCAAGGCGAAAGCGGCTATCAGCCTCGTCCACGTTTTCAGCAGCAAGGCGAAGGCGGCTATCAGCAGCGTCCGCGTTTTCAACAGAATGAAGGTGGCTATCAGCCTCGTCCACGTTTTCAGCAGCAGGGTGAAGGTGGTTATCAGCCTCGTCCGCGTTTTCAGCAGCAAGGCGAAGGCGGCTATCAGCAGCAGGGGCGTCCGCGTTTCCAACAGCAGCAGTCTCGTCGTCCGCAAGGTAATCCCGCTCTTTATTCTAAGAAGAAGCGCGTTGAATACCAGGATAAATACGAAGATCCTACCAAGCCTATCCGCTTGAATAAATTCCTTGCGAATGCAGGCATCTGCTCGCGTCGTGAGGCTGATGATTTTATCCTCGCTGGTGTGATTACCGTTAACGGTATGGTCGTAAGCGAGCTTGGTGCAAAGGTGCTTCCTACCGATCAGGTGAAATTCCATGATCAGCCTGTTCGTCGCGAGAAGAAAGTGTATATTCTTTTGAATAAACCCAAAAATACAGTTACTACCACGGATGATCCGCAAGAGCGTCATACTGTGATTGATCTCGTAAAGAACGCTTGCTCTGAGCGTATTTATCCGGTGGGTCGTCTTGACCGCAATACGACTGGCGTATTGCTTCTTACCAACGATGGTGATTTGGCTGCTAAGCTCACCCATCCGAAGTTTGGAAAGAAGAAGATTTATGCTGCTACCCTTGATAAGAATCTCTCTGAGGAAGCATATAACGAGCTTATGGCAGGCGTTGTTTTGGATGACGAAGTAATCATTCCGGATGCGCTTGAATTCCCGAAAGAAGGCGACCGCAAGCATGTTGGGTTGCAGATTCACTCCGGTCAGAATCGTGTTGTTCGACGTATGTTCGAGAAGGTGGGCTATAAGGTTGTGCAGCTCGATCGCGTAAGCTTTGCCGGCCTTACCAAGAAGAATGTACCTCGCGGAAAGTATCGTTTCCTTACTCAGCAGGAAGTTTCGATGCTTCAGATGGGAGCGTTTGAATAACCGAAATGGTTTGAAGCCATGATGCATTTTTTAATAACCATGATGGCTTGAAACCATGATTATTTTTGAATAACCATAATTCAAAATAGTTGAGGCTGTTCGGCAGAGCAGCAAATAGAAGGCTGCCTGATGAGGGCAGCCTTTTTCGTAACGTAACGTTGTTACGTGTTACGCTGATTATTCGATGTTTACACGTACAGCCTACGTACTGAACACGTATAATGTACGTATTTTTACGTGTAAACTACGTGCGATGATAATGCGATGGTAATGCGATAGTAATGCGATGGTAATGCGATGGTAATGCGATAGAAATAGGTGAAATCACTTATATGTTCTCTTTTAGAATACCATGCTGATACGCATACAGTAGCTTTTGCAAGTCCTCTACTTGTGCTGCAAGGGCTTTGCCACGGTTGGTATCTTTCACGTGAAGACGACGATCGCTGAAGTCAAGCAGCAAGGTAGTGTTCTGAATGTCAGCACCTGTGCGAGCCGATTCTTCTCTTCCTTGGAAGGGGCTATGAGCGACAAGCTCCATACGATGGCTGTTGTAGATGAGCGTATAGCCGGCAATGCCCGTTTTAGCTTGATATGGCTTCGAAAAACCACCATCAATCACAAGACGCAATCCATCTGCTCGCATCGGCGACTCACCCCTGAGCGTGTGGACAGGAATATGGCCGTTGATGATTTTGGAAACTTCCGGATTGAGCCCAAACTCTTGCAGGATAAATTCGCAAGTTTCGCGATTGTTGGCGAGAGTGTAATATGCGCCCTTCTGCTCTTTTTCAAGCCCTTCAAATGGCGTGAAGTAGCGCTCGAAGGTGGTCATTTTATCTTTGTTGAACAGTGGCGAAAGTGGTCCGCACCAGAGGTACCACATATAATCCAAGGCAGGCGAAAATTCGTGTTTCTGCTTGGGCGTTTCTGGGGTAGTATCGCCATAATATGCATCGCGGATAATGCGCTCAACTCGCTCCAAAAGCGCTTTGCCGCTCACTTTCTGTCCGCAAACATCTACCTCGGTAAATGTGCCGTCAGCATTCATTGGTATAGCCGCATGATAGAGCAGGCAG
>JALFZG010000016.1 GCA_022784645.1 Bacteroidales bacterium
AGAGAAGTAACATTCACTCTCAACTTAAAACATATTAAGGTGGTTATAGCGTTGAGGTCCCACCCCTTCCCATTCCGAACAGGGTCGTTAAGCTCAACATCGCCGATGGTACTGCATTTGTGGGAGAGTAGGTAGCCGCCAATTTTGAGAGGTTCAGATTCTGAACCTCTCTTTTTTGGCGGCTATCATTACTCTCCCACAAAAGTGGGATAGTAGATGAAGAAGCCATCCGTATATGGCTTCGATAGCGAGCGCCAGCCATAACTCCTATGGCTGGATATAAGCGAGCGGGAGAACTCACCGCCATTTTTGAGAGGTTCAGATTCTGAACCTCTCTTTTCTTTGAAGCTGTCATTACTCTCCCACAAAGCGTTTACAAACAGTGCAGTAACGCAAGCGAGCAACGCGAAGCAGCGAGTAACTCGAAGCAGCGAGCAACGCGAAGCGTTACAAACGTTACAAACGTTACACATTTTAGAGTAAGGATATGTCTTTTTTATGCTCATATATTCTAATAATTGGCATACATTTTGTTGCTCAAAGTCGTTATGGAATATTCAATTATCAATACGCGCGAATATACGTTGCAAGAGTTTCGTGATATTATGAATGCGAAGCATCCTCGTTTGCAACCTACTTTAGATAATACGGTAGCAGTGTTGCCGCAGGATACTACTATTTCGGAATATGTTTATCATTATCGTTCTATGGATGAGCATGGCGAACCGATTATGCTTTCTTCTTTGATGCTTATTCCCAAACAAGGTGGCGCTTTTACTGCCGAACGATTATGGCTTGAGAATCGCGCTACACAGTCGGCTGATAAGAATGTACCAACGCATAATTGGAATATTGGCGAAGTTCATGTATTGAATAATCAGGTGCTTGTATCGCCTGACTTAATGAGTTTTGGTGCAAGCATCCATAAGCCGTTATGCTATTGTCATGCTGGTCTTGCAGCTCGTAATAGCGTGGATGCTGTAATATCTGTTCAGCATATATTGAGGGATTTAGGATATGTAAATCAGCCATTATCAGTATATAACTCTGGCCATTCGCAAGGCGGTTTTGATGCCTTGTCAGTTCATCGTTATATGGAAACGGAAGCCACCGAAGAAGAGAAAGATTTCTTCCCTTTGGAGCGCTCTTTTTGTGCAGATGGCCCATATACACCGGATATACAGACGCAAATAGTATTATCCCGAGAGAAATATTTGTATGGCGCCTATATGGTGATGAATGCCATGAGTCATTTGCATTATCATTCTGATTATTTTGAGCCTGGAATTACTATTGAAGATTTCCTTACGGATGCAGCAAAGGAACTGCAGATAGCATCTTTGATTGAAAAGAAAGAACTTGGTAATAAGGATTTGGTGAAATACGTGATGGAATCGCTTGGGACACGAACATCTAACTTATTTGTACCCGATGCCTATTTGCCAGATGGAAAGTTGTATGATATGGTCATGCGTTGCTCGAAAGCTGACCGATTGATAGATGGTTGGATGCCTTCCAAACCGATATATTTTTATCATGCGCATTATGATGAGTGCGTGGTAGTGGAGTGTATGCAAGCTGTTAAGACGGTATGGGGTCACTTGCCGAATGTGATGATTGATGATGATTTGACTCCGATAGAGAATATTCCTAATAAGATGGTTCATGCCTATTCCGGTGGCGTTTTTCATAGGCGATTGCTCGAGCAAGTACCTACAATGTAATATGCAACAAGGAATACCCGAAGTAGGACATAAAATGAGTATTTTTCTACATAATGCGTCAGTTTTTCCACGTTATTTGCGTATTTTTTTAGTAATTTTGCAGTCGGAAAAACAGATGTGCAGTTTGCACTGAGAAAAACACGGTATTGTCTGTCCATGAAACGGTATGCAATTCTTATTACGATTTTCTTGAGTCTCAGCATCATTTCACAAGCTGAGCATGTGGTGCATGTAAGTGCGGGCGAGAAGATTGCCGATGCACTTGAATTGGCGCGTAAAGTATATGCTGAATCAGGCGAATCGAGCATCATCATGATCGAGCCTGGTACGTATTATGAAGAACTTACGATTGATGTGCCGAACGTGACGTTGCGCAATGCCGCAGCGGAGCCGAGTATTGAAATGCGGAACGGAGGCGTTGATATAGCAGAAGGCGCTGTTCGTATCAGTTGGTATTGCGGGCATGGGTATCAGTACAAATCCATGGGGAGTCGATTCAACTATGGCGGTAAGAGAGAGCGTCGTTGGAATGCATCGGTATTGGTATCTGCACCTGGTTTTTGCGCAGAGAATATAATTTTTGAAAATTCCTTTAATATGTATGTTTCGCCAGCCGAACTGCTAGACAGCTTGGTGGATATTACTCGTGCCGAAGAGCTTTGTGGGCAGGATATGAGTGCATATTGGAGCGAGCGCGAACGACCGAAACGGCTGATGCCCAATCGTCCGAAAGTAGCATATAATACGGACGTTCAGAATCGATTGTATAGAGAACGCGCTTCCGCTATTTCTTTTACGAGTGAAGCAACGGGGTGCGTATTGAAGAACTGCCGCGTTATCGGACGTCAAGATGCTTTTTATGGTGATCATGGGGCATCGGTCTTGGTAGAAGGAGGTGCACTTTGTGGTGCAGTTGATTATATCTTCGGCGGTTTGTCGCTTACCGTTAGAGGTGCAGAATTGGTAGGAATGGTTAATACTGAAAAGAACGACGTTTGCTATATTTCTGCTGGTCGAGGTGCCAATCTTGACAGTATAGCAGCTCACCCGGAATGGCGTGATTCTATTCCGAAAGACGAGATAGTAGAGCAGGGGATGCTGTTTGAAAATTGCTTAGTGCGATTTGCAACTACTGATGAGTTATGCTCTCCGAGCAATCACCCCATCTATCTTGGTAGGCCTTGGCGATGGTGGGGCGAAACGGTGTTTACCAATACGAAAGCCGATGAAGGCGTATTGGCTGAAGAACGTTGGAGCCTCGGACTGACGAAAGGGCATAAAGCGCCATTTGTAGCTGACAGATAGTTTTCAGCAGACATGACTGTAATCAAGTACGGTAAATTCGTTGTTATCAATTGTTAGATAGTTTATTTATCTATTATCAATATTACTTACTTTAAACAACGCAAACATGAGAAAACTTTCCTTATTTCTTCTGTTGATGGTTTCTGCTCTTGTAATGGCAGGACCGAACGATTTGCTATGGGATTATACGGTAGCAGCTCCTACCGCAAACCCTGACAATGGTCTCTATTATGGCAATCCGGTATCGGATGCAGCTGGTACGAACCTTGGTCTTAAGGGTATCAAGATGAACAGTTCAGGTTATGCTTATTTTGAGAAAGCTCCTGTAGCTGGTAAACTCAAATTGATTATCTCCAATCGTAAGAACACGATGGACTATAAAGTGGACGTTTACAGAGGTTCGCTCGTTTCGGGTACGCCCACTAAGGGTGATCTTATTGCTACTTCTGATGCAGCACAAGGTCCTACTGAGGTAGTTATCGAACTTGATTCAACAGTGACCGGCGTTTATATCTGCCGCAATACGCCTTCTGAAGGTGTATTGAGCAAGGTGGAGTTTAAGGAAACGGTTGCTCGTACGTTTACCGACTTTGAAATTGACATGACTGCAGATTCGCTTACGTTGCCTGAAGGTGTAACGCAAGTTAGTTATGCACAACATGCTGCAAGCTATAATGGTCCCTCTCATGGATGGATGTGGGCTGCTTTCCGTTTTGCAGTAGATGGTCCGGTTCGCATCACTTTGGGCGGATGTCAGTATGCAGCTACCAATAGTGCCTATGTTTGCAGCACGCAGGATATCAATCAAGACGGCCTTGTAAACGAATCTGACGTATATGGATATATCGATATTACATCGGCAGGTTGCTATCACAATGGAGGTACCGCTTCTTGGGTGTATAATCACGAAGAGGCTGATACGCTGATTGTTTATTGCGGCCAATATTGCCCCTATCTCAAGGTTGAAGCTTGCGAGTTTATTCCTGACGTAAAAATCAAGTATTATGACCAGAATGGTGTGAAGTTGGGAGAAGAAACGGTAGAGCCAGGTTCTGCTTTTGAGCCTAAGTATACTATCGATTCGGTTGCTGACGGCATGGCATTCCGCGGTTGGGTAACCAGCTTGGGTAAGAAAGTAAATGCAGGTGATGTTGTTGAGTCGGATCTCGTTCTCAATGCGCTCGTTACTCCTATTGAGTATGCAACCACCGGTTCGCACTATAAGTATGACATGACCAAGAACACGTTCTATGTGGAGGATCACGAACTTATTTCTGCTACGGGCGTTTGGCATGACGGCCAGCATGGTTTCGTATTTAATAATGGCGAAGAGATGCGCCTTGTAGTGTCTCCGAAGGCATATGTATCTGTAGGTCTTTGCACGTATACCAACACCTCTAATCAGGTGATTCGCAATGCTGCAGGTGATTCTGTAGCTGTAATGCAGGTAATCCACAATGGTGAGGAGAACGCTACTACCGATGGTGCGCTCTGCTCGTTCTATTATGAGACCACGCAGGAGGATACGCTTGTATTCAATTTCACCACCACTTCATATATCCACTTTGTAGAGGTATATAACGTAGCTAATCCGCTTACTAAGGTAGGTCATGTTTATGACATTCCTGCAGGTGATGCTGCTGCCTTCATGCTTGCTGCTGCTCAGCTCCAGAAGGGTGATACGATTCAGCTTCATGATGGTATTTACGATCTTGGCGAGACCGTGCTCACTACTATCAGTGCTGATAGCGTAGTGATTCGCGGTGAGTCGATGACTGGTACAATCATCAAGAATGCTCCGGATGCTAAGATCGAGGGTATTTCTACAACGGCTACCATCCTCAATACGGGTAATTACAATGTATATGAGAACCTCACTCTCCAGAATGCGCTTGATTACTATAAGGCAGACAACGGTCGTGCTGTTTGCTTGCAGGACAAGGGTACTTACACTGCTTGCTACAATGTTCGTCTGCTCTCTTATCAAGACACCTATTACAGCAATAAACCTGGTCAGAAGTGCTGGTTTGAGGATTGCGAAATCCACGGAACGGTGGACTTCATCTGTGGTTCTGGTTCGGTTTATTTCTACAACACGTTGCTTTATTGCGAGCGTCGCTCGAAAGACGGCAGTGGAGAAGACTGCTTGACCGCAAACAACAGCCAGACGGCAGTAGGCGACAAGGGTTATGTATTTGACCGCTGCACCATCCAATCGGAGTGCCCCACCATCTCGCTCAGCCGTTCTTGGAATGACCAACCTCAGGTCACTTACCTGCTCACAACGCTTGACATGAGTGCCGGTCAGTTTGGTCTTACCAGCGAAAAGATTCAACGTTGGACTATTGCTGGTATGAATAATTGTGTTCCTTATGACTTCTCTGAGTACAACACCATGGATACCGAAGGCAACGTGATTTCGCCGGCATCCAATGAGGTTGCTTTCTTTGGCAAAGAGGAGAATAAGAAAGAGACAATCATCGGTTACGAAACTGCAGAGCAAAAGTCGTATATCCATTTCTTTGGAGATTGGCAGCCTGCTCGCAATTATGTAGCCTTCCCCGCTCCCAAGGAGGAGTCTGCAGTTGAGAACACCGAAGTTGCTGAGGGCGTAAAGAAGAGCATGATGAACGGCCAGCTCGTAATTGAGAAGAATGGCGTTCGCTACAATGCGCTCGGTCAGGTAATTCGTTAATATATAACATGCTCTTAGGAGCATAACTATACAAAAAAGGGCAGAAATAAAGCGTTTTCTGCTCTTTTTTTATGTTTGGGAGAAAAAAACATGCATTTTTCTTGCGTATGTAAAAAAAAAGCAGTAATTTTGCATCGAATATCGGCCTACGCCTCTCGCCGAGCGGTTCTTTGGGGCAATTTGATTGCTTGTGGTGAAGGACTTAGCGCTTGAGGTGACGCGTATTGCCTTAACAATGTCCCGCGATGGGACGTATAAAACGTTTTATATAAAAATGGATTTAATTAAGATTGCCGAACAGGCATTCGCCGGCGAGAAGAAAGAGTTCCCGGCATTCAAGTCAGGTGACACTGTAACCGTAGCGTACCGCATTAAAGAGGGTAACAAAGAGCGTATTCAGGAGTTCCGTGGTGATGTAATCAAGATCAGCGGCTCAGAAGATAAGAAGCGCTTTACGGTTCGCAAGATGTCGGGTAACGTAGGTGTTGAGCGTATTTTCCCAATGGATTCTCCGTTTATCGAGTCCATCACCGTTAACAAGTACGGTAAAGTACGTCGCGCTAAGCTTTATTACCTTCGTAACCTCACCGGTAAGAAGGCTCGCATTCCCGAGCGCATCGTTAAGAAATAAGCTTTTGCTTATTGCTGAAAGGAGCACGCGAGTGCTCCTTTTTCTGTAAGAAATTGACCGTTCTCGTTAAGCTAGATGAGTAGAGCTGAGTTTACTTGAGTTCAGCCATGGCAAGAAAACAACTAATATATAAGATATCATGCACGAAGCATTTATTCTACATAGTAAATATTCGCCTACTGGCGATCAGCCTGAAGCTATTCGTCAGCTTGCAGAGGGCATCCGTATGGGTGCTCGCGCACAGACATTGCTTGGCGTAACGGGTAGTGGAAAAACGTTCACGATGGCCAACGTGATTCAAGAAGTAAATCGCCCCACACTCATTCTTAGCCATAATAAAACGTTGGCTGCTCAGCTTTATGCCGAGATGAAGGCATTCTTTCCGGAGAATGCTGTAGAATACTTCGTGTCGTATTACGATTACTATCAACCCGAAGCCTATATCCCGCAGTCAGATACGTATATAGAGAAAGATCTGAGCATCAATATGGAGATTGAGAAACTCCGACTGAGTGCGATTTCTTCTCTCTTGAGCGGACGAAAAGATGTGATTGTGGTGAGTTCAGTAAGTTGCTTATATGGTATAGGTAACCCGCAGGATTTCTCGCAAAATGCGATTTTAGTAGATAAAAACGTACCGATTCTCCGTGATGAGTTTCTGTTGCAATTAGTTGATTCACAATATACTCGAAGTGATATAGAGCTCCGGAGAGGAACATTTCGCGTAAAGGGTGATACGGTAGATATCTTCCTTGCGTATGCGGATTATGCCGTTCGCATCAGTTTTTGGGGCAATGATATCGATGAGATTTATACGTTCGACCCTGCGGATGGGCATACGATTGACTATTTTGATTATTTCAATATCTATCCGGCTTCGATTTTCAACACGAATAAAGAGCGCGTGCAGACGGCAATCCAAGAAATTCGGCATGATCTTGGCAAGCAAGTGCTGCAGTTCATTTCAGAAGGACGCGATTTGGAAGCTAAGCGCATTGAAGAACGCGTAAAATATGATTTAGAGATGATTCAGGAGCTCGGTTATTGCTCGGGCGTAGAGAACTACAGCCGCTACTTCGATGGAAGAGCGGAGGGAACTCGTCCGTATTGCTTGCTCGATTATTTCCCTAAGGATATGCTGCTGATGGTGGATGAGAGTCATGTGACGGTACCTCAGATTGCTGCTATGGCAGGAGGCGATGCAGCGCGAAAAAACAACCTTGTCTATTATGGATTTCGTTTGCCGGCAGCACGAGATAATCGACCGATGACCTTTGCAGAATGGGAAGAGGCCGTTGGGCTTCATGACTTGTCAGCAGAGTCGTTGCGCACCACCGTTTTTGTGAGTGCTACTCCTGCGGAGTATGAGTTGCAGAAGTCGGGTGGAGTAGTGGTAGAGCAGGTTATCCGGCCTACAGGTTTGCTCGATCCGGAGATTGATGTGCGTCCGTCAAAGAATCAAGTAGATGATTTGATGGAGGAAATTCAGCAACGTATAGAGGTTGAAGAACGCGTATTAGTGACTACGTTGACCAAGCGAATGGCAGAAGAACTGGATGCGTATTTGCGAAAATATGGAGTACGATGCGCATATATCCATTCGGATGTGGATACGATTGAGCGTGTGCAGATCATGGATGATTTGCGCAAGGGTGTGTATGATGTGCTTGTGGGGGTGAATCTTCTGCGTGAAGGCCTTGACCTTCCGCAAGTGAGCCTTGTAGCCATACTAGATGCGGATAGTAGTGGTTTTCTCCGCGACCATCGTAGTCTCACCCAGACAGCGGGTCGTGCGGCAAGACATGTGCATGGTAAGGTAATCATGTATGCGGATAAGATAACGCCTGCCATGCAACTTACTATTGATGAAACGGCTCGCCGACGTAGGATTCAGATGGCATATAATGAAACTCACGGTATCACGCCCCATGCTGTTGGCGGTATCACGCAGGGCATGAATCCGCTTGCCGGCTTATCGAAAGCAGCAGAAGAAGAGCAGAAGCAATACGAAGTGAAGCAAATTTTTGAGGCGGTAAGAAAGCCCATTATTGAAGCAATGAGCGAGAAAGAATTGCGCAAATCCATCGACGAGACGCTCCGCCGAATGCGTCAAGCTGCCAAAGATTTGGATTTCCGCGAGGCAGCTGCTTTGCGCGACGAGGCTGCTCTCATGCAAGCTCGCTTGGATAGCATGACAGAGAAAGCGTAAGCAAATGAAGTAAATCTTTCCCTGCCTCCTTCAGCGAAGGGACTACATTTAGTTTGGGCTTATAAGGGTAGGGGAAGTATATCCTTAAGCTTAAATCAGGTCGGCAATGGTGATTTGCGCATAGCGAATCAGGTCCTCTGTACGGAGATGCAATTGAAGGCCGCGTTGACCGGCTGAAACGTAGATGGAGTCAAATAATTGGCAAGTCTCGTCAATATAAGTAGGAAATGTTTTTTTCATGCCAATGGGTGAACAAGCCCCACGAATATATCCGGTAAGAGGAAGCAGTTCTTTCATAGGAATGAGATCGCAAGATTTGTTGCCGCTGATGCGGGCAGCTTTCTTCAAATCAAGCTCCATAGCTCCGGGAATTACGCATACAAAATGCTTCACTTTATCGCCCTCCAATACCAATGTCTTGAAGACGCAATCTACATCTTCTCCCAACTGTTCGGCCACATGAATGGCAGACAAATCCGATTCATCTACCTCATACGGCACCAATTCATACGCTATATGCGCTGCATCCAATAGCCGCGCCACATTTGTTTTCGCTATTCCTTTCATTTTATGAATCTTTGCTCTTTTCCTTCCTCCTAATCAAGGGGAATTGAGGGGGCTTTTGTAGCTCAACTTCCCCATCCATCTCGGTCGAGATTGCGGTAGCCGATGGCTTCTTGCAGATGGGGCAATTGAATGTCGGGCGATGCTGCGAGGTCAGCTATCGTACGTGCAACCTTGAGGATTCTATCGTATGCGCGAGCAGAAAGGCCGAGTTTGGTCATCGCCAATTCAAGAATCTGCTCCTGCTGCGGAGTTAGTGGACAGTACCTGCGAAGCAAACGCGAAGACATCTGCGCATTTGAATAAACGCCATTCTCATCTTTGAATCGTTCGGCTTGAATAGCGCGAGCAGCCATCACGCGTTTGCGGATGGAGGCTGACGATTCACCACGCTCTTTTTTCTGCAGTTCGCTGATGGGTACGGCTTGTATATCTACTTGAATATCAATGCGGTCGAGCAATGGGCCACTGATTTTTCCGAGATACCGATGGATGGCAGAAGGACTGCAAGTGCAGGTATGATTAGCATCGCCATAGTGGCCACACGGACATGGGTTCATGGCTGCAACGAGCATAAAAGAAGCCGGATATTCCACGCTCATACGGGCTCTGCTAACCGTGATTTTCCGGTCCTCTAAAGGTTGGCGCATCACTTCAAGCGCTGTTCGTTTATACTCGGGCATCTCATCAAGAAAGAGCACACCATTGTGGGCTAATGATATTTCTCCGGGCTTGGGATTAGAACCGCCTCCGATGAGAGCCACATCGGTGATTGTATGATGCGGACTGCGGAAAGGTCGCTGCGTGATGAGGGCGCATTCGAGTCCAGAAGCCGATTTCTTGCGGTTCATCAATCCGGCTACGGAGTGGATCTTAGTCGTCTCAAGCGCTTCTTCGATAGTGAGAGGAGGCAGGATGGTGGGCAGTCGCTTGGCGAGCATCGATTTACCGGCACCGGGAGGTCCTACCATGATGATATTATGCCCTCCGGCTGCGGCAATCTCCAAGGCGCGCTTCACATTTTCCTGCCCGCAAACATCCGCAAAATCCAGTTCTTCGGGGAAGGCGTTTCGCTTGAATTCCATCTCTGTATCTACAACCGTAGGAGGAATCTGTGTAAGACCACTAAGCATATTGGCCACTTCGGATAGGGTATGAGCACCAATCACGTCTATGCCTTCCACTACAGCAGCTTCGAGCGCATTGTCAGCAGGCAGAATAAATCCTCTGAATCCAGCCTTCTTGGCTGCTAATGCCATGGGCAATACGCCACTGATGGGTTGCAACGTGCCATCGAGCGAGAGTTCACCCATAATCAGATAATCCCCCAACATGGCCGATGGAATCTGCTCGTCGGCAGCCAGGATACCAATGGCCAGCGGCAAGTCGTATGCTGCCCCCTCTTTTTTAATATCTGCGGGGGCCATATTGATCACAATGGATTTGCGGGGGTAGGTGTAACCGCTAACGTGGAGCGCAGAAGTGATGCGTTCCTTACTCTCTTTTACGGCATTATCCGGCAGACCCACAAGTGTGAAATCAATGCCACGGAGGGCACTCACTTCGATGGTAATCTGTACGGCATCAATGCCTAAAACGGCAGCTCCGAATGATTTTACAAGCATAGGTATTCCTTAAATTTTTCGCGCGTGCGCGCGTGTTGGTAGTTCCATCGCCATATTTGCCTATTTCTGCTCTTGCTTTTGCGCTCGTTTTTGCTCCTGCTTCAGTCGTTTCTCTTCTTTGCGTTGCTCACGAAGCACTTTTCTCTCTGCTCTTTGAGCTGAGTCGAGCAGGTTGAAGTCGTGCTTGAAGATGAAACCAACGCCTTGAATGGTGTTAGCTTGTCGGAGTGAATACTTATCCACGGTGTGGGTGTAACCTTTCAGTCGCAACTTGCCGTTGGGCGTGAGCATGTACTCGATATCGAGGTTGCCGAAAATAGGCTGATTAGAGATGTCGTTGTATCGATAGCCAAAATTGCCGTTGATGATGAGTCCTCTTACAGGGTTGATTTCAAACTGCGCCTCGTATTCTTGTGCCGAGTTCACGGGGTTGCCATCGCTGCGGATATTGAAGCCCACGGAGAACTTATCGGTCAGCTTAGAGAGCCATGAATTGATTTGTCCGGTCACGGTAGAAGAAATGAGAGAGTAGGTCTCATTGACGCCTGTGTTGGCTTCCGAGCGCAGGTAATCGGGGGTGTAGAAACGATTGAAAATCAAGAGATAAAGCACTTGCCGCATGAGCATTTCATCGGTGTTGATCACGGAGCGAACGGCCGAAGCCACCGTTTCGTCAGAAGATGGCAGTTCGATGCCGAAGTTCAGAATGGGGTTCGACAATCGGTCGCTCATGTTGAGCACACATTGCACTGGAATATTCGTTCGGTTGGTGATGCTGTTGAGGTCTTCTCCAAAGAGGTCTTTGAGCGATGCGGTAGTAGAGTAGAGTGCTCGCACGTCCACCAAGGGTTCTTCGGGCACGCCCGTCCAATTGACAGTACTGCCTTCTGCTATCTGGAACTCTTTGCGGATAACGTTTTGGAAAGTGAAGCCAAACGTGCCCGATTGCAGAACAAACGAACCCAACATCTGCATGTTTGACCCTGGTTCGGAATAGGTGAATCGGATATCGCCTTCGCCTCGTCCGCGCAAGCAGTCCCCCGTTTGTCGGTCGAGCAATACGGATACGGTAGCTTCTGGTGTGACACTCATCTTCAGGTCGAGAAGAATAGCCGAGTTTTCAGGTCGCTTTGCTGGCTCGGGGGTGCTTATTGTTCCTGCATAATGAGTCTTATTCTGGTGCGGGTCAACAAACGTAATGAACGATGATGCGGCCGCATTCGAAGCATTCGAAAGCGAGAGTGTGAAGCGCGAACGAGCAGCCGTAGTGGCATCGGCTTGCACGCGGATATCCGAATCGGTACCCTTAACGGTAGCAACGCCCGTAGCATAAACCTTACCGAAGAAATCAGCGTTGGACGTCTCCGGCAAGTCGAGCACAATGGCTTTCTCTGCTCGAGCTGTCAGGTCGAGCTTAATGTTTTCGAAGTTGCCATTATGCGTCACGGCCCCCTTAAACAGTACCGGATGTCCCTCTGCATCGCGCAATACCATTTCCGGGAAACGGATGGCGCAAGTATCCATGATGATGGAGTCGTTGCAGAAATATCGTGCTCCCGTAAAGGGCAAGGTCATGCCAGCATTATGCGCCAAGCAGCGAAGCGTAACGTAGGTATATGGCTCGAATTTGTTAGGGTCTTTCTCGTCGTAGGTTTTGCCTCCGCCAACGTGTACCTTACCCGATGCGCGACCTGACAGATCGCTCAAGAAAGCGTTTACCCAATGGTTTACCAGCCCGATTTCCACCGAGTCGGCGGTAATATCCAAATCCCAAATACCGTGACTCTTCACCTCGCCATCTACGTGTACAACATGTGCATTCGGGCGCAATCGATGGTCGTAAGCATCGCCATCGATGACCACCTTCTTATTCTCGCGATCGAAACGCGCGCGCGCATACACATCGCCCAAAAGCGAGCCATTGATGCTGCCGTTGAGCATCTCCACGTCGGCTTCAAACATCGGATTGCGGAGTATGCCATAGCCTTTTGCCCAACCCGTAACTGTGCCGCCGAAGTAAATGGCTCGGTGTACATCGGTGAGCGCGCCGAGCAGGTAATCGAGGTTGATATTCTTGAGTTCTGCATATATGCTATCAGAATGGAGTGGGGAAACGATACCATTGGCGTAGATGAGCTGTTTACCTGATGACAATCGGAAATCCTCCACCTGCACCACGGTATCAGCAGCTGCAAAGGCGATGCGCGCGCTACCGAGGGTCCAGGTAGAATCGGCAAAAATGAATGTAGCGGGATGGATAGTAGCAGAGATAAGGGGCTTGCCGGCATAGCGGGCCAGGGTAGTGGTCACGCGCAAGTCGCCCTTGTGGTGCATCGCGGTGTCGTGTACGTTACCCCAATCAAATTGCAGATTGAGCGAATCATGACGCGCCCGCGCATCGAGCCGGAGCTGAATTTCACCTATATGTTCACCAGCGGGTGTAGCACTGCTATGCGTAAGTCCCTTCAGCAGCAATCGGAGCTGCCCATCCTTTTCTTGAGTGGCATTGTCAAACGACAGCGTCAGGTTCTCTATCGTATTTCCTGAGAGCTTCAGCAAGGGGAAATGGGCTTGGAACAGGCAGTTATGCGGTTGTCCGTACCCTGTCTCCAGCACGTGTGTCACATGCGATTGGGTTTGCTCAGCTATCGAACCTTTGATAGTAGAAGTGCCATATGGAACGACAGGTAGGCCTAATATCGAACAGAGTTCGTTGAGGTTTTTCAGATAAATATAAAACTCCAAATCGGTCTGCGATGTATGCCTCTTCAGTTCGCGTTCTTGCTCATCGGTGAAGACGTTGGGCAATGCAGATGCCACCAGTCTCAGTACCGCAGCCGGCAGTTCTGAATAGCTGAAAGCGCCCCATAAACGGGCATTGATATAATCCGAACTGATACTCAGATGGCGCAATTGCTGTTGCCGCACTTTGCCCTTGTGTTCGGGCTCGCTCACCTCCGCCAACAGCTCCAGATGGGGCATAGAAAAGGCTTGATCGCTATGCGTGAACCGGAGCGAATCGATGGTCAGGTTGCCGCGGATATCATCGAGCTTGGCGCCCTGCATGTTGAGCGCCAACTTCAGCCGCAGGTCGGAGTCAGCAAACTTATCTGACAAATGGAGCGGTCCTGGACGGAAATGCTGTAGGTTAAATAAGAACTCCGATGGGGTGGCATGCTCGCGCATATCTACTTTTCCCGCAAAACTGAAGAGAATATTCGGGTCGTTTGATTCGATTTTGCCATCGAAAATGTGGTTGCGTAGATGACCGTTGATATGAATATCCTGATACGTATATTGGCGGAATTGGAAATGGTCGATGCTGGCGTTGATTTTCCCTACAAACGGCATTTCCGCACCAGCCATGCCATCGGCATTAACAGTGAGGGCAATGGTACCCATTTCAGCGATACCTAGCAGTTTGCCCAATTCAAAGCGACGAGTAGAGATGGTGCCATTGAAATCAAACTCCGAGAAGTCGGAGGCTGCATAAGCTCGTCCATCGGTGCGCAAGCTGCCGAGTGCCGAGGTGAGCGCACCCCGCAGTGTGAGGTTTGCGAGCCTGCCTTCGAGCACACCTCGATAATGCACTGTCCCCAATCGGTTGAGCATATCAGGCAGACAAACGGGTTGGCACGTAATGCTGGAGAGGATATCCTGGAGTGTAGCTTTGTTCACCTGCAGATCCTCTACCTGCGTCCGCAACCACAAAGAATCCAACACGGGCAGGCCGAGAGCGGTCATATTGCCGCTGAGCAAACGGGTCTGCGCGTATGAGACAGTAAGGTCTCGCGCTTCGAGCGAGTCGATGCGTCCTGACACTTCCGCTGTCAGCCCCCATGGTTTGCGCATTCCTGCAAGCTTAGGCTCCAATGCAGCCAAGTCGGCGGGCGTCACGCAAGCCGAACTGATGCGGAGCGATACGGCGTTATGCAGGGGGACAACATCGCGCTCACCCAGCGAATGCAATTCGGATTTAGAAATAGCCAACTGGTCGATTCTAAAGTCCGAACGAGGCAATTGGATGCGCAGTTTTGGGAAACAAATCACCGAGTCGGTAATCAGCAGATGCGCTTCAATATTCTTCACATCGAGGTCGTAACCCCCATGTTCGGCCGCAAAGCGCAGGCGCTCTATCTCGGCATCCAGATGACCGTTGCTCAAGTCTCTGAGGTGCATCTGTGCTTCAGGTAAGTAACCCGACCAATCCAAATAATTCACGTAAATCTCCCTGAACTCAATATCGCGAATTTGCAGGCTGAAGGGTAGGGAAGTTGGGCTTTTTTTATTGGAAGAGCCAAAGAGTTGCTGAAGAAATGCGATATTCAGCGACGAATCGGCATGTTGGTGTACGTCAGCGAAACCGCCAATCAGGCTCACCTTGCGGATGCAGAGGGTGTCAGAAAACAGCAGTTTGATGAGGTCAGCTTGCGCGCTAAGCGTATCGATGGAAAGCATCGGATGCTGCTGTTGATCGTCTATCCTCATTTGCTTCACCAGCAGTCGATTGGGGAACTTATAATCGAGTTTCTCTACGCTCACGCGTGCCCCCAATGCGCGCGATAATTGTTCGGTCAGCACGCTCGCTGCGGCCGTCTGCACGCGCGCACTACGCACTACCATAAGGAGCACACCCAGTACCAGATACGTACTGAGCAACACAATGCCGATATAGGCTAATATGCGTTTGGTTTGCTGCATAGAGAGCGGACGATTATGCGATTAGCGCACAACTTTGCGGTGCAAAGTTACACATTTTTCTTCATATATACAAGTTTTTTCTTCAAAAAGTGTTGCTTTCGAGCTATAAGGTTCATTTTTTTAGGTGAAAAACGGCTTTTAGACTACAATTTTACAAAATTTTACGTCTTTTCTGCATTTTACTGCCTAAAAATTTGGTCAATTCAAAAAAAAGCAGTACCTTTGCAGCCCGAAATGAGATACGAACGAAATTCGCTCATTTCTGACTATACTGATTCGCTAGCTCAGTTGGTAGAGCACAACACTTTTACTGTTGGGGTCGTGGGTTCGAGCCCCACGCGAATCACTCGAATAGAGGAATTTTCCTCTCAAAAGCAGGGTTTTCTCCCTGCTTTTTTGTTGTGCATTTTCCTATTTCTTGTTGATATTCCCTTGAACTTTATCCATAATCTCCCTTTCATGTCCGCCTCTGAAAAACCTGCCGGGCCCGGGACGAGAGGGTTAGGAATAAACCTCGCAGGGGGTGAAACAATTACGACATATCTGCAATCATCTATAAGTCAATTATAAGTCATTCTTAGTTGTTTATTAGTTAATTAGTCGCTCCTTAATTTCTACCTTGGGTACGCAACCTGGAGCATAGGCTGATATAGGTAGTTTAAAATTATCATCCAAAAATCGGCAAAAAGATGCTTGAGTTCCTCATCATCTTCATTTGATTATACTAAATTCAGTATCGACTATAATATTACTACTTTTTTACTCTTTTCTTATAGGTCCAAAAAAACGGAAAATTTTGGACGTTAACACCTACAAGGCAAATCTCTTGTATTACACAAGCATTTGTGTACGATGGTAATACGATAGTAATGCGATAGTAGTACGCTGAATGTTTGGACTATTATATTTTTTGCGTAACATCGTGTTACGTTACGCAAAAAAACGCAATTGCCTTTTCCTGAAAACATAGACACAAAAATTTGGGACTAACCCTAAACTACCGATTTACGGAAGTAAAGTAGTCTCTTTCTCATAAAAGCAGATTTTTAGTATCTACTTCAGGATAAAACACATATTACAGCAACGGCCTATGGCCTATTAACAAAATTCTTAACATTGGATTATCCTATCCTATCCTATGGGCGGGAATAGAGTGGAAGCTTTTGAGGGGAATTTGCGTTTCCTCGAGGAGGCAGCAATTGTTACCTCCTCGTGGTAGCAAATTTAGGGTTGTGAAGGCTCGTTGTCAAAATCTATAGTAAAAGCCAATAGAAAGTGTTAACTGTTAACGCGTAACTGCGTTTGTTTTTGCTTTAGCTTTACTTACGATAAGCTTTGGTCATATGTTACGAATGGGCGAATCGTAAGTTAAGCCCAAAAGAGGGATAAGTTTATCTTAGCAAGTCATCCAAAGAGCAGAAGCCTCAGTGTTTCGTACAAGAGTGACTGTCGGGCGTAACGTAACGCGATGTTACGCAAAAAACGCAATACCCTACACATAATAGTCGCTATCACGGGCTTAAGGAACCACTTGTGCGGCACTCATCGAGCTTGTTCCGTACGCCTTAATAATCATTAATCACTCTTGCGGAAGTAAAGTAGCCTCTTTCTCATATAAGCTTCTTTTTTGTATCTACTTATTTCAGGATAAGACAAAATAATGGGTACGATTATTGCGATGTTTTGTACTTCCCTATAGAGCCGGAAGCCTCCTCAATGAGTCCTCATCGCGTTTGTGTATCCATCGCTGACGAATGCGAGTGCAAAGGTATTGCTTTTAACCCTTTCTTAGAGGCCCTGAAAACGGAAATTTTGGACGTTACGGGGTAACTGTTAACACCTATAAGGCAAATCACTTGTATTACACGAGCATTTGTGTACGGTGGTAATGCGATGGTAATGCGATGCTAATGTGTGGACTATTATATTTTTTGCGTAACATCGTGTTACGTTACGCAAAAAAACGCAATTGCCTTTTCCTGAAAACATAGACACTAAAATTTCGGTCTGACACAAAACTACCGATTTACGGAAGTAAAGTAGCCTCTTTCTCATATGAGCAGATTATTAGTGTCTACTAGTTGTTAGTTTGAAGCCAACGCGAGCTGGCGGATGAGGGATATATCGGCTGGCAGCCAACGCAGGGTGGGGAGGTCGGCAGGCAGGAGCCAACAGGCGTCTTCGTGCTCTAAGAGGTGAGGCTCGCTATTCACGAGCGTGCACCAAAAGCATTGCATGGAGAGATGAAAAGTGGGGTAGTCGTATTCGATGGTAGTGAGCAGTTCGCCTACGGCAATCTCGCAGCCGAGCTCTTCGCGTATCTCTCTACGCAAGGCTTCTTCTGCTGATTCTCCCGGTTCGATCTTACCGCCTGGGAACTCCCACCAATCTTTCCATTCGCCATACCCTCGCTGGGTGGCGAAGATGCGGCCATCATGGCGAATGACAGCCGCTACTACATGTTTAGTTGACATCATTTTTGTGAATATTAATTTATATTTAAGTTGGCAAATCAGAGTTAGCGAGCTGGGGTGAGGATGGCTACATTGGTGTCGGATGCTGGTAAGCAAACGAAGCCATTGGAAACAGGGAGAGTATTTCCCGAAATCAGTTCTACCACCCGGTTGCCCAAATGATTGGCCACGAACACACTATCAGCCGAATTGGCATTAGGCCGCAGACGGATGATAAGGCGGTCTTGAGGCGCTTCTGCAGGATAGGTTCGGAGCACGGTGAGCGAGTCAATCATCGTTTGCTTACCACTGCCAATAGCGGGATGCTGACGTCGGATAGCCAATAGTTTCGCATAATGCTGCCAAAGCTCCTGCTGCTGCTCCAAGCGCGACCAATCCATGTCAGAGCGGAACGCTTGTGCGGCATCTACATTAAGACGGGCTTCACTTTGCAAGCGCGCTATCTCATCGCCGTAGAAAATCTGTACCGCTCCAGGAGCCAGCAAGAATGTGGTGGCGCAATCGGCCATTCTATCCATTGCTGCATCTCGGAAATAGGCATTATTCAGATACGAGAACGGATACCAATCATCGTGAGCAGACAAGCTGTCAGCATAGGCCTGCCAGATTGCGGCTATCGTATGCAGATTGCCATCTTTAGGGAACAGCATGTTTACCATAGAAGAGAATCCAACATGCTGATATTCAGGAAGATAGGTTATGTATGCATCTTCATGATCGCCCGTAAACATAATCGGGTCAGTCCAATTGGATGCAGCTGATTCGGGATGCTTCAAACGCCAGCGGTAAAGCGCTTGATTGCAAGCCTCATACAATTGTGCCCATCGCTCGGGATGCACAAACTCCACCACATCGCATCGATAACCATCTATACCAAACTCCTCTACCCAAGCAGCTATCCAGCGAATCTGATAATCGGATGGTGCGATGGTCGTATCTTGCCTGAGCGCCTTCATCTCCGGCCACGTCCACGCATCGTTGGCATTGCCCTCGCGCTCCCATTTCCTGCGTAGGAAAAGTGGAATACTTACGGGTTCGTTTTTTTCCGTTAGGATATCGGGCAGACCATATAAGGTCTCGTGGTAATAGCGGTAGGGGTCGCAAGCTAATGCTTCAGCTGATAACGGCTGACGAAGCCACTCAGTGGTGAACCACTCAGGCCAACTATACGCATCGGAGAGGAATTGCATATATTCTGCTCCTCGCTCCTTCCTCCATTCTGTATCAATGGCGGCTGCATGGGGCGCATAATCCTGCTCTTTCGCATCAATGAAGGTGGGGTAGCCCACATCGTTGATATTTGCCCCAAGCATCACGCGTATGCCTTGTCCGTGGAGGGCATCCACTACTGCACGAAACTCTTGAACTGTGCCGTAGTTCTTATCCATTTGTGTGTAATCGAGTGGGTAATAACCATGATAACCATAATGTGGGAAATCGTTTACGATTCCGCTGCCGGTTGTCCAACCATGGATTTGCTCGTAGGGGTCGGTGAGCCAAACCACATCCACTCCAAGGTCTCTGAAATAGCCCTCCTGAATCTTTTGGAGCAATCCGACATAATCTCCTCCGTGGAAAGTAGAAGCATTGAGTCGTTCTGAACCATAATCTGTGATTCGGCCATAAGAATGGTCGTTGGTGGTGTCGCCATTGCAAAAACGGTCTGTAAGCAAAAAATAGACCGATGCACGTTCCCATGCGAAATCGGGTTGAGTAGATGCCGGTTTTTTGCATGCGTTGAGACTGATACAGATGATGCCGACAGAGAGGCAGGCAAACAAACTTGTGCGAGTAATGCCGAATCGGGCTGCCTCGCGATTGCGATTCTTGCAGTTTTTCATATATTAATTCTTGATTTAGTAAGCAATTTGGGCTGGTCTTTTTCGGTAATTTTCGAGGGCAAAATTCCCGAAAACAGCAAAAATATGTTTTAAAACATGTTTTTTTGATTAAAAATGCTAAAATATGTTTTTAAACATAGAAAAAGGTATTGCACAAATGAAAAAAAAGTTATACCTTTGCAGCGTAATCAAAACAACACAATCTTTTTTGTACCTTAAAATAAAACAGACTAATACCTTTGAGAAATAAGGACGCTGCGAAGCGTCCTTTTTCCGTATTTATGAGGCCTTATTCGCTATAAAAGGACTGTTTTCCGCCGATTAGAAAGCTATTTTGGGGCAATTTGATAGTTTCAAAAAGATTGCGGATACGCTGATAATGGAATATGCAGAACTCTCCTTTAGCATTTCTTGAGGGAGATGCGGAAGGTGGTGCCTTTGCCTATTTCGGAGTGGAGCACATAGATACTACCATGGTGATAATCGCTGATAATACGTTTGGCGAGCGAGAGCCCCAATCCCCATCCGCGTTGTTTGGTGGTGTATCCACTCTGGAAGATCCTGCGCCAGTATCGGCGTTCGATACCCTTACCGGTGTCGCGTACATCAATGAGGATATGGCGGTCGGTCTCGCTCATTTTGATGGAAATACTGCCTTCTCCTTCCATGGCATCCACTGCGTTTTTGATGAGGTTCTCTATTACCCATGCGAAGAGTGGTGCTGCTAAGAGGGCTTCCGTTTCTTGACGGAGGTTATCTGCCGAAATATAATACAAGATGCGGCTGGATGTGCGCGACTGCATGTATCGGATGGTGTCTTCCACTATCGGCTTGACAGCAGTGGGTGTGAGTTTCGGACGGCTGCCAATCTTCGAGAAACGTTCGGTGATGGTAGAGAGGCGGTGGATATCGCGCTCAATCTCCTGAAAAGAGGGGTCATTGGGGTATTGCGCCTTGAGGATCTCGTTCCATGCATAGAGCGAACTGATAGGCGTACCGAGTTGGTGAGCCGTTTCTTTACTCAATCCCACCCACACTTTGTTTTTCTCGGCTCGCTGTGTGGCGGCTATGGATATGGCTGCAATCAGGCCGAAAGCGAGAATAAGCAGGAGTTGGATATATGGCAGGTACTGGAGTTGACGCAGGAGATTGCTTTCGTCGTAATAGATATACTGCACCATATCCGGGCCGAGCCGTACTTCTATCGGCTCCGTATTTTCGCGAAGCCGATCGACTTCCTTTTGGTAATATGCCGTCACTTCTTCCTCACGTCCCTCCTGTTGCAAGCGCTTGGGGAGTTTCACGTTTCGGGAAAACATATATCGGCCGTCTTGGTCGGTCATAAACACGGGTATGCTGGTGTTGCCCTCAATGATGCTGCTTACGAAATTGATGTCCTCCCCAGGTTCGGCAAGGATAAACTGACGGGTAGCCTCCGCCCAAATATTCATGCGCTGGTGCTCCTCCTCGGCGAGCTGATGGGCGAGGTGGTTGGTGTACATGATGGAACCTGCCATGGCGGCAAAGGCTACGATGAGTATGAGGATTTTTTTCATAGGCTATATGGGTTGATTAGCGTGGCGCAAGCTCTATGACCTCAAGGTCACGTATGGTAGCACCATCGATGGTGAGACGTAATAGTGTCTGAACGGTATGGAATCCGTATTTTCCGGCTGCACCGGGATTGACACACAGCATAGCATGGGCTTGGTTATATTGCACCTTGAGTATGTGCGAATGGCCGCAAACGAAGAGTTGGGCAGGTTCTCGCTGAAGCATACGTTGCACCGATGGCGTGAGATAGCCGTGCTGAAAGCCTATATGCGTAAGCATAACGTTGACCTCCTCCGTTTTCCAACGCTCCACATCGCGGAGCATAAATAGGATGTCGCCATAGTCGATATTGCCCTTTACTGCTCGCGTGGGCTTGAAATCACGCAGCAGTTGCAGCACCTCGGTAGAGCCGATATCGCCTGCGTGCCATATCTCATCTACATCTGCAAAATGCTCAAACACACGCTGGTCGAGCAAGCCGTGGGTATCCGATAGTATTCCGATTTTAGTCATGCTGGCGGGAGAGAGAGAAGATGGTAGTGAAGATAAAAAGCAGGGCTATGGAAGCGAAGTACACGAGGTCGCGCAAGTCGATTACCCCTCGCGCCATGCTTGTATAGTGAGCATATCCGCCAAAGGAGCGAATCGCATTGACTACCGCCCCGTCAGAAAAGAGTGCGGCAAGAAGGTCAAAGCCGTAAAAGAACAGGGCGCAACCGAGTAGCGAGAGGATGAAACTGACAATCTGACTCTTGGTGAGCGAACTGCAAAACGTACCAATAGCAATGTATGAGAGGGCGATGAAAGCGAGTCCGATAAAGCTGCCGAAGAAAGCTCCGCTATCTACGTTGCCTTGCGGCTCTGCCATCATCAGGAGCGCCACGTAATGCACTAAGCAGGGCAAGAGAGCAATCAGCACAATCGTCCATGCTGCAAGGTATTTCATCCACACGATGCGCGCAAGCGAGATAGGTTTGGTAAGGAGAAGGTTCCACGTACCCGTTTGCCTTTCCTCTGCAAACAATCGCATGGTGAGAGCAGGGCAGAGCAACAGGAACAGCCAAGGCGCAAGGCCGAAGAGCCCATCGGCTTGTGCATAGCCCGATTCGATGATATTCCATTCACCTGGAAGCACCCAAAGAAACAGAGAGATGAGCAGCAGGAAAAGCCCTATCACAATGTAGGCTACAGGGGTGGAAAAATAGTATCTCAGTTCTTTTTTGTACATAATGCACCGATTTTTCGGCAAAGTTACATAATTTTTTGCACATAAGCAAAAAAAGTTGTATCTTTGCAGAAATTTTTTGAATTTTCTCTTGTTTCCACTCCCTTGGAAGCACTATTTATTGCAATTTATGACATTTGAAGAACTTGGCCTCGATGAGGCTCTCCTTCGTGCAGTAGGCGACTTAGGTTTTGAATCTCCCACTCCTATTCAAGAAGCAGCCATCCCCGTGATGCTTCAAACGGATGATGATCTCCTCGGTTTGGCTCAGACCGGTACTGGCAAGACAGCGGCGTTTGGCTTACCCCTCTTGCACCACTTGATGCAAACTCCTTTTATATACGAAGGCGTGCGCACTACGCGTGCGCTCGTACTTGCGCCCACGCGCGAGCTTTGTATGCAAATTTCCAAAGACCTCAAGCTCTATGGCAAGTATTCAAAGCTGAAGGTAGTAGCGGTATATGGCGGTGAGGATATCCGGCGGCAGCTTAGTCAGCTGGATGTAACGCCCGAGATTATCGTAGCCACTCCAGGGCGTTTGATTGATTTGGTAAGAAGAGGTAAAGTCATGCTTTCCAATATTGAGTATTTGGTGCTCGATGAGGCCGATGAGATGCTCAATATGGGCTTCAAAGATGATTTGGAGACCATTCTCAAAGAAACACCAGCAGAGCGCAGAACCCTGCTCTTTTCTGCCACTATGCCCAAGGAGATATCGGCCATTGCGCGCAATTATATGCGGTCAGCTCGTGAACTGCAGATAGGTGAACGAAATGCCGGCACGGAGAATGTGGATCATATCTATTACGTATGCAAGGCGGAGCATCGCTACGATGTATTAAAGCGAATTGTAGATCTCAATCCGGATATCTATGGCATTGTGTTTTGTCGCACGAAGGCCGACTGTCAAGTCGTTTCAGAAAAACTGATTAAGGATGGTTACAATGCCGATGCGCTTCATGGCGATCTGACGCAGGTGGCGCGAGACAACGTGATGCAGCGCTTCCGCTTGGGAGCTGTGCAGCTGCTCGTTGCTACCGATGTGGCAGCACGCGGACTGGACGTGCATAACCTCACGCATGTGATTAATTATCAGTTGCCTGACGACTCAGAGGTATATACGCATCGAAGCGGCAGAACGGGTAGGGCTGGCAAACGCGGCATTTCCGTAAGTATTGTACATATCCGCGAAGTAAGACGCATCAACGAGCTTGAACGATTGCTGAAGCGGACATTCAAGCGCGAACGTATTCCTTCCGGTTTGGACGTGTGCCGCAAGCAACTGTTTAATCAGATTGTACGTTTGCAAAGCGTTGATACAGCTATGCTCGATGAGGATACTACGGCGGCTGCCAATGGACTCAAAGAGGCGATGAGCATGCTCGATTATATGCCTAAGGAGGAACTTATTAAGCGGTTTGTAGCCCTGGAATTCAACCGTTTCCTTGCGTATTATAAGGATGCTGCTGACTTGAATGTGGAGACTAAAACGGCGAAGAAGTCATCTGACAAATCCGCTCAGGGCAAGCCTTCAGGGAGGGGAAAGAAAGTAAGGATGAAAATCAATGTAGGTACATCGGATGGCATCAATACGCGTTCGTTTTTAGCGCTCGTAAACGATACTACACGCGACCGCTCTATCACCATCGGCGATATCGAAGTGCAGAAAAACTACACGTTTTTTGACCTCTTCTTGGATCAAAAGCAGAAGGTGGTAAATGCGTTTAAGATTTACGAAGACCTTTTTGTGGTGGAAGCCAAAGGCATGAAGCCGCGTGAGAATAGCGATAGCGATAATTATAGCGGCAAGCGCAGAAAGGGCGATAACGATAGCTATAGTGGTAGAGGAAAAGGCGGTGCAAATGGGCATTCTGATAAACCTTGGCGAAAAGGAAGAAGATAAACATCGTTTTTTGAGAAACATACATATCTGCAATAACAAACTCCGGTACGCAATATCTGTACCGGAGTTTGTTTTGCAAGGTTCGAAAAGACAATCTTCAAACAACTTATTTCTTCACTTCTACGAAATTGATTTTCGTAAGTTTATTATCTTTTCCAAAGGCATTCGGATGCACTTCTGCACCTTCGGGGAGGAAGACTTTCTTTAGCAATGTGCAGTTCTCAAAGGCGGCCTGCTCTATGAGTTTGAGGTCAGAATGGAAATTGACCTCGCGGAGCAGTTTACATCCGGAGAAGACCTGAGACTCGATGGTTTGTGTACGAAGGGGTATATCAATTTTCTCGATATTGGTGCAACCCATGAAAGCCCCTTTCTCAATGACTTGTGTATAATCGCTGAGGCGGAAATATTTGAGGTCGGAGCATCCCATAAACGCGTACTCTCCCATGCGGAAAAGGAACGTGGGCATCTTAAACGATTCGAGCTTGATGCACCCCCTAAACGCATAATTATCAATATCATAGACACCATCGGATATCTTGCAGTTTTGGAGATTCATGCATCCGTCAAAGCAATGTGCAGGGATACTGATGAGGCTGTCGGGCAGGGTAACTTCCTGCAAACTGGTGCAGCCGGTGAAGCAACCTTTGCCGATTTTCTTGAGGGTGATAGGTAGTTGCTTGATCTCGAGTAGTTGACTGCAATCTCGGAAAGCTCCCGTACCAATCTCGCGAATCGCTTTCGGCCAATGGCTGATCGTGCCGAGGGCAAGACAACGGTAAAACACGCCATCGGGCAATTCCTTAATGCCATCAGGCAGTTTGACACTCTGAAGCGCGATGCATCCGGAGAAGGCTTGCATTCCTATCTCTTTGAGTTCGGCAGGGAAACTGAAATATTTGAGCGATTGGCAGTCAGCGAATGCCAGTTTGCCGATTTTGGTGATGTGCGCCGGCATGGTGATTTTGCCGAGCTCTGAGCAACCACAGAATGCCTCATCGGGAATCTCGCGTATGCGCGCGGGGATATTTATGGAGTAGAGGGTAGGGTTGTTGAGAAAGGCTCCCGCTGCAATGAGTCGGCTCTCGGGCTTGATTACGCAAGTGGGTTTAATGGCCGCATTGGCTGCGATAATGCAGGTGTCGATATATAGAATACCCTTTTTCCAATTGCCTTCGTTTTCCCAAGCCGCAGTGCCCATAAACGCCTCTTTACCAATGCGTTTTACACCACTGCCTATGTGGAACTTGCGGAGGTTCTTATGGTTTTTGAATGTGTAGGGCGCTATCTCTTCCACCGATTCGGGAATCCAGATTTGAGTGACTGTTTTGCAGTCGATGAGCGCCCCTACTGCGATTACCGTAGTGCCCGGACGAATCTTGTATTTGGTCTTACAGGAGTCAGGGCAAACGGCAATCAGGATACTGTCAATATAGAGCTCGCCATGATTCCAATTGAGCGTATCTTTGAAGAACGCAGTGCCCTCAAAAGCGCTTCGATAGACCGTCTTAATAGTAGGCGGGAGCGATACCGATTCGAGATTTTTCCAACCTTTAAACGCCTTATCGCCAATGCCGATTACCGTATAATCCACATCGTTGACGGGAATGACTTCAGGGATATCAATATCTCCGCCCTGCTTGGGGCTGACATCTACGATGGCCGTTTTAGCTTTCTCATCTATAATATAAACAATATCTTCAAAATTGGCGCGTACGATTGGCTGTTGCGCTTGTTTGGCGGCAAAAATAGGCATAGCTACCCAGAGGGCAGCTATGCTTAGAAGTATGTGGATTGCTTTCATACAAAAGACATTATGCTTTTTTCTCAACGGGTGTCTTGGGGAAGAAAATCCAGAAGAGAATGGCTACAACGAGTGAGTAAGCTGCGAAGATGAACCAGCAAGTTTGCCAATGTCCCCAAGTCTCCATGGCAGTAGCATCGGCGGCATCGTAAACGAAGTGATTTACAATGAGTTTGGCAGCTTGCGTACCGATGGTTGCACCAAAGCCGTTGGTCATCATCATGAAGAGTCCTTGAGCCGACGAACGCATGTTTTCTGTCGTTTCCTTATCTACATAGAGTGCACCGGAAATATTGAAGAAATCAAAGGCAAAGCCATATACGATGCAGCTCAAAACAAACATCCAAACGCCCGAACCCGGGTTGCCCGTGCCGAAGAGTCCAAAGCGCAGGAACCAAGCGAACATTGCCATCAGCATTACGTTCTTAATACCAAAGCGGTTGAGGAAGAACGGAATGAAGAGGATACAGAGCGCTTCGCAAATCTGCGAGATGGAGATGAGGATATTTGCGTGTTGTACACCAAAGGTATCCGCAAATTCCGGAATGCCGCCAAACGACTGCAGGAAAGGGTTGGCATAGCCGTTGGTTACCTGTAAGCTTGCGCCGAGGAGCATCGAGAAGATGAAGAACAGCGCCATCTTCTTCTGCTTAAAGAGCTTGAAAGCATCAAGCCCGAGCGATTCAGCCAAGGATGCCGGTTTGGCATCTTTCTTAATCTCGCATTTCGGCAGGGTGAGGGCATAAAGAGCGAGCACGATACCAAGACCACCGCTCACGATGAATTGCCAAGGGGTGCTCTGCAAACCGAGCAAATCCACAGCCCACATCGTTGCGATAAAACCTACCGTACCAAACACACGGATGGGCGGGAAATCTTTTACGGTATCGAGTCCGCCTTTGATTAAGCCATTGAAAGCCACAGAGTTCGTGAGTGCAATGGTAGGCATGTAGAATGCAACACTGAGGGTATAAAGCGTAAAGAGCGGACCGAAGGCAACGGCATCGCCTGCTGAAAGACCATACCATCCAGCTGCAATCATGAATACGCCCGCGAGCAAATGGCAGAGACTCATGAGTTTCTCAGCAGGAATCCATCGGTCGGCAACGATGCCCATCAACGCAGGCATGAAGAGCGATACAACGCCTTGAATAGAATAAAAATCACCAATATGCGGCCCAAAACCATGGCTGGCAAGGTATGTGCCCATGCAAGTGAGATACGCGCCCCAAATAGCAAACTCCAAGAAGTTAGCTACAACCAGGCGAAATTGAAGTGCTTTTTTATTGTTCATAATTATTTGATTATGAGGTGGTTATTAGAATTCAGAAGTGAAATGGAAGCGTAGATGTTGGTAGTCTTGTTGCGCCATGCTGAGCACATAACCAGAGTCAGCGAGGAACACATCTCGGCCCTCTTTATCAAATGCCATGTATTGCGCTTTTCGTTTTTTGAACATCTCGTATTCCGCCCGACTCTCAGCGCTATCGTCGGCAGGTGCTACCCAGCAAGCCTTGTAAAGCGAGATGGGTTCCCAACGGCATTTGGCTTGATATTCGTGCTCAAGGCGGTATTGAATAACTTCAAACTGCAGTTGGCCTACCGTACCGATAATCTTGCGGCCGGTGAGTTGGTTGGTAAAGAGCTGTGCTACGCCTTCGTCCATCAGCTGATTTACGCCCTTGTCGAGTTGCTTCTGCTTCATGGGATCAGCGTTTTCAATGTACTTGAACATTTCCGGCGAAAAGCTTGGAAGACCTTTGAAATGCAGCTCTTCGCCAGCTGTAAGCGTGTCGCCAATCTTGAAATTGCCCGTATCGGGAAGGCCTACGATGTCGCCTGCAAACGCCTCGTCGATGGTTTCCTTTTTCTGCGCCATGAAGCAGGTGGGTGCGGAGAAACGCATCTGCTGTCCTTTGCGGATATGTTTGTAATAGGCGTTGCGCTCGAATTTTCCGGAGCAGATCTTGAAGAATGCGATGCAACTGCGGTGGTTGGGGTCCATGTTGGCATGGATCTTAAAGCAGAAGCCCGTGAATTTCTCTTCGAGCGGATCCACCGTTCGTTCCAACGTGCTTACCGGTCGCGGGGAGGGGGCAATCTGTACGAAACATTCGAGGAGCTCCTTTACGCCAAAGGTGTTGAGTGCCGAACCGAAGAACACGGGTGCAAGGTCGCCCTTTAGATATTCCTCTTTGGAGAAAGGGTTATACACGCCTTCGATGAGGTCAAGATCCATACGCAGTTTGTCGGCATCCTGCTCGCCTACCAATTCGGTAATCTGCGGGTCGTTGACATCCGCAAACTGAATCGACTCGGAGATGGTCTGCTTGTTGGGCGTATAAAGGTCGAGCGTCTGCTGGAATATGTTGTATACGCCCTTAAATCGCTGTCCCATATTGATGGGCCATGATAGCGGACGTACGTGGATACCGAGCTCCGACTCCACTTCATCGAGCAAGTCGAAGGGGTCTTTACCCTCGCGGTCCATCTTGTTGATGAACACCATCACGGGCGTTTTACGCATTCGACACACCTCCATCAGTCGGCGCGTTTGCGTTTCTACACCTTTGGCCGCATCAATCACGATAATCACGGAGTCAACGGCCGTAAGCGTACGGAACGTATCTTCGGCAAAGTCTTGGTGACCAGGCGTATCAAGGATATTGATATGGTAATCTTTGTAGTCAAAAGCCATCACTGAAGTGGCCACCGAGATACCACGTTGTTTCTCGATTTCCATCCAGTCAGAAGTGGCTGTTTTCTTAATTTTATTGCTTTTAACGGCACCTGCCACATGGATAGCGCCACCGAAAAGCAGGAGCTTCTCGGTGAGCGTTGTCTTACCCGCATCGGGGTGGGAGATGATGGCGAAGGTGCGCCGACGTTGGATTTCTTCTGTGAGTGTCATTAGCGCAGTTTAGCGTTGAATTTTTGTTCGAAGGTCTTCTGCAGTTTCTGCATGATGGCCTCAATCTGATTATCTTTAAGTGTGTTTTCTGTGTCTTGCAGAATGAAACTGAGTGCGTAAGATTTCTTGCCTGATTCGAGGTTTTTACCCTCATAAACGTCGAAGAGATATACGTTCTTCAGCAGTTTCTTCTCCACCTGTCGGGCAGCCGCAAGCAGGTCAGCAAAGCATACGTTGGTATCTACGAGCAACGCCAAGTCGCGCTTAACGGCGGGGAACTTAGGCAGGTCGGTAATGACTGCTTTGTACATTTTGTTTTGCTTCATGAGTTCCTCCCAATAGAGGTCAGCAAAATAAACCTCGCCCTCGATATCAAAGCGCTTACGCAGGTTGCGGCTCACGATAGTGAGCGTGCCAAGCACTTTTTTGTTTGGGGCAATAATCTTAAGACCATCGGAGAAAAGGTCAGAAGAGAATGCTTCATACGAGCAACGCTCTACGTTTACGCCAAGTCTGCGCATCACGTTTTCCACATACGCGCGAAGAGTATAGAAGGTCATCTTCTGCTGCTCGCCAACCCAGCTCGGGGCGGTCTTGCTTCCGCTCAGCCATATACCCAAATGCGTCTCCTCAGAATAGGGTCTGAGCGGTTTGGGTTCTTCGCCTTCTGCCATTTCCGTCTGGCGTTTCTCTGCATGATAATGGTAGCAGTTGCCAAACTCATAGAAGCGGAGGTCGAACGCTTTGCGGTTATTGTTGCGAGCAATGGACTCCAAGCCGCCGAAGAGGAGCGTCTGACGCATCACACCGAGGTCCTGAGATAGCGGATTCATAATCTTTACGCAAGTGTCAAGCGGCATTTCTTCATTGCCCTCGTAATAGCTAACCTTGGTGAGGGAGTTGTTGAGAATCTCGTTGAATCCCTGTGCGGAAAGTTGCTCGGAGATACGGCGCTGGAGGGCAACCGAATCGGGCTTGGTAGAGAAGGAGAGGTTGCTATGGAGGCTCTCAGAGAGCTCTACGTTGTTATATCCATAAATGCGGAGGATATCCTCAATCACATCGCATTCGCGCTGCACATCGGTGCGATAACGTGGCACTTCAACCTGCCATACGCGCAAGCCGTTTTCTTCGCTCGTTTGCGCAATACGCATCTCGAGCGCACCGAGGATGGTCTCGATGGTGTCAGCCCCCAATTGCTTACCGATGAGGGTGTTGCAATGCTTCTCCGTGAGGGTCACGCGGAAAGGATCAAAGGCAGCAGATTGGATGTCGAATACCGGGCTGGCAATCTTACCGCCTGCCACTTCCTGAATAAGGAGGGCGCAACGCTTGAGCACATTGAGGGTATTGCATGGGTCGCAACCGCGTTCGTAGCGGAACGATGCATCGGTGGAGAGCTGATGACGGCGAGCTGTCTTGCGGATGCTCACGGGATCAAAATACGCACTTTCGAGGAAAACGTTCTTGGTGTTTTCCGTAACGCCACTCTCCAAACCGCCAAATACACCGGCAATACACATCGGCTCCTCTGCGTTGCAAATCATCAGGTCCTTCTCGTTCATTTCGCGTTCGATACCATCGAGGGTTACGAATTTCTGCCCTTGCTGAGCAGTTTTCACGATGATTTTCTGCCCTTTAATCTTGTCATAATCAAACGCATGGAGCGCTTGTCCCATCTCATGGAGCACGAAATTGGTGGCATCTACCACGTTGTTGATGGGGCGGAGTCCAATGGTGCGAAGTGCGTTTTGCAGCCATTCGGGTGATTCTTTCACCTCGATGCCGCTGATGCACACGCCAGAGTAGCGAGGAGCCGCTTCGGTAGCCACCACTTCCACTGCCATCTTCAGACCGTTTTCGTCGTCAATATGGAAAGCATCTACGTTCGGACGCGTCAGTTTGACTTCTTGTCCTTGCGCCTTATAAAACGCGTAGAGATCGCGCGCTACACCGAAATGACTGCATGCATCGGAGCGGTTGGGGGTGATATCCACTTCAATAATGGAGTCGTTCTCAAGCTGATAGAATGCTGCAGCAGGCGTACCTACTACCGCGTCAGCCGGCAACTCGATGATGCCATCGTGGCTGCTGCCTACGCCAATCTCATCCTCTGCACAGAGCATGCCAAACGACTCCACGCCGCGAATCTTGGATTTCTTGATTTGGAAACTATCGTCGCCATCATAAAGGGTCGTGCCGAGGGTGGCAACAATCACCTTCAATCCCTGGCGGCAATTGGGAGCTCCACAAACAATTTGGAGCGGGTTCTCGGGCGTACCCCAAGCGTATTCGCTTTCCGGATTAAGCGGGTTCTTCTGCTCGCTGCCTGCCTTCACGCCCGAAGGCAGAATAGCGGTTGTGGTGATATGCAGGTGGTCACTGTTAGGGTGCTCCTCGCAAGTGAGTACCTCGCCGATTACGAGCCCTTTCAAGCCCCCTTTGATGGTTTGCACTTCTTCTACTGTACCTACCTCCAAACCGATAGAGGTGAGGTTTTTAGCTACCTGCTCTGCATCGTCGGTGAGCTCGAGGTAGCGCTTTAGCCATTTGTAAGAAATATTCATATTTGTTGTCTTTGATTTCTGTAATGAGTAATTTGTCGCTGAAAAACGCCATAATCGGTGCAAAATTACTAAAAATCTCCGACATGCCCAAATTTATTGCCCTTAAAATGAAATTTTAAGTGCATTTTTCGGGAAAATGATGCAAAATAAGCCCCCTTCCATCGGTTGGAAAGGGGTTGAAGAAGGTTGCAAATGTTGTAATCAGTAGATGAGTGTAAGGGGAATATTATAGGAATATGAAACGAATGGCCATTTCACTTGCGAGTCGTTCTATCTAAAACAGATAAAGCCGCTTACTCTTTTAAGCAAATATGAGCTGGGATATCTCCGGTGCGCTGCTTGGAGAGGAGTTCACCTGAGTGGGTATAGCGGTAGAGCACCCCGGGAGTGACGTAATCGCGAGCATCGGTCAAGTAAAGGTCGTTGTCCGTAATAAAAAGCGCATAAGGCGTTTGCAGTTCCGATTGGTTTTCGAGGGGAATAGCCGTAAACGTATTGGAAGTAAGGTTAAGGAAGCCCATCTGCCATTTTTTGGCAATACCCGTGTAGCCATAAAGTTTATCGCCGAAGAGCTGCATGCTCTTTAATGCTACGGGCAAAGGCTTCACTTCTTCCGTGAGAAGGTTTAGTTCGTAGACGGCCTCGGGCTGGGTGTAATAATCACCTTGCGAATGCACATACAGTGTGTTTCTGCGTGCATCATAAACGACCTGATCGAGGTTGACGGCTATCGGAATACGCTTCGTTTCGCGGAAATCAGAGAGGGCGATAACGGATAGGGTAGAGTCGTAGTTAGGAGCCATATAACCACCCGAATTGGCTACATAAAGATGATTGCCATCTGACACGATTCCATTGGGCTGAAAGCCTACATGACAGGTATCTACAACGCATAACGATAGTGTGTCAATTTTTGCCACATAGCCACGCTGCTGATAATCTGGATTGATTTCTACGGGTCCTGCATACGAACTAACATACGCGTATCCATCCGCAAAGCAAATAGACCTGCAATTGGGGATATCTACCGAGCTGATGCGCCTTGCTTGCAAGTCCATAATCTCTACCTTTCCCGATACGTTGATGACCGCATACAGCTTGCCGCCATAGATGGCGATATCATTACCCACATCGCCCAATTCTTTCATCACCGTGGGGTTCACCGTGGGGTAGATATTGCGGTAGAGGGTGTCAGAAATGGGGTCGTAAAAATCGATGGAGGCTTTGTTGGAGCCCATGTTACCTTCATTCAATACATACAGGCCGTGAGCAAATGTTAAGTCCTCTTGCTCTACCACTTCTGGATGCCTGCAAGCGGATAGTGCAAGCAAGAGAAAAACGAGCAGAAACGCCCATTCAGAAAGCCGATTATGCAGATGGTGAGTATGTGTCATTTTATGTCTTATTTTGTTGTATTGATTCATAAATATGCAGATTTTCATTGTGTTGCTAAAATGAAAAGCATCTCCTTCTATAATGACAGTTTCAGAATGCCCTTTCCGTTGAATCCGGGCATGGGATAATTTGGGATCACTTCGTATTGTTGATTGAAGATATTATTGGCTTCAATGCCGGCTTGAAGTCGGATCTTCTCCCCTTTGCGAGGAGAAGGAATGAGCCATGCGTAAGAGAAACTGATATCGCTGGTGTACCACGGTTGAACCATATTTACGGGTATATTGGCAGAACTAGTATAGCGCTTGCCCACATAGCATAGTGCATACGCAAGATAGAGCCGCTCTTGCCATTGATAGGTAGCCGTAAGAGAGAAACTATGGCGGGGGATATACGCAATCTGTCCGCCATACGTTCCACCATAGGGGTCGTTGTCTTGCGGATCAGTGCGGTCGAGCGCCTGCTGCCAGGTGTAACCGCCATGGAATATGAACGTGTGCTTGCGGGGAAACATAAGGCTCAAATCAGCCGCCAATTCCGCTCCAAAAATCTCCACATAACCGAGGTTCATCATCATCCATCGGTATTGGCTATTGCCCTTGGGAATGGCTACAATCTTGTTTTCCACCTGATTGAAATACACATCTGCTTTGGCGCCCAATTGGATGCCCTCAAGGCTTCCAATCCTGCTGTTTCGGCGGCTGAACAAATGGGAATACTCGGTGCCAAGGTCGTATTGTCGCGTTTTCTCCGGCTTCAGATTAGAGCTGCCGATATCGGTGTAATAGAGGTCAGAAAACGTAGGCATCCGATACACCATTTTATAAAACGCGCGCACGTACCACTCCTCGCTCAAGATGGGTTTGGCGTTGAAGAAAACGGCAGGGGTAACGGCGTTGTAGGTGGCTGCACGCTTGTCAGAAAACGCTGTAGCACAAGCGCGGAGCGTATCGCTCACGAATGTCTCGAGCACGCTGGCTTGCAGTTTGAGCCATCGATAACTGACGGCTGTAGCGGCACTCACAAGCAGCGTATGACGAAGCGGGTGCACAAACTGCTGCATGTTTCCATCCAGCCAATTGAGTTGATAATCAGCAGCTAACGCCACATCCCAAAACGGAAAAATCCGGTACCTGCCCGCTATTGATGCATATAGCTCCTGCTGCAAAAACTGATTATCCACATACATCAATGTCGTGTCGGGGTTGAGATATCGCAGGTAATCGTTGGAGTATTTGATATTGGCTTGAAAACTCAGTTTATCCGTGATTTCGGTCGTATAATTACCTTGCACAAACGCATTCCTATCCCATTGTCGTTGTGCGTTTTTCCATACATTATTCACTATCGCACCCGGGATGCCTCGCCCTGATTGATAGTAATAGCCTTTGAGATGCCATTTGCCGCTTTGCGAATAACCGAAGAGTCCGGCTTCTGCACGAAAAGCCTGTACATCGCCGTTTTCTCGCACCGCGGTCGTGTCCCAAGCGATGCTGCCATCTGCCAGTCGTTTCTCATAATGGTAGTGATACCTGCCGGTAGCAAACGTATATTCGGCATTGAGACTGAGGTGGATGTTCTCGGTGATGCGTTGCTCATAGAGTAGGGAGGGATTGGCTAATCCAAATGCGCCAGCCTTCATGCGAATCTCAACATTATACGGTTTTATATACGATTCGCTCCCGTTTTCCACTCGTTCAAACTTCGGTCGCCTCGTTTTGAGATAGAGGGTACCGGCACTGCCGAAATCCTTAGCAGGCTGAAAAATCTCCGATTTCTGACCGTTGTAGAGCGCAATCTCCTCGAGGTTATCCATAGAGAATTTCCCGAGATCTACTGTGCCGTTTTGCGCGTTGCCAATCTCAATACCATCGTAGAAAACGCCAAGATGATGGCTTCCCATGGAGCGCACATCAACGGTTTTCATGCCGCCCACACCGCCGTAATCCTTGATCTGCACGCCCGAGAAATAACGTACAGCATCCGCTACCGAAGTGGTGGAAAGTGCCTTCATTTGATCGCCTTTGAGCAACTGAGGCGGCATCACATCTTTCTCCTGACGGGCAACCACCGTAACCTCATCAATCCGAAAGAGTTCCGCGATGGAATCTTGCACCCGCATAAGCGAGTCCTTCTCCATAGCTGAAGCAGCGGTAGAACCCGCGCAAGCGTCAACTATGGAGAAGAGCAGAAAAAATGCGATAGTATGCAGTTGTTTAAAATGCAACATCCATCAGGGTAGGAGGAATCTCAACTTATTTCTTTGCGCCGAGTTCGTCGATGCAGAAATAAGCGGGGGTATTCATACCGTAATCGCCGTTGTCGGTAGAGCTGAGGGCAAACGTGAGTTTGGTCACTTCACCGAGCGAGCTGAGGTCGCAATACGTCCAATCTGTGAGAATCTTGCCGTCTTTAGCCAGGTAGAAATCCACCGTTCCGGTCATCTGTTCGCCGTTATGTCCGGTGATGGTGAGCAGGAACCAGTCGTCAGCTCCGAATTTTTTTGCATAAGCATCGCCGTTGAGCATGGAGTTGTATGCATAAACGTTGTTTGTAATGTAGCATCCTGGCACTTTCGTTGCTTTTGCGAGCAGCACAGCATCACCACCCGAGTAACTTGAGTTCCAAATAGCGTAATTCTTTCCTGCGCGCGGGCCGCCGCAAGCAGATTTATAAGCATCGGTATAGTCCTTAAATTCAGTGTTAGTGATGTTGCTGACCATGAAGCCGTAGTAATACGTGCCATACTCAGAAACCATCTTGTAGGATTCAAACGTGAAATCGCCAGAGGTAAAGCTGTTTACGCCATCATTGGTGTCAGCTGTCCAATACGAATCAGCTTTCAGTTCAACGTCTTCAAAATCGCCTTTCTTAAGTTGATTCTCAGGCTCATTTTGGCAAGAAGCCAAGAGTAATCCGGCTGCGAGAGCCAGGAAAAGATAACATTTTTTCATTATTAAATTAGTTTTGCGGGTGGAAAAATGAATCCACCGTTGTTAAACAAAAAGGATTTGATTCTCTTGTGAGAAACAATTGACACCGACGGCCGTACGCAGTAAGCACCACGCAACAAGCCGCCGGCCGTTGGCCTGCGACGCGCACCAAAGTACACGGATTTGATATGGGCAGAAAACGTTTCATGTTTTGGCTCGTTTCGCGAGAGCTGTCAACTGTTTCGCTTCATCAGCAGGTCTTCTGGCTCAGCCCGGATAATGCGTCTTCCCAGCCGTGTCTGCTCTCGCAGAGCGCGTGTGTGCCAGTGACGTAATGCATTATCTTGTAGGGGCTTTACAGCTGCGCGTCAGCACAGGATTTTCACCTGTTTCCCTTGTAAGAATCAGCAATAATACATGGCCATTTTCAGAAAAAAATCCTAAAAAAACGGTCAATCTCAGTAGGAAAACTGAAATCGACCGCGAAATTACTGCTTTTTTCTGAAACTACCAAATTTTTTCAGAAAAAAAACGTTTTTTGTTTGGATTATTGTTTGTTAGCAGTGCAAAATGCAGGGCTACTCAATTTTTTTTCAGGCGTATAAGCAGAGCTGATTATTGCTTCTCAACCGTTTGAAACTCAGGTTTGAGGATTCCTTGGAGGGCGCTCCAAGGGATGAGAATCTCTGTTTCGCCGAGTGCATAGGGAGCAATATCGTAGGGGTTGAATACGTAGGTAATGCCCTCTTCCGCGAGATAGAAATTGTCGTTGGGATGGATATCGTCAACATTATACCCGGCTTCGTGCAGATCCTGAATGAGCGCAATCTCATCGTTTTGCTCCACCATATATTGGAGCAGCAACTGCGTCAGCGGCTCCTGATAGCCTTCGGTAAATAGTTGCTCTTCCTCAACGAGTTCGCCCGTTTTGAGGCAATAATTAACGAACTGACGGAAATTGCTTCCGTGTGCGCCACCCGTATATACGTAGCGCTCTACACAATAGGAGAGGATACCGCTCACTTCGCCCATCACCGAACCGGTAAGCACCTGTTCCTCGCAGCAGATAGGAGCAAACTCATACTCGCTGTTGTCTTTCTGCCACTCTTCTTTGAGCGGGAGGTTGTTTTGCTTGTACTCGGTCTTGAGCATGGCTACATACGCATCGAGCGCCTGCTGTGGCTCCATCTCGATGTACGCTTCGCCAAAGAGACGATGCTTCAGATCGCTCTGAATGCCCTTGAGCGCATCGGGGTTGCCAACGGCCGTGGGGTACTCGATATGGATACTCACGGTGAGACTATCTTCTTGCGCATCCGTCAGATAGCATACCTGCTCGCAGCTGAAATTAGCCGTCTGGAGTGCATTACGCTCGCATCCAACGAGCAGCGCACATGCAATCACAATAGAGAATCCTGCCATCAGGCGGTTCTCAATCATCTTATTCATCATTTTTTTCATAAGGCATATAATTTTATTGTGGTTGGGAAAACGAACCACCTTTTTGCGGGTGGAATCTATCGCCCCAACTTATTTCTTTTTCTTCTTTTTCTTCTGCTGAGAAGCCGTATGTTCGCTGGGCATCAACCGTTGCGCCGGCAGCAATTGAAACGCTGGAAAACGGCAGTCGAGCAGTCCTCCGGAGAGGCGTTCGATATCGTGAATAATCTGCTCATCATCTACCTGATTGCGGTTCCATACGAGGTAGGTATATTTCATGCGGTTGCCAATGCGAATGATGAGTTCTTGGCGCTTCTGCATGTCCTCCTCTTGGGATGCAGCCCGAATCATTTCTTGGATGAGTTTGCCGTAATGGCGTTGCGGAAAACAGGGTTGGCTGTATTGCAGCAATTCCGGTTTACGACTCATATCTTCGCGTACGGGTTGGCCGTATGGGTAGTCGATATCGAGCTTGAAATCTGACATCAAGGCTAGATGGTCGTAAAACGTGTGCCGTTTTTCGTCGCTATTCAGTTCCGGATGGAGCTGCATCATGGCGCGCACAATCACCTCGGCGCATTGGTTGCGCTCCTCGCGGGTGGGGAGGGTGAGCGCATGCTCCACCATGTGCTGGATATTGCGCCCATATTCCGGCATAATCAGTTTCTCGTTGAGTGAGGTATATTCCATAGATTATTTCTGCTTGATGAGGTAAATGATAGTGGGGTAGTGGTCGCCATACCCATCGAGCCAAACGCCACTCTTATGGGTGCGCAGTGGAGTGCCTTTGTCTTTGCCTTCCTGCACGGTGAGGAAGGGTTTATTGAAAATTTCCGGCTTCCAATAGCTCCATTGGCTGCTGCTGCGTTCGGCATTCATCAGCGGTTCGGAGATGATGATTTGATCAAACAGATTCCAACTGCCGTTGTATGCTAAACTACCAATACCGCGGTCGAGCAGTTGCCACATTGTATTGAAGAATCCCTGTTCGCCTACGTCCTTGCGCTCTTTCTTGGCGCCCAATACTTCGGCGCAGGAGTGGTTAAAAGGATCATCGTTGAGGTCGCCCATAATCACGATTTTCGCCCGCGGCTCGCGCAAATAGATGGAGTCGCATATCGAGCGACAGAGCATCGCTGCCGTGTCGCGCGTGGCTCGAGATGTCTCCTCGCCTCCATAACGCGATGGCCAGTGGTTCACGATGATATGAATCTTATCGCGTACGATGCCCTTATCGTCTTTCAGATAGCCGCTTACGAGCAGCTGCAGACGGCTCTTCACCTCGCCGCCATCGGCATAATGCGCATGCAGTTCATAGCCTTTGGGTTTACCTACCGGGGTGAAATAAGTGGGGTTGTAAAGCAAACCCACATCTACACCTCGGCGGTCAGGACCCTCTAAAAGGATAGGCTGATAATTGCGGTCGGCAATCTCCGGCTGCTTCACCAAATCCTGAAGGCAACCGATATTCTCCACCTCTGATACGCCTACAATCACCGCCCCCAGCGGACTCTTATCCAAGCCAATCTGAGAGATGGCATAAGCCATGTTGTGGAGCTTGTGCTCGTACTTGAGAGGAGTCCAATGCATTCCACCATCCGGGAGGTATTCGTAATCGTTTTTACCCTCATCGTGAATGGTATCAAAGAGGTTCTCCAAGTTGTAAAATGCCAAGCAGCGAACTACATAATCGTCCTTCTGAGCCATTGCGGTCAATGAGCTCACAAAAACGAGAATAACACCTAAAAGTAACTTGCGCATGTTTGTTTGTTTTAAATTTTCTGCAAAGGTACAACAAATATTTGGATTGACCAAATTTCTAACGAAATTCTTGCATGAAATCTTTTAGTCACGTAAATATATTCACTAAAAATTTGCAAGTTTGCAAAAAAAGTAGTAATTTTGCGGCCAAAATGAGAAAATATGTCAACTGTTAATAAAGTGATTCTAATCGGCAATGTAGGAGCCGATCCCGAAGTGCGCTATCTGGATCGGGGTATGGCGCTCGCTACGTTCTCGCTTGCCACGGTCGATAAAGGTTATCCGATGCCGGATGGTAGCGAGGTGCCCGACCGTATTGAGTGGCACGCTATCGTGCTATGGCGTCAGATGGCGGAATGGGCGGAGCAATATCTGAAAAAAGGAATGAAAATCTACGTAGAAGGCAAGCTCCAAACGCGCCATTGGGAGAAAGATGGCATCGTTCGCTCCAAAACGGAAATCATCGCTGATACCGTAAAAATACTGTATAATCCTGAAAAACCAAATGCGAACACTGTTAATGAGTAGTTCAAAAGTAATATTCGCAACAGGAGAAGCCCCAAAATTTTAATATAATTTTGTAAAAATATGAGAAAAATATGCATCGCAATGATGGCGGCCCTGATATGTGCAGGAGCGGCTGTAGCACAAGAGTCTAACACGTGGAATCCCAACCTCCCGAATGGTACATATAGGAATCCGGTGATTGATGCCGACTATTCTGACCCCGATGTTTGTCGTGTGGGCAATGATTATTATATGACCTCCTCCAGCTTTGCCAATTTCCCGGGACTTCAGATCCTCCACAGCACTGACCTCGTAAACTGGAAACTGATTGGTGCGGCTTTGCAAGACGACTATCCTGTGCTACCTGAGTATCGCGGTACTGACCTCGATTGGCGCAAGAAAATCCAGCATGGTAACTATGTTTGGGCACCCGCTATCCGCTATCATGATGGTTGGTTTTATATCTATTGGGGCGACCCGGATCAGGGCCTTTTCATGGTGAAAACGCAAGACCCTGCCGGCACGTGGTCAACGCCCGTTTGCGTAAAAGAAGGGAAGGGAATGATTGACTGTTGTCCGCTTTGGGACGAAGATGGTAAGGCGTATCTTTCGCACGGATGCGCCGGTTCGAGAGCGGGCGTGAAATCAGTTTTATTTGTTGCTCCTATGTCAGCTGACGGCACAAGAGTGTTAGGCCCTTCGCGCATCGTATTTGATGGGCATGAAGACCAACCGACCATTGAAGGCACGAAGTTCTACAAGCGCAATGGATACTACTATATCATGTCGCCCGCAGGTGGCGTGAAATACGGATGGCAGGTGATTCTTCGCTCCAAGAATCCATTCGGCCCATATGAGGAGTACGTGGGCTTGGCGCAAGGAAAATCGAAAGTCAATGGCCCTCACCAAGGCGCTTGGATTGATACGCCCAATGGCGAAGATTGGTTCCTCCATTTCCAAGATAAACATGCCTATGGTAGGGTGGTGCACCTCCAACCGGCTAAGTGGGTCAACGATTGGCTCGTGATTGGCAACGACAAGGATGGCGATGGTTGCGGTGATCCGGTGGCTACGTGGAAGAAGCCGAATCTCCCGTCTTCGGGCAGTGTACAACCTGCTGAGGATGATGAGTTTGATAGCACTGCGCTCGGTCTCCAATGGCAGTTTGAGGGGCCCTACAGCCATTATTGGTACTTCTGTGATGCCCGCCATTCTAAGCTCCGCCTCTATGGCATTCAGCAACCCGAAGGCTATCGGAATCTCGCTGACATGCAGAACACCCTCATGCAGAAATTCCCCACGGAGAACTTCACCGTAACGGCCAAGATGCGTTTTATTCCCAACCCCAACAACAAGAACAAAGGCGAGGAAGCGGGTTTCATCATTAAGGGCTTGGACTATGCGGCTATCAAACTCGTTGCGGAAGCAGATGGCTGCAAAATGCGTTTCGTGACTTGTATAGGGGCTCAGAAGGGCAAAGAGGAAAAAGTGATAGCCGAACTTCCCATTGAGCTCAAGGCACTTGATAAACCTTATACGCAGAAATATGCGGTGGATGATATCCCGCAGCCTCGTCTCGCCACGCCCGAAATCTATGTGCGCGCGGTGGTGAAGAGCTCTGGCATCTGCAACGATATCAAATCTACGGCTCAATTCTACTATAGTTTTGATGGCAAGAAGTTTCAGAAAATTGGTGAGCCGTTTAGTGTAAAAGAAGGCAAATGGATAGGCGCCAAAGTGGGCTTCTTCAACTGCCGCTCCACCGTCAGCAACGATGCCGCCTTCCTCGACATCGACTGGATCCGATTTGAGAAATAACGTTTATTTGATTTATCCCACCTTAAACTCCCTGCCAACTGGGCAGGGAGCAAAGGATTACTTCGTGCTTTTGCTTAGGGGATAATTTTGTCGCCTTGATTCCAGATGATGTATTGCTGATTACTTGTGCGCTTTTCTGCATCTTTCACTACGATGGATGGCGTAGATAAATCCCATGGTTGATAGACACTGTTGAGAGTGGTATCTTCGATGTAAGAGTGGATATGCGTAGCGATTTGCATCCAGGAGGGCAGTTCAGAATCAACCGTGTGGGTGAAAGTCTTATAGCGTGTTTGGCGACCTATCGTATTGTTATGGATGTCCATGTAATGGTCGCATGGGGCATTGGGGCTGACGTGTTCCCAATACACATCCATCACAAGCCATGCCATCAATCGATTGGTGTATTTGCGGAGCATGGCGTTTACAAAGATATGCTTAAATGCATCGCCTCTGCGGCCGTATGTGGTAGCATCGCCGTAGTAATATTGCGCCATTTGTTCGGCACGAATCTTGCATTGCATGACCCTCATGTAGATATTCGGCCCGAAAGTTAGCATGATGGAGATGCCTACGTTTTCCGTTTCCCAAGCAGATAATGTATCATCTACGTTGTTGACTTGCAGACGCAGGGAGTCGAGGGCGTCTTTATCCGCAAATTCCGCACTGGCTGCCATACGATCCAGCTGATTTATTCGTATGAACTCTTCTTTTGTTAACTCTAAAGAGGACATATTGGCAGCTTGAGCACCATCAGGAAGTTCTGAGCCGATATTGCTAATGATATTTTGCTGGGGCTGAGCTTGATGCATGCTCCATTCTGCTATACGCATCACTTTGTTTACATAGCCGGGATAAGCCACCTGGGGATAGAGATCCGTCAATCGTTGGTCTAAATATTCGCCCATGGTGGTTTGGTTTTTTCGCACTTGAGCCGCTATTGGGGTGTGGTACTTTGCCGTAGAAGAATCATGAATTGCTATCCATTCTTGCCCTAAAAGATAGATAGCCTCTGACGGCAGAGCAGGTATCGCGGTGGTGTCGGCTGTGTTTTTATTGGACACAGCTATTGTTGTTTTGCGTTGCTGCGAACAGCCCGTCAACAGTCCGGCAAAAGCAATGAATACAATGAGATAACGCTTTAACATAACTTTAAATCTGAAAAATGTATGATTGATTTGTAGTGGGTTTTGTATTTTAGCAAAAGATTTACCTTTGCGAACGCAAAGGTAAAACATTTTTTTGATATATGCAAATCCTAAGGCAAAAAAAATGAAAAAAACGGCCCAAAAACTGTTTTTTTCTGCATTTTGCACTATTTTATACATTATATGATAATGGAAAAAGCGCTTCAGTCACTCTCCTCTTCCAAGTCTGTGTCTTTTCCTAAAAAAAGTAGACAGGTTAATACTATTTTTCCTAAGAAAGTTGACAGTTTCCTAAAAACATTGACACTTTCCTAATTTTGTTGACAGTTGTCAGACTTGGTAGAGGAGGGGTCCTCAGAGGCTGCAGCTGCAGCCTCTGAGGATGGCTTTGGCGTCCATCCCTTCCACTTTTTCTCCTGCGGGCCGGTCTGCTGATGCGCCTTACTTGGGG
>JALFZG010000044.1 GCA_022784645.1 Bacteroidales bacterium
TGGAACGCAGATGATGGCATGTTTGGCCGAAGATTTGTCAATAGAATATGCGTCCGGTTTTACAGCACGTGATTTGCGTAATTATCGTCAATTCTATTTGTATTTCAGCGATTTAGAGATTTGGCACGCGCGCGTACCAAAATTAACTTAACAGCTAAGATAATTGATAACTAATTTTCCAATACAAACACTTGTACCATGCCAAACTTCTCCGAAAGAAATAATTTGAGGACGACAAATATTCACAAAAATTAGTAGTTTAGGGTCACCCTAATTGGTAGTAGGACTCTGTCCGTCGTTGTAAAAATGAGCTTGTCCGTTGTTGAATCTGCTGAAGAAGAAGCCAGCCTGCTGAAGAAGGTGCGGTCGGGGGTGTAAATCTTTCAAATTTCTGCAGATACTATCAGCAGCCAACAAACAATACGCCGGAGTTCGCACTCCGGATAGGCAGCGGGCCTCAGGAACTGCCGCTGCTGCTTTTGCTGCCAATATTCCGCTAACGCGATGAGATTTCTTCTCCCCTTTTTTATCTTCATTACTCGCGTAAGAGCGATTAATGATTATTAAGGAGTACGAATCTCAAGGTTCATACATTGTAGTGTAAGGGTGCTACAAATAGAAATCGCGGCAGAGGGCTTTGTATTGCTCGGAGCGTGGTTCGCCATTCTGATCCATGAGGCAGAGGGTGTCAATGAGGCAAGGTTCGGTGGTGGGGGCTTTGCGGAAGGCAATCATCACGCGTTTGGCGGGCTTGGTGTCTCGTGTGTGTACGCGCGTAATATGAATAGGAGTGAGGCCGCAGTCAGCTGCCAAATGTAGCACGGGTTGCTCTGCTTCGATGGGCAAGACGTAGGATACTATCCCGCCGGCTTTGGCGAGACGGGCACTGTGGTTGACGAGCGCGCTAAAGGAGAGCGTGTCGGTATGTCTGGCTTTGAGGCGGGCGGCATCGGGGTTCTTAAGCGAGTCAACGAAATAGGGTGGGTTGCTGGCTACAAGGTCGTATTCGCCCTCCTCCAACTGCTGCACCGGCTTGTGCAACACATGCAGACGGTCTGCCCAAGGACTGGCTGCGAAATTCTCCGCGGCCTGTTCGGCTGCTCCCGCATCGATATCCACTCCCGTAATCTCCGCTTCAGGGCACCGCTGCGCAAACATCAGCGCCATCAAGCCGCTTCCCGTACCGATATCAAGGATGCGCGCTTTGCCCTCCGGCACGGGTGCCCAAGCACCATGGATAGTGCCATCGGTACCTACTTTCATGCCGCATTTCTCATCGGCTACGCTGAATTGCTTGAAATGAAACATATAATTCAAGGGGCTTATCCTACATATATGTAGGTTCTCTCGTTATGGCTTAATGGTGGCTGCATTGTTCGGTATGCTGATGGTCGTGTTCGCAACCTGGTCCGCAATGGTGGTGTCCACCGAAGATGCCTACCGTCATGTAGATGCCTACTCCGATGAAGAGGATGATGGAGATGCGTCGGAGCCAAGTCTCGATACTATGCATCTTGCCAGTCATCTTACCGATACTGGCCATCCCTTTGCTGAGCAGAATCGCGAGGATCATCACGAGCAGGGCATCGCCCAAACCGAAGAGCACCGGCATCAGCCAACTCCAACTCATGGGCTGCATCATCGTGAGCGGAATGAGCGTGCCGAAATAGAGTAATCCGCTATACGGGCAGAACGCGAGGGCGAAGACCGCCCCTAAGATAAAGCATGCTACCGGTCCGTTGAGCGGCTTGAGGTTGACTCTGGAAATGCTGCGGATGAGCCGATGGGGCGCATGTTCGTGTGTGTGTGAATTGCAATCGTGGTTGTGGTGCGCTTCGCGGTAAGAAAAAATGGCGATGGCTACACCCATGATCAGCAAAAACGGGCCGAGTGCGGGTTCGCCATACGTTTCGAAAAACGCCCTCACGCCTTCCGTTTGCGCCCCAAGGATAAACACAAGCGCGAGTAGGGTGTATGAGAAACACTTGCCGAGCACGTAGCAGAGACTGCCCATCACGATGGCGCGCATGTTGCTCACGTTGCGACTCAAATAAGAGAGGGCCGTCATGTCCGAGCAAAACGGACAAGGGGAGAGCATCGTGAGCAAACCTAAAAGGAAAGCTGTAAGAAGCGGAAAGGTAGAGTTATGCAGTACGAAATCAAGCATAATTGAGTGAAAATATCAAAATATTGTAATTTTTTTTAGAAATTTTTTGCAAAGGTACGAAAAATGTAGTAACTTTGCAAGCAAAATAATGCAAAGCTGTTATTTTTTTACTTTTTGCCAATGAAAAATCGTGTTTTTTCTGTCATATTGCCTATTCTGTTGCTCTTTTTGAGCGCTTGCAGCAGTCCGGAACGCTCGGTGTCGCGTTTTCAGAAGCAGCTCAATGCTCGCCAAGCCACAGCCCTCCGTTATTGCGAGGATGTGGTGCGCGCGCTCGGCAGCAACTCGTTTGACTCCGTGAGGGTCGCCACGCAGAATACCGACGGCATCTTGTTCTATATTTTCAGTACCGAAGGGATGGTGTATTGGTCTGACAACTGGCTTTCGGGGCAGGGTATTATGTATCCGAAATACGACCGCTGGTTTTATTACCATTTCGAGAATGCGGAAACGGTTTGCCGTTGGCGCGAATGCGGGGAGTATAAGATTCTTACGATTATCCCTGTGAAATATGCCTATACGCTGGAGAATGAGCTGTTGCATAACACGTTTATTGAGCCCTTTCGCTTGCCGAAAAACTATCAGATTCGTCAGTCAAAGCCTAAAGGGAGCATGCCGGTGGTGGATAGCGAGGGCAATTATCTGTTCTCTATCATCGTAACCGATTTGAAAGACGAACCGGCCGTGGAGGAGCATCGGTTGGCCGACAGTTTCTCGTATCAGGCTGTGCTCGAAACGGGCGAGCAACGCACGCATGTGAACATTCACTTCTTTATTATTGCCAGCCTTATTTTCCTCGTTTGCCTACTCTGTATGGGTGTGTATGGCATTTGGCGTAGTGGGGGATTGAGCAATATGCGCTTGAGCGTGAAGTATCAGTATCTGATTGTTTCGATGCTGCTGGTGCTGTTTGCCTGCGTGTTTTTGGTGGCGGTGAAATACGTGCGTGAGCGTTATCTGGATCGGCAGCAGTCGGAATTGCAGCATAAAGCCAAGTACCTACAGAAATCGCTTCAGGACTTGTATTATTGGAATATGAACCTCACCGCACGCAATACGCCGGGCTTGAATGTGGATTTGCGCGACCTCTGCTTCTCGTATGAGACCGACATCAATGTGTATGACATGGAAGGCAATCTTGTAGGTAGCAGTTCGCCTGCTGTGTTTGAGAAAGGTATCAAATCCACGCATATCCATCCCGAACCATTTTTTGCCAAGAACTGCACGATGGTGCGAGAGGAACAGTTGGGCGAAATGAAATATATGGCGGCATATACGGAACTCTTCAATGGCAACTACGTGCAGATTGGTTATATCGAAGTGCCGTATTACGTGGCAGCCGATGAGCGCCATATGGCGGTGGATGATTTCCTTCAGAAACTGCTGCCGTCGTATCTCACGGTGATGATGCTGGCTATCCTCGTTGCCCTCATCCTCTCGCGAGGCATCACCCGTCAGCTGATGGAAGTGTCAGAGGCACTCAAGCAGGTGCGGGTAGGCAAACGCAACCGCCATTTGCAATATGACCACAAAGATGAGGTGGGCGATATCGTAGAGGAATACAACAAGATGGTGGATCAGCTCGAGGAATCGACCGAGCGATTGGCCAAGAGCGAACGTGAAGACGCTTGGCGCACGATGGCGCGGCAGGTGGCGCACGAAATCAACAACACGCTCACTCCGATGAAGCTCAATATCCAAATGCTGCAGATGCTCAAAGCCAAACACCAGGATGAGCGCTTCAATCAGAAATTTGACTCCACTACCAATACTCTCCTCGACACGCTTGATGGCCTCTCTAACATAGCCACTTCGTTTTCTACCTTCGCCAAATTGCCAGAGCAACACCCTGAAAACGTGGATATTGCTGCCAAGTTGTTTTCGGTTATTGGTCTTTTCCGCGAGAATGCAGAAGGGGTTCCGGTGCGGTATGTGGGCGCTGAATATGGGGTGTTTGCCATGGCCGATAATGCGCAAATCAATCAGGTGTTTACCAACCTCATCAAGAATGCGCTTCAGGCTATCAATGGAGCACCTGGAGGCGATATCATCGTGATCTTGAAGGACCTCTCCGATTCGGTGGAGATCTCCGTGTCCGACAACGGCTGCGGCATACCCGAAGAGGCGCAACCCCGCATTTTCACCCCCTACTTCACTACCAAAACCACCGGCACCGGACTTGGGTTGGGTATCTCGAAGAATATTGTAGAGGGCTGCGGCGGTACAATTCGATTTAAGACTTCCAAGAAAGGTACGCAGTTCTTCGTGACTTTGCGCAAAGAGAGCAAAAATGACAGATAGCTACGAAAATAGCCTTCCAAAAATGGTTGATAACGCGTTTTTCTTACATTTTGTCAGAAAACATGTTTTATAACATCATTTTTTATTTGTCCAATTCAAAAAAAAGCTCTAACTTTGCAGCCGATTCCAATAAACACGTTTTCGCGCTTTTGCCGTGCGGAAATTGATGCGTACTTTACTTAACCAAATACCAAGATTTACTGATTTTTTAAATTCATTTAGAAATGAAAGTTGAAGACATTATGCAGCAACTTGCTGCGAAGCATCCCGGCGAGGCAGAGTTCTTGCAGGCCGTTCAAGAGGTTCTCGAGTCTATCGAGGAAGTGTATAATCAGCATCCTGAGTTTGAGCAGGCTAAGATTATCGAGCGCATGGTTGAGCCCGATCGTATCTTTACTTTCCGCGTAACTTGGGTGGATGATAATGGCGTTGTTCAAAACAACCTCGGCTATCGCGTACAGTTCAATTCAGCTATTGGCCCGTATAAGGGTGGTCTTCGTTTCCACAAGGCAGTGACTCCGTCCATGCTGAAGTTCCTCGGCTTTGAGCAGACGTTTAAGAACGCACTGACCACGCTCCCGATGGGTGGCGCTAAGGGTGGTTCTGACTTTGATCCGGTTGGCAAGTCTGATGCTGAGATCATGCGTTTCTGCCAGGCATTCATGCTCGAGCTCTGGCGCTGCATCGGTCCGGATCAGGATATTCCGGCAGGTGACGTTGGCGTTGGTGGCCGCGAGATTGGTTACCTCAATGGTATGTATCAGAAGCTTGCTCGCCAGTATCATACGGGCGTTCTCACCGGTAAGGGTATGACCTTCGGTGGTTCTATCCTTCGTCCGGAAGCTACTGGTTTTGGCGCACTCTATTTCACCCAGCACCTCCTCCATGCAGCAGGCAAGTCTATCGAAGGTAAGCGTTTGGCTCTCTCCGGCTTCGGAAACGTAGCTTGGGGCGCTGCTACCAAGGCTGTGGAATTGGGCGCTAAGGTAGTGGCTATCTCCGGTCCGGATGGCGTTTGCGAAATCAAGGACGGCATCACCAAGGAGATGATTGACTACATGCTCGTAATGCGTGCTTCCAACCGCAATAAAGTGCAGGATATGGCAGATAAGTTCCCTGGTAAGGCTGTATTCACCGCAGGTAAGAAAGCATGGTCTGTAGCTTGCGATATCGCTCTTCCGTGCGCATTCCAGAATGAGCTCTCTGAAGACGATGCTAAGGAATTGAAGGCTAACGGCTGCTGGTGCTGCTGCGAAGTCAGCAACATGGGTTGCCAACCCGGCGCTATTCATTTCTTCCAGCATAATGGCGTGCTCTTTGCTCCCGGTAAGGCAGTTAACGCTGGTGGCGTAGCTACCTCTGGTCTGGAGATGACTCAGAACGCAGAGCACCTGAGTTGGACGGCTGCTGAGGTTGACGAGCGCCTGCACCATATCATGAAGTCTATCCACGAGCAGTGCGTGAAGTTCGGTACCCAGGCTGACGGCACCATCGACTACGTGAAGGGCGCTAACATCGCTGGTTTCATGAAGGTGGCTACCGCTATGCTCGAGCAGGGCGTAATCTAAATTATAATTTGCCGGCTCCTGTTTTCGGACGGGAGCCGCTTATCGTTTTCCTATGGGGGTGGGGATTAACCCACCTACAGGCAGAAGATGGTTGGCGCTGTCTTCTGCCGCTATCCTTTCTTTTTGTGCGCACGCGCACACGTATAAACAACACAACATTATGTATCAGGATTTTCAGAAACATCTTCAGCAGACGCTGAAAGAAATTGAAGAAGCCGGTCTGTATAAGAACGAGCGCGTAATCATCACCCCGCAGTCTTCCGCTATCAAAGTAGAGGGCAACAAGGACGTTATTAACTTCTGCGCCAACAACTATCTTGGTTTGGCAGACAATAAAGAGCTTATCGAGGCTGCTAAGCAACGCATGGACGAACGTGGTTATGGTATGGCATCCGTACGCTTCATTTGCGGCACGCAGGATACCCATAAGCAGCTCGAGCGCGCTATCTCTGACTTCTTCGGCACCGAAGATACTATCCTCTACGCCGCTTGCTTCGATGCAAATGGTGGCCTTTTTGAACCGCTCCTGACGGACGAGGATGCAATTATATCCGATGCCCTCAACCATGCTTCTATCATCGACGGCGTTCGCCTCTGCAAGGCTGTCCGTTATCGCTATAAGAATGCCGACATGGCTGACCTCGAGGAGCAGCTCAAGAAAGCACAAGCCCAGCGCTTCCGCATCATCGCTACCGATGGCGTATTCTCCATGGACGGCAATGTATGTCCGCTCGATAAGATTTGCGAGTTAGCCGAGAAATATAATGCCCTTGTGATGGTGGATGAGAGTCACTCTGCTGGCGTTGTGGGTAAGACCGGTCATGGCGTAACGGAGCGCTTCAACCTCCGAGGAAAAGTGGAGATCATCACCGGTACCCTCGGCAAGGCCTTTGGCGGTTCGGTTGGCGGATTCACCACTGGTAAGAAGGAGATCATCGATATCCTCCGTCAACGCAGCCGTCCGTATCTGTTCTCTAACTCCATCCCCCCGATGATTGCCGCTGCTGGTATTAAGACCTTCGAGATTCTTACCCGCGACAACACCCTACAGGATCGTCTGCACGCCAATACCGACTATTTCATCAGCAAGATGAAAGCCGCAGGTTTTGATATCAAACCTACCGAATCGGCTATTTGCGCTGTGATGCTCTACGATGCACGTCTCTCGCAGGAGTTTGCAGCTGCCCTCCAGGAAGAAGGCATTTACGTAACCGGTTTCTACTACCCGGTTGTGCCGCAGGGTCAGGCTCGTATCCGCGTGCAAGTGAGTGCTGCTCACACCATCGAGCAACTCGACCGTGGCGTAGAAGCGTTCGTAAAGATTGGCAAGAAACTGGGTGTATTAAAGTAATTAGATTTTTCAGAGTATGAAAGCTCTCGTAAAGCGTAAAGCTGAATATGGCATCTGGATGGAAGATGTGCCGATGCCGGAAGTGGGCGTTAATGACGTCCTTATCAAAGTGAAGAAAGCCGCTATCTGCGGTACTGACCTCCACATGTACAAATGGGACCTCTGGGCACAGCAGCATTGTACCCCGCCTTATACGATGGGTCATGAGTTCGTAGGTACGGTCGTAGAAGTGGGGCCCGGCGTAAGAAACGTGAAGGTGGGCGAACGCGTAACGGCTGAAGGTCATATCGTTTGCGGGCATTGCCGTAACTGCCGTCGTGGTCTCGGCCATGTATGCGAAAATAGCCTCTCTGTAGGTATCTTTGGCAAGGATGGTGCTTTTGCTGAATATGTGACCATCCCCGAGTCAAATATCGTGAAGCTCAAAGACAGTATTCCCGACGATTTTGCCGCTATCATGGATCCGTTTGGCAACGCTACCCACACGGCTCTCGCTTTCCCGCTACTTGGCGAAGACGTGCTCATCACCGGTGCTGGCCTTATCGGCACCATGGCAGCAGGTATCTGCCGCTATGCCGGTGCAAAGAATATCGTGGTTACTGACATCAACCCCATGCGTTTGGAGATTGCCAAGAAGATGGGCGCTACCCTCACGGTAGATGGCTCGAAGGGCGAGACCGTACAAGGAGCAATGGAGCAGCTCGGTATTCGCGGATTTGACGTTGGATTGGAGATGTCGGGTGCACCCGCTGCTTTTGCTGAGATGGTTTCGCATATGTACAAAGGCTCAAATATAGCGCAACTCGGTATCCTCCCCTCTGACGCCAAAGTGGATTGGTCGAGCATCATCTTCAACGCGCTCACCATCAAAGGTATCACCGGACGTCGCATGTGGGAAACATGGTATCAGATGGAGCAGATGCTCCTCGGTGGACTTGATCTCTCGCCCGTGATCACCCACCATTTCGCATTCGATGATTTCCAGAAGGGCTTCGATGTGATGTGCAGCGGACAATGCGGCAAGGTGATTTTGGATATTGAATAAGCAAAAATTGCAGATTATGGGTGGGGCGGCAATAGCCCCACCGAAATAAGCAGATTTTTACATATAAGGCAGTTTCTTGTGTTTTTCGAAAAGATTTGTCTTTTTTTTTGTAAAAAACTGTAGTTTTGGCAAAATTTTTGCGTCTAATTATTAAATCGTCAAACCCCGAATTGGATTTAAATAGAAGCCCAATGCGATTTTCAAAAATCTCAATGGGATAACATGAAACTCCATCTGGTTCCCGACTGAATTCCGAAACGAATTCAAAAGATATTAACCATTTATAAAACAAGTATGAAGAAATTTTATTTACTGATGCTCGCCCTCTTGAGCGTTTCGGTTTTTGGAAAAGCTGAAACAACCCTTCCTAAGGAACTGCAGCAGTACAAATTGGATAACGGCCTGACCGTTATCTTATGGGAAGACCATGACCAACCTGATGTAGAAGGTTATGTAGTGACTCGCGCAGGTGCTATTGATGAACCGCGTGAATACACCGGTCTCGCTCACTATCTGGAGCACATGCTCTTCAAGGGCACCCAGAAAATTGGTGCTATCGATTGGGAAAAAGAGAAACCGCTTTATGACTCTATCGTGATTCTCTACGATCAATATGCAGAGGCTACCGACCCCGCTGTTCGTGAGCAGTTGGCTACGCGCATCAACGAGAAGTCTATGGAAGCTTCTCAGTATAGCACTACAGAGGACTTCTTCAACCTGCTCGATGGTATCGGTGCGGAGGGCGTAAACGCATACACCTCTTACGACGTGACGTGCTACCACAATACCTTCCCCGCTTATCAGATGGAGAAATGGCTCACCATCTTCTCTGAGCGTCTGATCAACCCCGTTTTCCGTACGTTCCAGGCTGAGCTTGAAAACGTGTTTGAGGAGTACAATATGTATTCTAACAACCCCAACACGCAGGTACAGAACACCCTCTTCGAGCAGCTCTATAAGGGTCACCCTTACGAACTCTCTGTAATCGGTAAGCCCGAGCACCTGAAGAACCCCCGCTTGAGCAAGCTGATTGAGTTTTACAACACTTGGTATGTGCCCTCTAATATGGCGCTTATCATCGTAGGTAACTTCGATGCAGAGGCTACCAAGCCCCTCATTCAGAAGACTTTCAGCCGTCTTGTGGATCACGCTATCCCCGAGCGCAAGACCTATGAGGAAGTAAGCTTTGCCGGCAATCCTACGTATAACTACAAGATGGGGTATTACCCAATGGTAGTTTGGGGTTATAAGGGCGTAAAGGTGACTGACGAAGATGCTACTCCGCTTCAGTTCGTTGTGTCGCTGCTCAACAACGGCATGCAGACCGGTTTGCTCGATAAGCTCATGCTCGATGGTAAGATCTCGATGGCTGTGGCTGGTTTGGACGCTCGTCGTGACCAAGGTCGTATCATCGTAGAAGCTATCCCATATTATGATATCTCGCAGCGTCAGTATGAGTCGAATGCCGCTACCAAGAAGATAGTGATGGCTGAGATTGATAAAATCAAACGTGGCGAAATCCCCGATTGGTTGATTGCTTCGGTGAAGAAAGAGTATGAGCAGTCGTATAAGACCGCTTTCGAGTCGGGCAGCAACAAGATGGGCTTGCTCGTGAACTGCTTCACCTATGGTTTGCCCCTCACCGATATCTTTGAAGAGAACGATAAGATTCAGGCGCTCACCAAGGAGCAGATTGCCGCTACAGCAAAAAAGTATTTCGATGCGGACTATATCACCATCGGCTTTGAAGAGGGTAAGGTAAAAGCCAACCCGCTCCCGAAACCAAAAATCAAACCGCTTGACCCGATTAAGGGTGCCGTAACGGAGTACTCCAAGTACTTCAAGTCGCTCCCCGAAGGCGAGATTATTCCTACTTACAATAACTTCGCTGACGTGACCGTTTCTACCATTCAGCCGAATGTGAAGCTCCACTATACGCCTAACACGAAGAACGATATCTTCTCGCTCGAACTCGTGTATGGTATTGGTACGGAGAAGATGCCAATGCTCGAATATGCAGTGCAACTGATGAATACGGCCGGTACGATGGCTGGTAATCTTGATGCACAGGCCTTCCGCCGTAGTTTGGCTGAACTCGGTGCACGCGTAGCTTATGGCGTAAGCGAAAACTATTTCACCGTTAGCATCGTTGGCGAAGATGAGAACTTGGCAGAGATTACTCGTTTGGTTAATACGCAGCTCCTGATGCCGAAGCTTGACCAGGAGCAGCTCGACAATATCAAGGGATCGGAGTTCAACTCTCGTTACACCATGCCTAAGCGCGAATCTGCACAGGCAAGTGCACTGATTCAGTATGCTATCTATGGCAAGAAATCACCCTATATTGACGTAGTGCCGTTTGGTGATGTATATTCGATCTCACTCCCGAAGGTGCAGACCATTATCGGCGATGCTCGTACGTATGCACTCGATGCTTATTACTGCGGTACAAAGACGGCTGAGGAAGTTGTAAAAGCCCTCCCGCTTACCGAAGGTATGCAGGCTTCTGAGTCGCCTATCGTGCGCGACCGCGAAGTATATAATGAGAACACCATTCTCTTCCTCCCCAACAGCAACGTGCAGCAGGCTTCGCTCTATTTCTACATCAACGGCAAGCCCTATTCGCTCGACGATGATGTACAGCGCGATGCATTCGACCAGTACTTCTCAGGTGGTTTCTCTGGCTTGGTACTCAACGAGATTCGTACGAAGCGCTCTATGGCTTATTCGGCTTATGGCTACAATGCAACCCCCGCTCGCACCGGTAAGGATTGCTACTTCCTCGGTTATGTGGGTACGCAGTCGGATAAGGTAGTGGATGCTGTAGGCGTTTATCTCGACCTCCTTACGAACATGCCTAAGGACAGCACTAACCTCGAGAGCATCAAGGCTGCACTCAAGGCTGCTTCGCAGAGCGCTAAGCCCTCGATGCGCGGAAAGGGACGTGTGTTCAATAGCTGGCAGCGCATCGGTTATACCGACGATCCCGCTCGTTTGCACGCTCAAGAGCTCGAGAACCTCTCCTTCAACGATATCGAGAAGTTCTATGAGGCAAACATTAAGGGACAGCCTATCACCATCGTTTTGATGGGCGACCCCAAGAAGATTGACCTCAAGGCGCTTCAGGCTAAGCTCGGTTGCAAAGTGACCAAAGTGAGCCCGCAGAAGCTCTTTGCTCCGCTTGATCTCGATTTCTAATCGATGGATAGAGCGCGGTCGTAACAGACTGACGTCATCTCGATTTTTAATCGACAGAAGATAATGTATTTCGGTGGAAATATTTACACCCACACTTAGACCACCTGGCTGCAGAGTCAGGTGGTCTTTACCCTTTCTATCCCTTAGGGATCATGATTGCTTGAACAATGAAAAAAATTCTTCTTTTCGCAGGGATTATTTGCATGCTTGCAGGTTGCAAGAAGGTGGAGAAACAGCGCGAGGTAGCGCCTATTCCGGTACAGGTGATGACCATCACCGAGGTGGCTGATTCCGCTGTACGCCATTATGCCGGTTCGCTGGAAGCAATGCAGGCTGTTGATCTCACTTTCCCGCTGGGCGGCACGCTTACGGGTGTGTATGTGCAGAATGGGCAACGCGTGAAGCGTGGTCAATGCCTTGCTGCTATCGATGATACGCAAGCTCGGGCGATGCATGATGCCGCATTGGCTACCCTCCGTCAGGCTCAAGATGCTGCTGACCGCATGCAGAAAGTGTACAAAGAGGGTGGTGTGTCGGAAGTCCGTTGGATGCAAATGCAAACGGATTTGGCTAAGGCTGAGCAAGCGGCTGTTACGACCGCCAAGAACCTCGAA
>JALFZG010000052.1 GCA_022784645.1 Bacteroidales bacterium
CATGTGTTTAAAAAATAATTTTGGGGGAATATTTCGTAAAGGGGGAGTATTATAATATACTATATGCGCACACGTGCCTGAGACTCAAAAATGTGTGAACTTTGTGAACTTTGTGAACAATTGACAAATATGCCAACGTGATATAATTGTAAATATGCAACTACTACGATTTTTTTCGTACTTAATCGCATTTTTTTCGGATTTCGTGCATTTTACCTTTTTTTTATCCAAATTTTAGCAGTAATTTTGCACCGCAATTCAAAATCATCGCACGTTCATCGCACGTTCATCGCGTTACCATCGCACACACGTACACGTGTAGTAGCTATGCGGCGTTCCAGTAGCGCTAAAGAGCGTTCTAAATATAAACAAGATTTCTCAAGATTAAACAAGATTTATTCTTTAACGTAATTTTGTAAAATTTTGCTTAATTTTGTTCTTTTAAATAACAACGAGCAGAGCTCTATTCTCAACGAGCAAGCTCTATTTCTCAACGGGCTACGCCCTATTAAACAAGATTTTTTTCTTTAAAGAGTAATTTTGGAAAATTTTGAGAAATTTTGTTCATAAAAATAAAAAACAACCTGTCTATTTTGTTCTTTATATCATGGCAAAGAAAGATAAGAAAGTGAACGCATGGCAAATCATAGTAGCCGTGTTTCAAGCCCTCGCAGCTCTCTTAGGCTCGCTCAAGAAGTCGCACGATATCGCACATGAGGAGGCTTCGTCAGAAGATCCCGAAAATTCTGCTGCGGATAAATAAGTAAATCCCATCGCAAAAGCGGTGGGATTTTTCTTTCCAAAAGTTCACAAAGTTCACAAAGTTCACACATTTTAGAGTAAGGGTATGGCATTTCGCGCGTTCCAGAGACTGAGGCGGAATCCGCTAAGCAGCCCCTTTTAGGTAGCTTGGGCGCGTGTTCTAAAATACGCTTTCGTTGGTAGCTGGCAGAAAGCCCAGTAAGCACATACAGGGAGACTATTTTTTTCTTCTACACGACACGTTTCGTCGGAGCGATTTTGCGAAAAGATATACGTTATTTAAGATTGGGCAGCAAAAAAAGCTAAGAATTTGGCTGTATCGTATATTTTTATTAATTTTGCACTCGGTTTCGTGCGCGCACACATAATAATAAGGTACACACGCGCAAGCGAAACAGTTTGATAACACATTATTAAAACAGTCAAAAATTAGGAAATAAGATAATGAAAAAATTTTTTACTCTTGCCATTACTATGGCATTCCTTTTCGTCCTCATGCCAACGAAGGTATGGGGAGAGTGTTATGCTGTGCTAGATGGAAAAGGACAAGTTAAAACTAATAAGTCCGGAACTGTAATCTACTCAAAAGGTCCAATCACCAACGATGCAGGAATTGCAAGCATATCCTTTGAGTATAAAAAGAGTTCAAGTTTGTTGGGTATCAAATACGTAAAATTACAATACTCCAACGATGGCAGCACCTGGTATGACATAGGAACAACATATTCCCTATCTGATAGTTATCAATCTACTTCGAATATTAGCCTTTCTATCGCTGCTTCCAATGCAACATATTTCCGCGTAATAACATCTGGCTCTGATACAAGGGGTGATTATACGTACAATGTACAGAATTTTGACGCCATTTACAAAACCAGCCTTTCGGCAGATGTAAGTGAGTTGGACTTTGGTTCACTTCCTACCGGAAAATCAGCCAGTCGAACTATCACTCTTACTTACTCGAATATTGGAAGCATTGGAAGCATTAGCCACAATGCAACCTCTCCTTTTAGTGTAAATATAGATAATTCTAATCTAGACGACTGTCCCCAAGGTGGTAAAGGTACTGTAACTGCAACCATTACGTATAAACCTACGGCTCCAGGAAACCATAATCCGACTATCACGTTTTCAGGTTCAAAAGGCGGTCAGGTAAGCATTAATGTCCATGGTTCGGCAGCTGCTAATGTTAATCCTCAGCATACATGGTCGGGAAGTGATAAATATAAAGTCGATAAAACCATTGATTTAAGTCAAGTTTGGACTAGTAATAGCTCTGGTTCAATCACGTATTCGATTAAATCGTTCACTCCTACCACAGCAGGAGAGGCAGAAGCGACTGCTCCTTCATTGAATGGAAGTGTGCTTTCATTAGGGCAAGCCGGCACGGTCGTATTGGAATTAGTACAAAATGCTACTACTGGATTCAATGCTCTAACCAGCACCAAGACTATTACTGTTGAGAAATATACCCTCAGCGCATCGATAAACCAATCGACTGCCACTTGGGACGAGACCATCTCGAATCCGTTTACGGTAAAAGATGACCGCGGAAAGAATTTCTCCGGCTATACGGTTGCAGCACAGAATCAGGACATTGCCGATTATGTGAATGAGCAGATTGTAACGTATTCCACTGATGGTAAGGCTCAATTTACTATCAGCTATGGCGAAACAGCCAAATACAACGCTCTCAGCGAAACGTTTAACCTTTCCGTTGCAGCCGCTGCGGAAAGCGAGTGCTACGTATTGGATGATGCTACAGAATACAAATACTTATATGGTAATTCGAAAACCTTTAATTTGAGTGGTGAGGGTGACATCTTATCAGTTGACCTTAAGAAGTATGCTGATCTTACAACTAGCACGTTTATTATTGATGGCTATTCTGAAGCAGGTGGTCAAGGTACGAAAACAAATATTTTGACCCAAAACGTTACAACTACTTATACAAATTACAGCGCCTCGATTGCTGGAAAAGGATACAAGTCTATTGTTATAACAGTAGATGGGACTCCCAAATATAGTAGAAACCTCAAAGTTACCCGCTCGAACTACCTCAACGCGAATGCTACCTCTGTTGAGGCAGTAGGTGCGCCCGATGGGAATCCTTCGAGGAGTTTTAGTGTGAACTATAGCGATTGCGGTAGTACGTTTACTGTTCGTTCGAGCAACCCCAAAATTTCGGTTTCTCCGACAACCTTCAACAATGTCTCTGCTGGAAGTGGCACTCAGAAAATCTCTTTTACGGGCGATACGCAAGATAACGGCAAAGAGACGGCTACGATTACCGTTTATAACCAGTCGCGCAAGGTGGAAGTGCCAGTCACTTGCTATCAGCAATACAAAATTAGTTTTGTTACTGGCCAAGGTGCCAGCACAATCAATCCACTGATCGTAACGTACGATAAGGCTTATACCCTTCCGGCCAACCCAACAAAGACCGGTTATACGTTTGCAGGTTGGCAGAAAGACGAAAAAGATTTCGTTAAAGAAGATACCTATACGTTCGCTAATGATATTACCTTGACGGCCGTATGGACTCCGAATACGTACGACCTTATCCTCGATTATAACTACGAGAATGTGCCCTCGAATGCTACTCATTCGGGATTCTTCACCTATGATGCACAATATACCTTCAACGAAGAGCCGGACGAAAACATTCACCCCGTTGGCTACCATTTCGATGGTTGGTATGCCGATGAGGCTTGCAAACAGGCATTCTCCCTCAGCGGCACCTATACGACAGATGGCAATACCACAATCTATGCAAAGTGGGCGCCAAACAAATATGGGTTGACGCTCAACTACAACTACGACGGTGCACCCAACATTGAGTTCTATACGAAGTCGGATTACTTCACCTATGATGCCACTTATAATATCAACGAAGTGCCGGACAAGAAAGACTATCCTACCGGCTACCATTTCGATGGTTGGTACAGCAATGCGGCTTGCACCGATGGCAATCGGTGGGAGAACGGCACCTATAAGAAGACTGATGGCTTGGTGTTGTATGCCAAGTGGACGGCAGACACTTACACTCTTACCTTCGAACTCAATGGCGGTTCATGGAATAATGTGAATGTGGCGAATAACCAAACCACTATCACGTATAATCAGAAGTTTGGTACGTTGCTCAACGAGGATAAGATTCAGAGAAGCGGTTATACGTTTAAGGGGTGGTATAGCGATGCCAATTTTACTACGAAAGTGGTATCAGAAGATATCGTTAGTGAGAATCCGCCTTCTAAGCTCTATGCTAAATGGGAAATCAACGGCTTGACGGTAACGTTTGATGCCAACTATCCCAATAACCGCCAAGGTGAAAAATATGACTTTAGCAGTAAAGTGACAATCGGGCAGCGATATACTTTGCCTACCCAAAACCAAAACCCAAGCATTGCAGGCTATACCTTCACCGGTTGGAAAACAAAAGACAACACGAAGGTGGAAGCTTCTACGGTTTGCCAGATAGGCGATAATCATACCCTCTTTGGCTGCTGGGAAGCGAACACGTTCACTGTGACTTACTTGCCGAATCAAGGCAACTGGAGCGGTTCGACCCAAGCTGTGGTTGAAGAACTGACATATGATCAGACGTATGGTCAGGATAATAAGTTCCCCGCAGATCCTACCCGCGAGGGTTATACCTTCCAAGGCTGGTGGACAGCTGAGGTTGATGGTCAGCAGGTGACGGCTAATACGGTCTTCGTAACGGCTGGTAACCAAACACTCTATGCACATTGGGAGAAGAACGGCTACAAGCTCATTTTCGACTATAAAGACGAAGAAGGCCATTCTGACGCCGTAGATGTAACCTATGATGATAACTATCCCACGGTTAATATAGTTCCTACTCGTGTTGGATTTACGTTTGTAGGTTGGTATGATGCCAATAATAATGAAGTGATCCTCTCTAATTTGCCTTCTCGCACCTATAAGACAGCAGGCAACGAACGTTTCTTTGCGCATTGGATACCGAACCACTACACGGTGAAGTTCAAGACGGATGCCGCTAGCGAAGTGATTGATTCGATGAGCATAAGCGTGGCTTATCACGATGTATATGGCATCCTGCCGAAATTGAAAGAGAATGGGCAAGAAGTGACAACCGAATGGTATGACGCGCCTACTAACGGCATGCTCATTACGCCTACTACCATTTTCCAACCGGCAAACGTAAACGACAATCCGGATTTCATTCTCTATGCTACTACCAATCCTGAGAAGTTTGCACTTCAGCTGGTTGACGGCAACCAGACGACTACCATCGGTATCTCCGAAGGACAGACGTATGCAGATGCATTGAAAGCGGCTGGTATCAAAAAAGAAGAAACAGGTAAGACATTCGGAGGCTGGTCGGCTACCCCAAACGGCACGCCCAAAGACCTCTCTGCTGGTTTCAGCGAAGACTGCCAGACGCTCTACGCGCTTTGGGAGAAGACGCAGTTGCAGGTTTCGTTTGCAGATGGCGAACACACCAATGCTGATTATGGCGTGCTGACACTTGCGTATGGCGATACCTACGGCACTGGCACTCGCCTCAATGCTGCTCAAGCCGGCTTACCAAGCGTGGCAGAGGTAACAGGAAAGACATTCAAGGGATGGGCTTACGCAGATAATATGTTTGTTAATAACACCACCCCCGCTACGTTTACCACAGCTGACCACACTCTCACCGCTGTTTGGATGGCCAACAACTATACCATCTACCTGCATGACGCCCAAGCAAATAAGACTTCTACCATCGATGTCACGTATGGTGCGGACTACACGCTTGCGACTCCAGTTGCAGTAAACGGTTACACGTTCGATGGTTGGTATGAGGATAACAAGTCCACTGCCTTTGCACATAATGGTACCTATACCCAATCGGCCGACATACATCTCTATGCTCATTGGACGGCTGTTTCGGATATTACCGTTTCCTTCAATGCAGATGGTGGCGAAGCAGTCGCAAACAGCATCTCCGCAACATATGGTCAAGCTTACGGCAACTTGCCGACTACCACGAAAGAGGGTTACACTTTTGTTGGGTGGTTCACGGCTGCCGAAGGTGGTACGGAAGTAACCAACACCACCATCTGCAAGCAGACTGCAAACCACACTCTCTATGCTCATTGGACGGCCAACAACTACACCATCTACCTGCACGAGAACACGGGCGTAGATAAGACTTCAGCTATCGACGTTACCTATGGCGGAAACTATACGCTTACGGCTCCGGCTGAAAGGACGGGTTACACGTTTGAGGGTTGGTTTACGAAGCAAGAAGGGGGTGACCGCTACGACTTGACGACTCGTACTTATGAAACCGTAGGCGATCTCGATCTCTATGCACATTGGACGGCCATTTCGGGTATTACCGTTTCCTTCGATGCTGATGGTGGCGAAGCAGTCACAAACCGCATCTCCGCAACATATGGTCAGGCTTACGGAGAGTTGCCGACTACCACGAAAGCAGGTTACACCTTTGTTGGGTGGTTCAATGAGGATGGCAATATCGTTGCATCAACGGATATCTGCCGTAACGCCACCAGCCACACCCTCACCGCTCATTGGACGGCGAAGGCTTACACCATCACCTTTGATGCGAATGGCGGAGAATGCCATACAACCAATAAGCAGGTCGTTTACAACACGGCTATTGGTAAGTTACCGACTGCGACTCGAGAGGGCTATAAGTTTAACGGATGGTGGGCAAGTGACGCTTCGGAAGCAACTACTGAGAAGGATATTTTCGTTGGATTCAAAAATCTGACGTTGACGGCTGGTTGGGAAGCCTGCCAATATACTGTATCCTTCATCTCCGAAGGTGGTACAACTACTCCGGCCGACAAACAGGTGACATATCAAGCTGAATACGGTGACCTACCGACTGCCACCCGCGATGGATACACGTTTGACGGTTGGTTTACCTGCGACAACGAGCCGATTACGTCCGATACTAAATATACTAAGATAGGCAACCAGGAGCTGCATGCGCATTGGACGGCTGAGAAATATACGGTAACCTTCAGCGTTCCTGACAAGGCTACCCTCTCAACTCCCTTCATGGAAGTGACGTTTGACAGTCCCTACGGCGAACTGCCTACGCCTACGTTAGCTGGTTATGTATTCACCGGATGGTACACTACCCAGTATGACGGCTCGCTCGTTTCCCACAGCACCATCGTAAGCACCGCCCAAGCCCACACGCTATATGCACATTGGACGGAAGCCGACATCACCATCCATTTCAATAGCAATGGCGGCAGCAAGGTGGCTGACGTGACAAGGAAATACAAAGCCAAATACAACGAGCCCGCTCTCCCCATCCCAACCAGAGAGGGTTATACACTCATCGGTTGGTACTTTGAAGATGGCACGCTCGTTACCAGCACCACCACAGTTGACAGAACGGAAGCGCATACGCTTACCGCATATTGGGCACAAGCCGGCGTTCCTTACCTCGTGCTCGGAGACAATTGGAAGATTTCCTCTCCGGAAGCCGACAACGACTACCGCTTTAAGACTGCCGATGGCAAAAATTACAGCCTCAGCAATATCCGCATAGATGATGAGAGCAGCTTCCAAGATGACGGGACTACCGTTTATCAAGCATCCGTAACGATCTTCCTCAATGGTGTGTTCTATGGGGTAGAAGAATCTACGGTTTTGCGGACAACCGAAAACGGCAATTTCGGCCGCTTCACCGCCAACAGCTCAGAGAGGGCAACTATCCAATCGGCTGAGATGAACACGCGTTGGTTCAACTTCGACCTCTACGAGGAATCCTCTGGCACATGGCGACTGAGCATCAGTTGCGGCAAACAGGGTAACCCCACCGAGGTGGATAACAACGAATCCGAACAGTCAGCGCGCGCGAAGAAATATATTGAAGATGGCAAAGTCTTCATCCAAACCCAAGAAGACCGAATCTACAACGCAAGCGGGCAACTTGTGAAATAATCTTCCCTCATCGGGTGCTGAGCAATCGGCATCCGATGAGTTTTTTTTAAGCCCCTTTCGATTGCACGTTATTTCAACTCAAACACCGAAAAGTATCACCCGAAGAATAAAAAGTATATATTTTTGAAGAAAAATGCAAAAAAAAAGCATTTTTTCACGAAAACATTTGGTCAATTCAAAAAAAAGCAGTACCTTTGCGCCGTAGTAAAAAAAGTGGGAGCCTAGTAACCTCCCGATTCAATCAAGCAGGAGCTTAGTAACCTCCTGAAAATTTCTGTTAGAGACGTAGTAAACCTCTAACATCAACGGAAGCTTAGTAACCTTCCGATTAAAAGTAGTTAAAGTAGTAATCCGGAAGATCGAAAGATCTCCACAAAAAGTAGTAGTTATGAAAAAGTTTTTCGTAAATCTTGTAATTGTTGCTATCGCAGCCGTTAGTTTCACTTCTTGCTCTATGGTTAATGAGCCGGATGAGGCTGATTATATGAATCTCTCTGCTTACTATACCGCAGAAGAGACTGGTCTTGTTGGTACTTGGACGAGCACCTCTGAAGAGCTCTCTTTTGAATTTACCGCAAACGAGGTTGACGGTTACAACACCGGCGTGAAGATGATCCCGTCTCACGAGAATCCCATCCAGATCTACTGGCAGGTAGTTAAGTTCACCCAACCCAGCAACACGGGTATTGGTCAGGACGTAGAATATCCTTATGGTTATGTTCGCATCCTTGGTAAGAACCTCGTAGGTGGCACTTGGTACTTCGAGCGCATCAGCGCTGACATGCTCCGTTTGGTTAGCCCCGAAGGCGTTGAGCACATTTGCGAAATGAAATAAAAAATTCTCACTATTGAATATCTCGTGACCGCTCTACCCCATGGTAGGGCGGTTTTTTTGCCTAAAATGCGCAAATATTTGCGTATATCAAAAAAAAGCAGTATCTTTGCACAGCAAAGAAAATTCAGATGGAGAAAACGTTTTTTAACCTGCAAGCAACTGACGCCAATAGTGCAGCACGTGCAGGAGTTGTACATACCGACCACGGCGATATTCTTACGCCCATTTTTATGCCCGTTGGCACGGTGGGCACAGTGAAAGGTGTACACAGGCGCGAACTCGAAGACGAGATTAAAGCGCAGATCATTTTAGGCAACACCTATCACCTGTATCTTCGTCCCGGCACGAAGATCTTGCAGCAAGCAGGCGGCCTGCATAAGTTCGAGGGCTGGACTCGTCCGATTCTTACCGACTCGGGGGGCTATCAGGTGTTTTCGCTTGCCGCTATCCGCAAGATGAAAGAAGAAGGCGTGGAGTTTGCCAGCCATATCGACGGCCGCAAACTCTTCTTCACGCCGGAGAACGTGATGCAGATCGAGCGTGAGATTGGTGCCGACATCATGATGGCATTCGACGAATGTACCCCCGGTACGGCCGATAAGAAATACGCCAAAGACAGTATGGACCGCACCCATCGTTGGCTCGACCGCTGCATTCAGGCGTTTGACTCCACCCCCGACTTATATGGCTACAAGCAGCATCTCTTCCCTATCGTACAGGGCTGCGTATATCCCGACCTGCGCCAAGAAGCGGCTAAGCGGCTGCGTGACCTCAACCGCGATGGCTACGCCATTGGCGGACTGGCAGTAGGCGAGCCCGCAGAGAAGATGTATGAGATGATTGAGGTGGTCAACGATATTCTGCCTACGGATAAACCCCGCTATCTGATGGGTGTAGGTACGCCTTGGAATATTCTCGAAGCGATTGAGCGCGGTGTAGATATGTTCGATTGCGTGATGCCTACCCGTAACGGCCGAAATGGGCAGATCTTCACGTGGAATGGCGTGATGAACATGCGCAATAAGAAGTGGGAGGATGATTTCTCGGAGCTCGACCCCTGCGGTACGGCATATGTAGATCATCAATATAGCCGCGCGTATGTGCGCCATCTGATTCACTCCGATGAGATGCTCGGATTGCAGATTCTCTCCATTCATAATTTGGCGTTTTATCTGGAGCTCGTGAAAGCCGCTCGTGAACATATCCTTGCTGGTGATTATAAGCAATGGAAAGACAGCGTGATGCCCGTTATCATGAGCCGATTATAAGATGAAAAAACTCGATTGGTATATTATCCGTAAATTCCTCGGCACGTTCTTCTTCAGTATCGTATTGATATTGAGTGTAGCCATCGTGTTTGACCTTACGGAGAAAATCGATGAGTTTTTTGAGAATCAAGCTCCATTGAAAGCCATTATCTTCGACTATTATCTGCCGTTCATACCCTATTATATGAACATGTTCTCGAGCTTGTTTATCTTCATTTCGGTAATTTTCTTTACCTCCAAGCTCGCCAACAATTCCGAGATAATAGCCATGCTCTCAGCTGGTATCTCGTTTAACCGAATCATGCGCCCATACATGATTTCCGCTACATTTCTTTTCCTGCTTTTCGCCTCGCTTGGCGGTTATGTTATCCCCAAAGCCACGGGCAGAATGCTCGATTTTCAGGATCAATACATTCAGAAATTCACCTCGGAGAACGCACGAAATATCCAGATGAAAGTGGAGCCAGGCACTATTCTCTACATTGAGACGTTTCAAAAACGAAGCAAAACGGGTTATCGCTGCTCTTACGAACATTTTGAAGGCAAGCAGCTGCAGATGCGCATCACCGCCGATAGAATCGTATATGTGGAAGACAACCATTGGCGCATTGAAAACTACACCCGCCGCGCCTTCAACGGTCTCTTCGAGGATGTACAGAAAGGTAACAAGCTCGATACCATCATCCCGATTACTCCAGACGAGCTCTTTATTACTGCCGAAGAAGCGCAGGAGATGAATAATCAGGAGCTTAGGCAATATATCCGGAGGCAAACCGAGCGAGGAGCTGGCAATACAAAAGCGTTTGAGACTGAACTGCACCGGCGTTATGCTTCTCCTATCGGGGCCTTCATCATGACGCTTTTGGCACTCAGCCTCAGCTCGCGTAAGGTAAGAGGCGGCATGGGGAAGAACCTCGGCATTGGTATTGCCCTATCGGCGGCTTACGTGTTGTTCTCTACCGTGAGCAGCACTTTCTCCGTTACGGGAGCCATGTCGCCATTCATGGCCGTCTGGTTGCCAAACTTCATTTTCCTTGCCATTGGCATTTATCTCTATACAAAAGCACCGAAATAACAACTTAATTTTTATATACCTATGAAACGACTTTTTAGCTCTTTTGCAGCAATCATGCTGGCGCTTAGCGCAATGGCATGCACTAATTTTTTGGTTGGCCGATTGGCTTCTACCAATGGTCAGACGATGATTTCTTATGCGGCTGACTCATATAATCTCTATGGATTTCTGCGTTATCAGCCAGCTGCCGACCATGAAGTTGGCGCTATGCGTAAGATTTATGATTGGGACACCAATAAATACTTAGGCGAGATACCGGAAGTTGCGCATACGTATTCCGTAATCGGCAATATGAACGAGAAGCAGCTCTCCATCGGCGAGACTACTTATGGCGGCCGTCATGAGCTCAATGACTCAACCGGCATCATGGATTACGGCAGCTTGATTTACGTAGCTTTGGAGCGTTGTGCCACCGCTCGCGAAGCCATCCTCTGCATTGCCGACCTCACGAAAGAATTTGGTTATTACAGCGATGGCGAGTCGTTCTCCATTGCTGACCCCAATGAGATATGGATTATGGAGATGATCGGTAAAGGCCCAGGCAATACGGGTGCCGTTTGGGTGGCAACCCGCATCCCCGACGACTGCATTTCCGCCCATGCCAATCAAGCGCGCATCACCACCTTACCCGTTAAGAAAGCCAAAGCAATGAAGGGCCGCAAGCATATCATGACCAATATGGTTGATGGCCAGGAATGGTGGTGGAGCAAGGACGTGATTGAAGTAGCTCGTCAGAAGGGCTATTTTGCAGGCGAAGATGCAGCGTTTAGTTTTGCCGACGCCTATGCTCCGCTCGATTTGACGGGTGCGTATGCTTGCGAAGGCCGCGTATGGAGCTTCATGCGCAAATACGACAGCTCGTATGATCAGTATCTGCCGTATGTGATGCACAAGAACAACGACCACATGCCGCTTTTCACCAAGCCCAATCGTAAGCTCTCGGCTGCTGACGTCAGAGAAGCTATGCGCGATATGTATGAAGGTACAGCCCTTGATATTCAGCAGCAGGAAGGTTCGGGCATCTGGCATAGCAAACTGCGTTATGGCGGATTGGTTTTCACCCTTGATAGCACCGAATATTGCTACCCACGTCCTACCGCTACCCAGCAGACGGCTTGGTCGTTTGTGAGCGAGATGTATGCCGATAAGCAGTTCGGCACTTTCTGGTTTGGTATTGATGATGCCGCTACTACCGTGTATATCCCGTTCTTCAGCTGCACAACCGAAGTGCCCAACTGCATGCAGAAAGGCAATGGTGACTTGCTTACCTATTCTTCTACCAGCGCGTTCTGGGCATTCAACCAGGTTGCCAATTATGCTTATACCAAATACGAGCGCATGCTGCCCGAGATTCGCGCACGTCAAGCCGATTGGGAGAAGCGTTTTGAAGAAGATATCACCCGCTTGGAAATGAAGACGGGTAAGATGTCGGAATCTGTGCGCAACGATTACCTCAACCGCTACACTTCTGAGCAGGCAGAAGCTGTTGTAGCAGACTGGCACGAACTCTTTGGATTCTTGATGGTGAAGTATCTGGATGGCGTAGAGAAGAAGCAAGACGAGCAGGGTAAGTTCCTCCGCAACGAATTGGGCGAGCCCGCTTCTCCTGACCGCTTCAAACCCAGCGAAGAGTATCTCCGCCAAATCGCTCCGGTTGTAGCGCATTGATTTTCAAATTATTACAATTGTTTTATTGGGCAATCTATAATAATATTCCTATAACTACATACAATGAAAGCAAAAGCAGTATTCGACATTTTTGCCGAAATCAACAAAGTACCTCGTCCGAGTAAGCACGAGGAGAAAATATGCGAATGGCTTATCCAATTCGCCAAGGAGCATCAGCTCGAGTATGAATATATGCCGATTGCAGAGGGTGCCACTACAGGCAATATCCTGATGCGCAAACCTGCTACAGCCGGTTACGAAGATCATCCTACCGTGGTGCTCCAAGCGCACATGGACATGGTTTGCGAGAAAAACGCAGACTGCCCCATCAATTTCGAGACCGACCCCATTGAGACATATATCGAAGATGGTTGGCTGCATGCCAAAGGCACTACTCTTGGTGCCGACGATGGCATCGGTATGGCGATGATGCTCGCTATTCTTACCGATGAGGAGGCTGCTCATCCAGCGCTCGAGGCACTCTTCACTACCGATGAAGAAACCGGATTAACGGGCGCATTCTGCTTGCAGCCCGGCGTGATCCGCGGCAAGCGACTCATCAACCTCGATTCAGAAGACCATGGTCAGATTTTCATTGGTTGCGCTGGTGGCGTAGATACGCTCGCACATCTGTATTACACCGAAGAAGCAGCGCCTGAAGGCTATTTTGCTGCTACTATTCAGATTAGTGGATTGATGGGTGGTCACTCCGGTGACGATATCAATAAGGGTCGCGGCAACGCCAATAAACTGCTCACCCGTATCCTCTTCCGCTTGATGAAGGAGACCGACCTTCGTATCGCTCAGATTAATGGTGGTAACCTGCGTAATGCCATTGCTCGCGAAGCGCAAGCCACTATCCTTGTGCCGATGGCATATAAGGAGCAGATGCGCGTTAGCTTCAATATCGTAAGTGCCGAACTCGAAGCCGAATATGGTGAAGTGGAGAAAGATTTGAAGACCGCTCTTGAATCGGCAGAAAAGCCAGCAACCGTATTGCCCAAAGCCGTTTCTGATAAGCTGATTCTTGCACTCTATGCTTGTCCGCATGGCATGGTGAAGATGTCGTCGGCTATCCCGGGACTTACGCAAACGAGCACTAACCTAGCCTCCGTAAAGATAAAGGCTGACGAGAAGGGTAAGTATATTGAGATCAACACCTCGCAACGTTCGTCGGTAGAATCAGAGAAGCATGCCATCAAAGATGTAGTAGAAGCTGCGCTTGCACTCTCTGGTGCTGAAGTATTCCATGGCGATGGTTATCCGGGTTGGACACCCAACATCAACTCTCCACTGCTTGAAGCTACGAAAAACGCTTACATTCAGCTTTTCGGCGAAGAGCCACGTGTATTGGCTATTCATGCCGGATTGGAGTGCGGCCTGTTCTTAGAGAAATATCCTGATTTGGATATGGTATCCGTTGGCCCGCAAATGACAGGCGTTCACTCTCCGCTGGAGAAACTCTCTATCGAATCAACCGAGCAGACGTATGCTTGGCTCAAGCAGACGCTTCTAGCTTTATAATCAACATTAGGGCAGTAACGCGCGTTACTGCCCTAATGTTTCTTCATGTCGCTTCTGGAAGAAGACACTTCATCGTGCTGCATTTATAGCAAGTAATCCACCAATGTGATGGCAGCCATTGCCTCCACTACCGGAACAGCACGAGCCGCAACGCATGCATCATGACGGCCATGGATAGAAATCTGACGGAGATTACCTTCTATGTCCTTGGCCATCTGCGGAAGAGCTATGGAGGGCGTAGGCTTAAACACACAAGAGAAAACGATATCCGTGCCATCGGTTATACCACCAAGCATACCTCCAGAGAAAGCGTTAATCTCAGAGCCTCGCTTCTGCACTCCAGCAAAGCCGCTACCATATTCGAATCCCTTACAAGCATTGATGGAAAGCATGGCATACGCTAATCGTGCTTGCAGTTTATCGAATATTGGTTCGCCAACTCCAGCCTCAACGCCTGAAATTCGGCAACTGATAATGCCTCCTATTGAATCGCCATCGGCTTGCGCATGCTGAATCTCATCAGCGAATCGGGCAGGGTCAGTGGTCTTACCTATTTGCGTAAGTTCGGCATTGATAGTAATTCCTCTTTGAGTGAGCAACTGTTTGGCAATCGAGCCTGCTACCACTCGAGCTGCCGTTTCGCGAGCTGACGCCCTACCACCGCCACGATAGTCGCGAATACCATATTTTACGAAATAGGTGTAATCCGCATGCCCCGGACGAAATACATCGCGATATGCATCGTAGTCACTCGCGCGCGCATGCGTATTTTTAATGAGGAACGCGAGAGGTGTTCCTATCGTTACTCCATCTACCTGACCGCTGAGCCACTCTACCTGATCCGGTTCGTCTGCTGCACGACTGGAGCCCCCAGGAAGGGGATAGATTCTTCCATCCTCTAACCGAACAACGGGGTGGGATCTGCGCGATAACTCTACTCGGATAGCTTCTTCATCGATATGTAAACCCGATGGTAAGCCATCTATTACACCTCCTATGGCGGGGCCATGACTCTCACCGAAAGAAGTAAAACGAAACCGTTCTCCAAACGTATTCATATAGCGTTTTTGGATTAAATTATGATATTTTCGGCAAAAATACGAAAAAAAATTGATATTATCAAAATTTTTATATAACTTTGCAGAAATTTTCTGATTTTTTGTATGACAAACAAAGAAATATATCAGCATTTGTCTGAAAAATACGATCTTCCGCTATTTATGCAGTATTGGTGGTTAGAAGGCGTAAGTGCCGGCAAAGATTGGGATGTACTCCTGCTTTTTGAAGAACAAACGGAGCAACCTGTATCGGTTGCAGAAAGTTCAGAAGCCCTCCTCCCATCCAACGAGCAGACACTTACCACCGCATTATCATTATGTGATAAGGTGATTGCCGCTATGCCATATGAGACGGAGAAGCACTTATGGATGAAACGCATCAACCAACCAGTGCTCTGCCCCTATGCAGGTGTGTGGATTCGTCAAGATATTTTGCAAGCAAGTGATAGCGAAGAACGTGTAAAAGCCATTTACAAGAACTTGGATGAGAAAATGAAGTTGGAAGTAAAACCTATTTCATTTAATCAACTGTTCTGCTATGATAGTCCCGCCGTTGATTATCTTAAAGAGCTTGGCTATAAATTCGTTACGCGCCGAACGTATATTCTTTCGGATTTATCCGATTTACAGAAAGTGATTGACGGTTTCTCCAAAAGCAAACGCAAGAAATTGGAGAAAAATACACTCACCTACTCCGTTGAGGATGTAGATTTGGAGGAGTTCTACCGCTTTCATCAACTTACACAATTGCAGAAAAAAGCCAAAATGACATATACGCGCGAAACGCTGCTCGTAATGGCAGAAAAAGCTGCTGATAAGGGTGTAATACGAGTGATAGGTGTAAGGAATGCAGAAAAAGAGTTGCTGGCTGCTGCTGCTGTGTTAGTGTGGGATCATCAATATGCGTATCAATTGCTCAATACGTTTGACCATGATTATCCCGATTCGGGTGCACGTGAGCTCCTTACGCTCGAAGTCATCAAACACGCGAGAAGCCTAGGTTTGAAACTGGATTTTGTATTCCACAAAGACTATCTCAAGCATTATGGCGCAAAGAAGACGGCTTACTATTCCGTGCATAAAGGAACGGCTATCTATGTAATGCTGCAGCGCCTGATTGACTGGATTAAGCATTGATTGTACAGGATAGAATGATAGGTTAGCGAATGCAATGTTGGCATATGCAAGTGAAAGGCAATAAAGACGCATACCGAACATGGTGTCGAGAGACAATCGGACTGCCCATCTTCATGCAAGATTGGTGGTTAGATGCCGTGTGCATCGGAAAAGAATGGGATGCTATTTTATTACCATCTGGCGCGATGATGCCCTATCTTCTGAGGAAGCGACTGGGCATGCGATTTACGCTCATGCCGCAGCATACGCAGATTGCCGGTTATGTGGGGAATGCTGACTCGCCATCCGATATTGCCAAGGCTATTGACGCATTAGGATTAGCCTATTACTATCAAAAATATCCGCTTAACCAATCATGGGTGCCTGAACTGCGCGCGTATGGATTTACGGTAAACGAGATGGTTACCTATCGGATTACCGATTTATCAGATGAAAAAGCACTTATAAGTCGTTTTTCTGAAAACAAACGCCGCCAAATCAAGAAAGCAGCACAATTAATAGTGGATACAGCGCTGGATGCAGACGCGTTTTACGCTTTTCACGTTAGCTGTCTGAAGAAACGGCATAAGCCCATTTCTTATACCTACTCTTATTGGCAAACGCTTTATAATACCTGCATGGCGCATCAATCGGGCAAACTGATTGGACTCCGAGACAGAGATGGCGAACTTACTGCTGCTGCTTTTCTCGTATATGATGCGCGCACTTGCTACTATTTGATTCCTACTTACGACCCCGAAAACGGCAGCAATGGTGCAGGAGCAAGACTGGTATTAGAATCCATTCGATTTGCCGCACAACGCCATTTGGTATTTGATTTTGAAGGCAGTATGATCCCCGGTATTGCGAATCATTATCGGCAGTTTGGCAGTACGCCAACTACGTATTTCAGCGTAGAAAAAACATACAATCCGCTATTCAGATTGCTTCTTTTGGGCAATCGTATCTTGAATCGAAATAAGAAATAAAATGAAAATACTCTACCTCACAGAATGGTATCCACACCGCTATGACCCAATGCCTGGGTTATTCGTAAGGAAGCACGCAGCAGCCGCAGTTCGTCAAGGCGTTGACGTTTGCGTGTTGTTTCTTCTTAAGGATAAGAATGTGCCGACTGGGGTAGAGATTGTGGAGCAAACAACTGACGGCATTACCGAAATATATGCCTATTATGCTGGATCATTCTTTTCGGCTGTTCGCCAAGGGTGGCAAGCCGTAAAAAAATCTTGGGGGATGCCTCATTTGACGCAACTGAATGTATTAACCAAAAATGGTTTGCTCGCTTATTGGCTGAAGAAGCGATATGGTATTCCTTATATATTAGTAGAGCATTGGAGCGGTTATCTGCCTGAGAATAACAGTTTTAGAGGTGGGTGGCATGGTTGGCTGATGAAGCAGGTTGCTAGGGAGGCGAGCGTGATTATGCCGGTAAGTCAAGCGCTCGAAAATAGTATGAAAGCAGCAGGCATTCGCAATAATAATTGGGAACACATTCACAACGTGGTGGATGATTTCTTCTATGAGGGGAATGCACCCAAAGCAAAGCAAGAGGGCACTGTATTTCGTTTTTTACATGTCAGTTGCTTCGACGAGCGGTCAAAAAACACACAAGGCATCCTTCGTGCAGTAGCCCTTTTGTATAGCAAGCGGCAAGATTTTGAACTTCATTTGGTAGGTACCGGTCCGGATTTTGAAGCCTCTGTACATACTGCCGAAGCACTTGGAATACACAACATGGTCGTCTTTTTCGATGGCGAGAAAACCCCATATGGCGTACATACTGCCATGGTAGAAAGCGACTGTTTTGTGCTATTCTCGCGCTATGAAAATGCCCCCGTCGTATTATCCGAAAGTATGGCATGCGGACTTCCGATAATTGCCACTCGAGTAGGTGGAATTCCGGAGATGGTAACCCCTGAAAATGGCATTCTTGTAGAGAGCGAAAACGTAGAAGAATTGGCTCAAGCAATGAACACGATGATTAGCCAAGCCAAGCTCTTTGACAAATCAAAAATTCAGCATTTGGGCAATTGCTACAGCATGCAAGTAGTCGGTGCACATTTAGCCGAAACATACGAAAAATACGCATAAAGTATGACTTTTTAGGCCGATTTATCGTTTTTTTTTAAAAAAAAAGCCAAAAGATTTGCGTGTTTCAGTAAAAATTAGTAAATTTGCAGCGCAATTCGTGGATTGTGCACTTGCTTGACCATTCCGCTTGCCTTTGACACACCATTGGAAATATCAAAAAAGACACATTATGGATATCAAAAAAACAAAAGAAGCTAGCCTTGAAAACAAGAAGTTGACATTCCTCTTGATGGGCTTTGTATTCGTTCTCAGCCTCTGCTATGTTGCCCTTGAATGGACAGAAAAAGAGGTTGCTGTTTACGAAGTGATCGAAGAAGTAGCATGGAATGACGAGGAACTCGACATTCAGCAGACTCAGCAGCAGGAGACACCTCCTCCACCACAGCCTGAGCAAGTTATTCAAGAGATTGAGGAGCTCGTTGTGGTAGAAGACGAGAAAGAAGTAGCTCGCATTGAAATCAATACCGAGGACAATGATACCAAGGTAGAGATTGCAGCTCCCGTTCAGCAAGTTGTTGAGGAAGAGGAAGTCGAAGAAGAAATCTTCGTAGTGGTTGAGAAAATGCCGGAATTCCCCGGTGGTCAGGCTGCCCTCTTTAAGTATTTGAGCGAAAACGTTAAGTACCCTGTTATCGCACAGGAGAATGGTATTCAAGGACGTGTTATTTGCCAGTTTGTGGTTAACACCGATGGTTCTATCGTAAACGTTGAAGTGGTTCGTTCGGGTGGTGATGCATCGCTTGACAAAGAGGCTGTTCGCGTGATTAAGTCTATGCCCAAGTGGCATCCTGGTCAGCAACGTGGTAAGCCGGTTCGCGTTAAATACACCGTACCTGTAAACTTCAAGCTCCAATAACCAGGGCGTATGCCCCAAGATAAAGGTCTCGCCAAATAAGCGAGACCTTTTTTAATAACAACACACATTCTTATTTTTCTATTGCCATGCGTAAATTATTTTCCATCATGATGCTTACTGGTTTGTTTGCCTCATTATTTACTTCTTGCAGCCAAAAATCTACTGAGCAAAAGCCTCAGCAACTCATTTATGGAGCAAATTGCTCCGATGCGTTCTATCTTGACAGGCTCAACCTGATAGATTCTGCTTACAACACCTATATTGCCAACGGCTATATGCCCCAATGTGTTGGTATGGTAGTGCATAAAGGACGAGTAGTATATGAAAAAGCATTTGGTTGGCGCGATATTGAAAAGCAGATTCCATGCCAAACAACGGATATTTTCAGAATGGCAAGTTCATCGAAAGCCATCATGTGCGTGGCTTTCATGACACTATTTGAAGAAGGCAAAGTGCAACTCGATGAGCCTATCACCAAATATATCCCTGAATTCGAGCACATGGAGGTGCTGGATTCTTTTGATTCCTCTACTTGTACGTGGACAAGTCATCCTGCCAGCAAAACGCTCACAGTACGCCATTTCCTTACCCATACCTCGGGCCTTTGTATTGATGGTATTTACGGAAAAATTGCAGATAAGTTGGGTGTTCCCACTCACATGTCGTATGACAGTATTCCGCTCCAGGAAGCCGTCAGACTATTGGCAAAAATGCCGCTGAAGCATGAGCCTGGCGAGGCCTTTACGTATGCATGTAATACCAACGTAATCGGAGCCTTATGCGAGATTCTTTCTGGTAAAGATATCTATACGTTCATCAAAGAGCGTGTACTTGATCCATGCGGCATGACCGATACGTATTTCTACCTTCCCAAGGAGAAGCAAGATCGGTTGGTTACGCTTTACGAGTATCCCAAGGGAGGCTCACTCACTCGCGTAGAGGGCATTTATCAGGATTTTCCTTATACGGGCGCACAAATCTTCTGTAGTCCGAGTGCCGGATTATGTGGTACGATTCAAGATTACGCTAAATTCTGCCAAATGATATTAAACAATGGTGAATTCAATGGCAACCGCATTATCGGACGCAAAACGCTTGAATTGATGCAAAAAAATGGAGTTGGAAAGATGCGAGGTGAAATCGGTTTTGGCATGGCTTGGGATGTGTTTACGCCAGAAAACGCACACAACACCATCGTGAGTGAAGGCTCTATGCGCTGGGGTGGTATGTTTGGTACAGACTATATCATCGATCCACAAGAACAACTTATCGTATTGATGTACGTTAATAATATGCCCAATTTCTCGGGCTATAACCCCAAAACACTGATGCACCAGGTTACGTATCAGGCACTCAAGTAAATCGCAGGTTTGGACTTACGATATAAAGATATCACCTATTGCAAGGGAGTAGGAGCCAAGAGGGCAGAACTACTCAAGAAAGAGCTGAATATTCAGTCAGCTCTCGACTTGCTATACGTGTTTCCATATAAATATATCGATAGGAGTCAGTTTTATTTGATTCGTGATATCCAAAACGAGGAGACTTACGTACAGATAGTAGGAACGATTACGGATATTCAAACGATAGGTACAGGTAAGGGGCAGCGACTCGTTGCCCATTTCCGTGACAAAATGGCCGATGAGATGGAATTGTTATGGTTTCAGGGAATCAAATACGTTCAATTGGAACGAAACGTACCATACATAGTATTCGGAAAGCCATCCTGTTTCAATCATACATTCAGCATCATTCACCCCGAAATGGAGCGTTTGACAAGTCCCGAGCAACTCCGTGCAAAAAAGGGACTTGAACCACATTACAACACCTCTGAAAAAATGAAGGGGCATGCTCTTAATGACAAGGCCATGCGCACTATCATTCAAGGTTTGATGCCTGATTTACGAGAAGGAGTACCCGATACGTTACCACAAGCTCTTCGAGAAAAATACCATCTCTTTGATTTAACTTCGGCTCTCATTAATATCCACTTTCCGCAAAACCAACAGCAAATGCAGAAGGCAAGAGAGAGACTGAAGTTTGAAGAACTTTTCTACATTCAATTGCAGATTCTGAAGCAGGCTAAACTACACTCGCTAAAGAGCGAAGGTTACAGAATGCCCGTTGTGGGGAAGACTTTTCATGACTTCTACCAAAATAAATTGCCTTTTGCGCTTACGAATGCTCAAAAACGCGTTATCAGAGAGATACACGAAGACATGAAATCTGGTCATCAGATGAATCGTCTGCTTCAAGGCGATGTAGGAAGTGGCAAGACGCTTGTAGCCCTCTTGTGTAGCCTATTGGCCAAAGACAATGGGTATCAGACTTGTATCATGGCTCCTACGGAGATTCTCGCCAACCAGCATTTGGAAACAATCAGCAGCATGCTTGATGGGACTGGCGTAAGAGTAGAACTGCTCACGGGTAGTACTACCACTAAGCAGAGAAATACACTTTTAACCGATCTAATTCAAGGAGATATTGACATTTTGATTGGCACACATGCTTTGCTCGAAGATAGGGTGCAGTTCTCCAATTTGGGATTGGTAATCGTAGATGAACAACACCGATTTGGCGTGGCACAACGAGCCAAACTTTGGGCGAAAAACGTCCACTCACCTCATGTTCTTGTGATGACGGCCACCCCAATCCCACGTACACTCGCCATGACCGTTTATGGCGATTTGTCCGTCTCCGTTATCGACGAGCTTCCTCCTGGCAGAAAACCGGTTTATACCCTCCATTATAGCAATCTCAGGCGCGAGCAAATCGACAATTTTATTCAGCAGCAGATTCAGCGCGGAAGGCAAATTTATATCGTTTTTCCGCTCATTGAGCAGCAGAAAGATAAAAACGGAAATCCCAAACCCGTAGATAAACCGCTTGCGGACCTGGAAAACGGATTTGAGCGCATCTGTCGTCGCTTCCCAGAATACAATATATCCATGGTTCATGGGAAGATGAAACCCAAAGAAAAAGACATGCATATGCAACTTTTTGCAGAAGGTAAAACGCAGATTTTGGTGGCTACAACGGTGATAGAAGTGGGCGTAAACGTTCCGAATGCCAGCGTTATGATTATCGAAAATGCTGAGCGCTTTGGCTTGAGTCAGTTGCACCAGCTCAGAGGACGCGTAGGACGCGGAGCAGAACAAAGTTACTGTATTTTGCTAACGGGACTTGAGCTCAGTAAAGATACGCGCAAACGGATGAATATTATGGTAGAAACCAACGATGGTTTCCGCATTGCTGAAGCAGACATGCAACTTCGCGGACCGGGTGATTTAGAAGGAACGCAGCAATCAGGATTGCCCTTCGAACTAAAGATTGCTTCTCTCGTTTCTGATGGCCAGATATTGGAACTCGCCCGCAAAGCCGCACAAGAGATTCTCGAGGATGACCCTGAACTGAGTAAGCCAGAAAATCGTATGTACGTCAATCAACTCAATAAACTCAAGCAGCAGACTATCAATTGGAGCGAAATATCCTGATTGACAAGTATTTAGTTCACTCTGGTACGTTTTTTGTAAGGATTATTAATACATAAGAAAGCATAAAACAAATGAAAAAACAGTATCTCCACTATCTAAACGAGATAATGTCTCATCAGTGGGACGATTTAGCATTAAGCGATTATGGTGAAGAAACAGCCTATACTTTCGGTCAATTGGCCGAAAAAATGCTGAAACTACATACGTTCTTCAAGCTATTGGGCATTGAGAGAGGCGATAAGATTGCACTATGCGGACGCAATTGCGCAAATTGGGCAGTGGCATATTTGGCAACCGTATCATATGGTGCAGTAGTCGTTAGCATCCTTCAGGATTTCAAAGCAGATGATATTCAAAAACTCATCCGGCATTCAGATTCTAAGATGCTCTTCGTAGGGCCCTATATCTGGAAAGAGCTGCAAGAAGAATCCCTTAATGAACTGACAGCCGTACTCTCGCTCAAAGATTTTACTGTTTTGCGAAATGGAGAAGACGTTGAGATTCCATCCGAGGAAGCTTTGCAAACGGCCTTTGACGCAAAGCATCCCAATGGTGTAATACCTGAAAATATCTGTTTTTCTGCCGATCAAGACGCCTTGTCGGTAATCAACTATACCTCTGGAAGTACAGGAAGTCCTAAGGGGGTAATGCTTAAAGGACGTTCGCTCTCTAACAACGTAGAGGTAGGCATGCACGTTTTACCGGTAGATCCTGGTCAACGTTTGGTATCCATGCTTCCGTTGGCACATATGTTTGGGCAGGTTTGTGAGTTCCTCTACCCTCTCTGCTGTGGTACGCATATCTATTTCCTCACAAAAACACCCACCCCGAGCATCCTTCTCAAAGCGCTCCAAGAAGTCAAGCCTTATTTGGTAGTAACGGTACCGCTAGTTATTGAGAAAATTTACAAGAAAAACATCAACCCGCTCATTTCCAAAAAAGTTATTTCACTATTTTGGAATATGGCAGGTATTGGCAGCATCATCCGAAAGAAAGTTAAAAAAGGACTCACCAATGCCTTTGGTGGACAATTGCGCTATTTCATCTGCGGCGGAGCAGCCATCAATCCTACTGTGGAAAAATGCTTAATGGACATCCATTTTCCCCTTTCAGTAGGCTATGGCATGACCGAATGCGCCCCGCTCATCAGCGGTACGCCTCCGAAATATTTCGTTGCCAAGAGTGGTGGTTGCCCAGTTCTGAACATGGAAGTACGCATCGACAACCCCAATGAAGAAGGAATTGGCGAAATTCTAGTGAAAGGTGAGAACGTAATGGTAGGTTATTACAAAAACGAAGAAGCTACCCGAGCAGCCTTTACCGAGGACGGATGGATGCGAACAGGCGACCTTGGCTACTTAGATAAGAAGAAAAACGTATTTATCAAAGGCCGCAACAAAACCATGATTCTCGGAGCTTCAGGTCAGAATATCTACCCCGAAGAGATTGAAGATAAACTCAACAATCTGGAGGGAGTAGGCGAAAGTATTGTGGTAGAACGCGAAGGCAAACTCATTGGTTTAGTGTTCCCTGACGAGCAAACAACCAACAAATTCAGCATCGAAGAAATAGAGTATATGATGCGCGAAAACTTGGCAAAGCTCAACAAATTGATACCCGGTTATTCACGTGTAAGTGATATCGAGATTAAAGATGAACCGTTTGAAAAAACGCCCAAAAAGAGCATAAAACGCTTCCTGTATAAATAAAAATGAGCTAAAAGTTAAAAATTTTGATGCCAAATTGCCATAAAATTTGTATATTTCAAAAAAAATCTGTAACTTTGCAGCAAGATGTAATAATCCACTTAATAGAACATAAATACAATAAGATATGAAATTTAATGTATCCAGTGAAAAGCTGTTTCAGCAGCTGCAAGCAGTAAGCCGCGTAGTAGCCAACAAGAGCGCCTTGAAAATTCTTGAAAGCATCTTGTTTGATTTGTCAGGAGACACCCTTACGTTGACTGCATCTGATGGCGAAACGACCATTCGCACCACTATTGATGTAGAGAATGCAGAAGGTGAAGGAAAAGTGGCTTTCGGCGCAAAACTTCTTATTGACACCATGAAGGAGTTCCCCGCTCAGCCCCTTACTTTCACTATCGACGACTACACGTTCGGTATGATTATCAATTCCGTAAATGGTACGTATTCTTTCGTAGGTGTCAACGGCAACGAATATCCTGAGATGCCCCAAGCAGAGGAGGGATGTCATCACATCTCCATGCAATCTAAGGTGCTCCTCAATGCTATAAACAAAACCATTTTCTGCACAGCAGACGACGAACTTCGTCCGGTCATGAATGGCATTAATTTTGACCTTACCGAAGATCATATCACGCTCGTAGCTACCGACGCACACCGATTGGTACGTTATAACAACTACGCCATCAAGTCGTTAGAACCCGTTAACTTTATTCTTCCTAAGAAGCCCGCAAACTTACTGCGCGCTGTGCTTACGAAAGATGAAGAGGAAGTAGAAATCACGTTTGGACATAAAAATGCTCGATTCGAATTTAACCACACGCTTATTATTTGTCGCCAAATCGAAGGCCGCTATCCCAATTACAATGGCGTAATCCCACAGAATAACACCAATAGCGTAATTATCGATCGCCTCACTCTTCTGGCAGCATGTAAGCGCGTAGCGGTATTTGCTAACAATGCCACTGCATTACTCAAACTTGAACTCACGGAGAATACACTTACTATCTCGGCTCAGGATATCGATTTTTCCACCTCCGCAGAAGAGACGGTTAAATGCTCATACACTGGCACTCCAATCACTATCGGATTCAAGGGCACTATCCTATGTGAACTCCTCGGGAATGTAGATTCCACGGATGTAGAACTCCGCCTGATGGACTCTACGCGTGCTGGATTGATCTTGCCTACAGAAAACGAAGAAAACGAAGATCTTCTGATGCTTCTCATGCCGATGCTTCTTAATGATTGATACTCCCATTTCATAGCCCAATATGAAATTACGACTTACCCGCCCGCTCGTTTTCTTCGATCTGGAAACGACGGGCGTAAATATATCAGCAGATCGTATCGTAGAGATTTCCTTGGTAAAGCAAATGACCGATGGCTGCACAGAATCCAAAACATGGCGTGTAAGACCTGTAAATGTTGTGCTCAGTCCTTCGGGTGAAATGCTTCATGAGGAAACGATACCTATTCCTGAAAGCGCAACGGCTGTCCATCATATTACCAATGAAGATGTAGCCAACTGCAAGACATTCAGAGAGATTGCTCCTGATGTATTAAGCTTCATCCAAGACTGCGATTTGGCTGGATACAACAGTAATCATTTCGATGTACCCATGCTGCAAGAAGAATTGCTCCGCAATGGATTTAAGGTGGATTTGAAGAAGGCACACCACTTTATTGATGCTTTCGTTATCTTCCAAAAGCATACGCCTCGCACGCTTACAGCTGCCTACCTACATTACTGCGGTAAGAACCTCGAAGACGCCCACTCGGCCAATGCCGACACCGAAGCTACTCGCGAAGTGCTGCTCCGCCAATTGGAAGTACATAGCGACGTACCTTCTACCGTAACTGAACTAGAGCAATACACGAACCTTCAGCCGTGTGCAGACCTTGCTGGCAGATTGGGATATAATGATAAAGGCGAAATAACCTTCAATTTTGGCAAGTATAAAGGCCGCACGGTTAGAGAAATCTTCAGCTCTGAAAGCAGCTACTATAATTGGATGATGGATGGTGATTTTCCGCTTTATACAAAGCAGATTATCACTGATATCATGCAAGAGATTCGTGCTACTCGCAAGGCAGAAAAAGCAGCTTCAAAAGCCGACGAATCAGCTAAATCGCATGCCATTCCCCCTGCTCCTACGAAAGAGCAATTGGACATGCTTAACAAGAAGTTTGGGAAGAAAACCAAAAGCAAACCCTATGATGGGCAGCAGAGTTTGTTTTAACTCATTTGCTACGATTTTTCGGCACAAACTATCATAATAAAACAGTAACTTACTTTGGATAAACGTCTTACCATATTAGGATGCGGGAGTGCGATGCCCACTATTCAAAACAATCCAAGCGGACAGATTTTGGAAATGTGCGAGAAACTCTTCCTGATTGACTGCGGAGAGGGTACGCAGAATACGATGCGTCAGTTGGCGTGTCGTACCGCTCGATTGTACAACATCTTCATTTCTCATCTCCATGGCGACCACTGCTTTGGCTTAATCGGATTACTCAGTACATGGGGGATGATGAACCGCACGCAAGACGTACATATCTATGCCCATAAAGATCTTGAGACGCTTCTCAAACCATTGCTCGACTATCATTGTCAGGGCATGAACTATAGCATCATTTTTCATGCTATTGATCCCAAAAAACATGCGGTCATCTACGAGGATCGTACGCTTACTGTAACGACTATTCCACTTCGTCACAGCGTGCCCACCTGCGGTTTCTTTTTTGAGGAGAAACCTCGGCGAATCCACCAGGAGACTGGCGCCAAGCCTTTTCAATACGCTTATTGCTCTGACACGGGTTATAAGCCCGCCATTTGCAAATGGATACAAGGTGCAGATGTGCTATATCATGAATCTACTTATACGGAAGAGTATCGTGAAGCAGCTGATAGATACCAGCATTCCACTGCCAAACAAGCGGCTAAGATTGCCAAAAAAGCAGGCGTAAAACAGCTCATTATTGGTCATTTTTCTGCCCGTATTATTGATCAGACGTTATTTTTAAAAGAGGCTCAAACAGAGTTTGAAAATACCATATTGGGCAAAGACAAAACCACGTATGAATTATAACCACAATGGCAAAAGTACAGATTGAATATGTATGCCAAAACTGCGGAGCCAAGTCCCCAAAAGAACTTGGTCGCTGTCCTGTTTGTGGGCAATGGGGTACATACATTGAGGAGAAAACCGAACGTCAGATGATTGCACAAAAGGCGCCCAAAATCATCAGTTCAGGAGCTCGTCCGCTCAAGCTTCACGAAGTGGAAGCTACCCCTGAGATTCGTATAGATTTGCATAATGGCGAACTTAATCGCGTACTTGGCGGTGGTCTCGTACCCGGCAGTTTGGTGCTCATTGGTGGCGAACCTGGTATTGGAAAATCTACTTTGGCCCTTCAGATATTGATGAAGTTGGGCGAAATAAAGACGCTATATGCATCGGGCGAAGAAAGTACGAAGCAAATCAAACTGCGAGCCGAACGATTAGATGGTAATCCTTCTAACTTATTCATTCTCAGCGAGACATCGCTTGAGAAGATCTTGGAATATGCCACCGAGCTTATGCCCGACATCGTAGTGATTGACTCTATTCAGACGATAGGTACAGAAACAATTGACGCCACGATAGGCAGCCTCAGTCAAGTTCGCGAATGTGCAGCTATCTTGCTCCGATTCGCCAAAGAGAAGAATATTCCCTTTCTTATCGTTGGGCATATCAATAAAGAGGGCTCTATAGCAGGGCCCAAAGTGCTGGAGCATATCGTAGATACCGTACTTCAGTTCGAGGGCGATCAACACTATATGTATCGCATCTTGCGCGCTCAAAAGAATCGATTTGGGAGTACATCCGAATTGGGGATTTACGAGATGCAGCATAATGGCCTTAGAGAAGTCACCAATCCGTCTGAGCTACTGCTAAGCCAGAACCACGAAGGATTGAGCGGGATGGCAATCGCCTCGGCAGTAGAGGGAGTAAGGCCTTTCCTCATTGAGATACAAGCGCTCGTTAGTAGCGCAGCCTATGGTACGCCCCAGCGAAGCAGCACCGGATTCGACGGACGAAGACTGAATATGCTATTGGCCGTATTAGAGAAACGAGTAGGCTTTAAACTGCTTCAGAAAGACGTTTTTCTTAATATTGCAGGCGGACTGCGAGTGAATGACCCTGCCATTGATTTGGCCGTGCTCGCTGCCGTCTTATCATCCAACATGGATATAGCGTTAGACGACGGTATCTGCCTCAGCGGAGAGGTGGGATTGAGCGGAGAAATTCGCCCGGTGGCGCGCATCGACCAGCGCATAGCAGAAGCCGAAAAATTGGGCTTTAAGAAAATCATCATCCCTGCCGGACAGAAGGTTAGTTTCCGTCCAAAACAGATTGAAATACTACCTGTAAAGAAAGTGGCAGAGGCCTTTCGGCACATCCTCAAGAATTAGCCATTTTTTCAAAAATTCCTTTTTTTAATAAAAAAAAGGCAAATAATTTGTCTATATCGATAAAAATTTGTACCTTTGCAAGCTAATTTGTACATTTTAGCTCGTATGAACGCTCGTGCATACGCGCGCATAGGCATGAAAATAACAATTCAACATACATTTATTACGCTGATAATGTGCTTATTATCAGTCGTTTCAGCATATTCTATCGACAATACTTATTTGCTGGAAATGGGCGTACAAGCTGGTGTAAATTACTACACTGGCGATGCTAATCCGCATATTTTCCAGAGCCCGCTTGAAACAGCTGGTGCGCAACTCCGCTATAAGCTTGACCGCCGCTGGGGTTTTACTACCAAAGCGTATTGGTCGAGATTCGGATATAAGGAGCCAAACGCCCAAAAAATCACCCGTCCGCTTATTGGAATCGATGTTACGGCAGAGTTTAACTTCCTCGAATATGGCAACGATTGGGAGATGGGTCGAATCAAACCTTACACCCCTTATATTTTTCTCGGAATCGGCGTAGGATATTACGGATTTGGATGGGCAAATGC
>JALFZG010000061.1 GCA_022784645.1 Bacteroidales bacterium
AAGACCGTCTCTGCTTTCGGCAAGGTAAACGCGGCCGTTGCGGCTTGGATCAAGGCCGAGAAAGCCAAGAGCACCCAGAGTGAGGCCTATCTGAAGGTCGTAGCGGTCTTCAACCGTCAGAATCGTTACGCCACCCTCCGCGGCATGATCATAGCCAAGGGCATGTACAAGGTCGAGAACGGTGAGGTTGTGGTTGACCCCAACGCTAACACCACCTTCGCCACCATCTCCTCGACCGTGCAGCTCCCTGATGACTCTGCTAACAGCGGTAGCGCCCCGGCAGGCGGCTCTGGCAGCGATTCTGGCTCCGGCTCGCAGACTCCTTCGGGCGGCTCTGACAGCGGTAGTGGCGGCAGCTCTGATGGCGACGGCGGATTCGAGTAATCCGTAAAACGAACACGCGCCCTACGAGCTATCTAACGAATCTAACGAATGAGAGAAAAAATATTCGTGTAATAGCCAAAGGCGCGTGAGATAGCCCGTAGGGCGCGTGTTCGATTAAATCACTCGTTTACGGTGATAGGGAAATCGAAGTAGGTGTCAGGGTAGGGTTCGTTGTCGAGGGTGAAATGCCACCACTCGGTGTCGAGCGGCCGGAATCCGTGACGAAGCATGGCCTCGCGAAGGATGAGACGGTTAGCTTTCTGTTCGGGTGTGATGCCATCATAGTCGGGATGCGACAACTCACCGAAATAGTCAAACACGCCACCCATATCCACCTCTTTGCCCGATTGGATATGTACGAGCGTGAGGTCAACGGTAGAGCCGCGGCTGTGTCCCGAGCGGGCGCATATATAGCCCTCATCGAAGAGTAAGGCCTTATCCACTTCGGGGTAGAAAGACGCCTTGGTCAGCGTGTCGTCAAGCTGCTTTGCCCAACGGATGAAATGGTTGACGGCTGTCTGTGGACGATACGTGTCGTAGATCTTGATGCGGTAGCCTTGTTGGTTCAAGTCGTCGTTCACCCGTTTGAGCGCCTCTGCAGCCTCGCGCGTGATGATTGCTACCGGGGCTTCGTAACCATCAATACGCGCGCCTACAAAGTTATACGTTGAATAGTAGCGAATCTCCAAGATGGCATCGGGTACTATGTCCGTGAGCAATACAAAGCCCTCCGGACGATCTGCCGGACGCGAAGTGCTCGGTGTGCTGCATGCGCATAGGGCGCAAATAGCGAGAGCTGATAACAGAAAATGCTTTTTCATATTGATGATTGTTGGTGTTACGACACCGAAAGCAAGCTAGCAATCTGCAAAGTACAAGTGTGTCGCGATGGGCGGTTATTCCTTGTACGTATAGGTGACGACAGTTACGTCGGGGTTTCCTCCGTAAGTGTAATAAACTGCAATTTTGAGTTTGCTGTATTTCTTTTGAACGTTTACGGGGGTAAAATGTCTTCAAGTTGGATTCCTTTAAGAGGGTATTTTTGAACCACTAAAAAGGTACTTCTAAAATTTATTCTTGTTCATGCAGGATTGTTCGTCTTTGGTGCCGTCTGCTCGATAGGTGATATCTTTGGGCTCATTTGCCATGGTTAACTGGGCATTCTGGATAATGGTCTGCAGCTTGATAACGGTCTCCTGTTCCGTTCCCCACATGAAGCCATCAGTCTTCTTTCCATCTGAATAGATGAGTGTATAGGCCCAACATTTGGCGGTCGTGTTGTCCAACTTGGTTGCGTCAATATCCAATACACTGACTCCGTTTTGAGGTTGACAAGCGAAAAGTAATGTCATGAAAGTGCACATGAGTGCGATTTGAATTTTTTTCATTGCTTTACTATCTTGAGTTTATATATGTTACTTAGTTTCGTGACGTGGGCATGCGTTAGCCATGCCGATGGCCCCTGTTGGTCAACGCGCGTAAGCCCGCGCGAGAATATATATAGTTGCAAACCTGTTATTAAGTCATCGATGATGCGGCAACCATACTGCATGACAGCAGTGCAGACCTGCACATTCACACAACAAGCAGTGTTGAGATTCTTCGTAGATGTTTATGGGAGATTTGGTTCTAAAGAATGTTATTCAATTAGTCGTGTTTGCAAGATAATTTTAGTTTTCGAATCTCAGTCTTGCGTCTGGATAGCAGCAGGTAGCAGGCGATGAGGCCTGCATACCTGTCTGCTCTGTTTGGTTTTTAATGCATTAACGGTGACAAATAGAAGTTATTCTTTGTAAGTGTAGTCGGCTACAGTAACATCTTCTTTATCTCCGAATATATAATACACTCTGATGCCTAATTTAGAGAATCTATCTTGTACTTTTACGGGATTACCGTACTTTTCTTTAATCTCTGCGTCAGCATCTTTAGCTGCTTGGATAACTGCATTCTTGACTTTTGTCTCATCGTTTTGGCGACGGATAATTACGTCTTCACCAAACGATTCGCCCAATTGCAGTAAATGCGCATCGAATACTTTTTTCAGTTCGGTCTCGTTTAAGCCCTCTGTTTCTTCAACGAGTGTACCACTAGAGGAACCGAAATACGTTCTGCAATAAACGATTACATCACTGGTTTCTGTTGTGCAGCCGGTCATGCCCAGCAAGATGGTTACCATAGTAGCCAATACAAATGATAGTTTCTTCATAATTGTGTTGTTTATTAGTTATGATGGATAAAATTGTCAGCATTTTGCCGAAACGTATTATTTGTTCGTATTGCGCCCTTGTTAATTTGAATGTGCAAAGATACAACAATTTTTTCGAAGTACAAAAAAAATAAGCGTTTTTTTGTGTCCTATATGTTATTTATACAAATTTTGTATAATTATGTTGCATAATATTACATTTATTCCATAACGATGTAAGGCTCCCTGAGCTATGTGCAGGATGCCTTGTAGGGTGTAATGGGCAGTTAAGCCTCTTTGGTATAGGTTATAGCTGTTGCTGGTGGATGAAGCAATTGGGGAAGAGGGCTTCGAGGGCGTCTATTCCGGTGCGAGTGAGGGCTTCTTGGAGCGAAGTCTGGCTATCAAACAAGCCGAAGACGGTAGCGCCACTGCCGGACATGGCGGCATAGCACGCTCCTAACTGCTCCAACTGTTGCTTGACGGCTGCTATCTCGGGGAAGAGCGGGAAGACTGTGCGCTCAAAATCGTTGGTCAGTTGGCTGAACTCATGCACGTCTCGGATTCCCGTTTCGCCCTGTTCTTCTCTCCTTTGGATGCCCCGATAAGCCTGAGCTGTACTGACCGCACAAGAAGGTTTCACGAGCACGATCCATTTGCCTCTGATCTGCTCCAAGACTGCCTCGGGAACCTCAGAGAAGATATTGCCGATGCCCTCGGCAAAGCGCGGACGATTCTGAATGAAGAACGCACAATCGGCTCCTAAGGGCGATACGATAGCTTCCATCTCTTCATCGGTTAACCCCAAAGAGAAGAGCGTATTGACCGCCTTTACCATATAAGCGGCATCGGCTGAACCGCCTCCCAAACCGGCACCAAAGGGTATGCGTTTGCGAAAACGAATGGCTACCGGTCCTACTTGAGGATAGCGATCCCGCATAGTGAGATACGCACGGATGATGAGGTTATCCTCAGGCGAGCAATCCACTGTAAGCCCCTCCTGCACAAACGTATATGGCTGCTCTGAGGAGGCCTCCAAGGGATATACTTCCAACTCGTCATGGAGCTCCGTTACAGGCAGAAAAATCGTTTCCAAATCGTGATAACCATCTGCTCGTTTGCGCATTACGGCCAATCCGAGATTGATTTTGGCGTTGGGGTAAAGAATCATACAGCAATCAAATTTTTCCGCAAAAGTAGTAATAATTAGCGAAAACAGCAATAAAAACGCCTCAGAAAAGCCATTTGACCGCAAAAAAAGTGAAATAAACTATTTTTTTCTTGCGTATATTGTAAAAAATGTGTATCTTTGCACCTCAAATTGGAATCCCTTCGTTGGGACATTTTTTAGAAAACACAATCGTCAACGTTAACGACAACAACATGGAAAAAGTGGAACTCATGGAGCAGCTCAAAAGTCTGCTCGGCAATGATGTAACGGAAATCAAAGAACAGGTGGAAGAGATTAAGAGTCAGTTCTACCGCATCTATCGTCAGGAACAGGAAACCGCTCGCAAGCAAGCAGAAGAAGCCGGAGAGGCATTTACTGCAGCCGCTGATGAAGTGGAGACCGAATTCCGCCAATTGCTGCAAGTCTATAAGACGCAGCGTGCGGAAGCCGCCGCCAAGCGCGAAGAGGAGATGAAGCAGAATCAGCTTCGCAAAGAGCGCATCATCGAAATGATGAAGCAGCTGGCTGAGAGCGAGACTGCTGACGTGAGCGACAATATGCAGCAGGTGCGTGACCTCCAAGCCGAATGGAAGACCATCGGACCGGTGCCCGCTCCTATGGTGGCTACCCTCCAGAAGCAATATGCCATGTATCAGGAGAAGTTCTATGATTTGGTGAAGATCAACTATGAGCTCCGCGAATATGACTTCAAGAAGAACCTCGAGCAGAAAGAGGCACTCATTGCTGAGGCGCTTGCTCTGCAGGAGAAAAACGATATCGTAGAGGCTAACCGCATTCTCCAGAAACTCCACGAAGAATGGGCGGAGATTGGCCCCGTAGCCCGCGACCTGCGCGAGGACCTGTGGAACCGCTTTAAGGAGGCATCTACCGTTATCAATAAGCGCCATCAGGAGTATTTCGATCAGCTCCATCAGCGCGAGCAGGAGAACCTCGTGAAGAAAGAGGCACTCGTAGCGCAGATTCGAGACCTCGACTACGAGGATTTCAAGACCAATAAGCAGTGGGACGATGCTACCGCTAAGGTACAGGCTCTAC
>JALFZG010000078.1 GCA_022784645.1 Bacteroidales bacterium
TCAACCTCGTTGCGAGCCGCAGCGCTCAGGCCGCAGTTCTCAAGGCCATCAAGGCCGGCCAGACCACCGTGGACCTCACCTCCCCCGACAACCCGTCCGGTGGCGGCTCTGATGGCGGCTCAACTTCGGGTGGATCTCAGACTCCTTCAGGTGGCTCTGATTCGGGCAGCGGTGGCAGCAGCGGCTCTCAGGCTCCTTCAGGCGGCTCTTCGGGCGATGAAGACACCGGATATGAGTAAAAGTTAACGATGACGACTAGTTTAGGATTTTTATTAGGATTTTAGTTAGGATGTCGAGCGAAGCGATCCATATATAAACTCCTACATAAAGCGAGGTATTCGAGCGCATTTTGGTTAGGATTTTGGGTAAAGATTTTTTGTTGAGAAGATAATCCTAAACAAACATCCTTACTAACATACGCAACAGTCCGTTGCTTTTTAGGAAGCGGTTTTTGGGGATCGGGCTCTGCCCTCGACTTCCAAACGAAAATCCTAAGAAAAATCTGAAACTAAAAGCATCGCTATGAAAATCTTCTACCTGACTTTTGCAATTAGCCTCCTGCTTATCATAGGGGGCTTCTTGCTTCCGCCAATGGGCATCATCGATGGCAGCGTCCTGACTGCCGTAGGCGAACTGCTGATGTTCGGTGTCCTTGCCCAACTGCCCGCCCTCATCGATGCCGCCAAGAACGGCAAGAGCATCAAGCTGACCAAAGGAGATTCCTCGATTGAGGTCTCATCCCCACAAGATTAATTTGAATCTTCTTCCCCAAGATTAAGACGATTTTTTCAATCTCTATCTGCAAACCCTTCGAATCCCCCAAGGCTTCGAGGGGCTTGCTTGTTGCTGAGTAATACAAATATTTGAAACGATTATTTGACATTGTCTTAATAAATATATCAATGCTCCCCACACGAATGAATCTATCAGACCCATTGAGTGGGTGTGGAAAAATTTAGTTAATAAATAATATTTGAGATATGAATACATTTTTATCTTACGGAATCATTTTCGTGATTCTTCTAGTCCTGGAGATTGTCTATTTCAAGATTGCGGACAAGTGTAACATCATCGACAAGCCGAATGAGCGGTCTTCGCATAGCACGATAGTGCTTCGCGGAGGTGGTATCATCTTCCCTATTGCTATCATCGTGTGGACGGTTGTAGCAGGATGGGCTTCTATGGAGTCCGGACAGGCGGTTGGTTTGCGGCAAGTATATGATTTTCAGCAGTATCTACCCTTCATTATCGGGTTGGTATTGGTGGCTGGCGTGAGCTTCATTGATGATATCCGTTCGTTGCCCGACAGCCTGCGACTCATAGTGCAGTTTGCTTCGTATGGACTGATGTTCTGGTCGTTGGGCGTGTTTGATTTGTTTGCTGAATATGGTTGGCTGATTGGCCTTGGAGCTGTTTTGCTGGCGTTGATTGTATGTGTAGGCGCAACGAATATCTACAACTTCATGGATGGAATCAATGGCATTACTGTCGGCTATTCTGCTGCCGTTTTGCTTCCTCTGCTGCTGGTCAACGAAGGAGCGCTGGTTACCGCACTGAACGAGCCCGTTGGGTTTGTTCCGGCATCGTTGATCCTCACCGTGATACTGGCGGTTGTGGTGTTCGCTATTTTCAATTTCCGTCCGAAAGGCAAAGCCAAATGTTTTGCGGGCGATGTGGGCAGTATCAGCATTGCTTTCATTCTGTTGTTTATGATAGGCCGACTGATTCTCGCTACTGAAGACCTCACTTTCTTGATTTTCCTGCTCGTGTATGGAGTGGATGGATGCTTGACCATATGCCACCGCATCATGCTGCATGAGAACCTCGGAGAGGCGCATCGCAAGCACGTGTTTCAATTGATGGCCAACGAGCTCAAAATGGGGCATGTGACGGTCTCGCTCATCTACATGGCATTGCAACTCATCGTGAGTCTCGGGTTCATCTATCTATGCCCCAATACCACGGGTGCGCACTGGCTCTATCTATTGGGCGCACTCCTGCTGCTGTCAGTAGCCTATGTGCTTTTCAAGAAGAAATACTACCATCTGCATGAGGAGTATCTAGCCAGTTTGAAAGGTAAGTGATTAGAGCTTAAGAGATTGGTGATTAAGATAAAAGTGATTAATATAACTGATTGAATATACTGATTATGATACAGATAGACAAGCAACTCATTCGTGAGTTATTCGACAAGGCTGTGGTGAACCCTCGACTTCGCATGAACTATGACTTGCGCACTTCACCTGATGACGGAGGTCAGCGTATGCTGAATGCCCTCATGCCCGGAACGGTCGTACCTATCCACCGGCACCCAATGAGCAACGAGTCGGTGATCTGCCTCTCGGGTAAGCTCGTAGAGGTGATATACGAGGAGATGGATATTGCCAAGGACTTCCCGATGGGCATGGATGCTCAGGACGTGCCTTCGGGCAAGCGATTCAAGGAGTCGGCTCGCTATATGCTCGACCCAAGTGTAGGCAACTTCGGCTGCGTTGTGCCTGCCGGTGCATGGCATACGGTGGAAGTGCTGGAGCCAAGCGTCATCTTCGAGGCGAAAGATGGCAAGTACGGAGAGGACGGCTCGGAAACTCTGTAGCCCTTCGGGCGTTCCATTTGCGCTAAAGAGCGTTCCAAGAGCCCTTCGGGCGTTCCAGATGGTTCCATGAGCCCTTCGGGCGTTCCAGATGCGCTAACGCGCGTTCCAGGAAGCCTGCGGCTCTGTTCCAGGTGGTTCCATGAGCCCTTCGGGCGTTCCAAGGGCAAACAGATAGTTTTATTGGAGAATCGGATATAATCTTTAGTTAGGAAAAATTTGAAAGACGTAAAAAAAGAACAGAAGTTGGCACAAAGCTGTTATTTATAACAAAACAATACGTTTTTTATTCGTTTTTCCGTAAAAAATTTGCGGATGTAATTTATTTTTACTACCTTTGCACCCGAATTTTCATTAATCTATCATTTGTTATGCTTACGAAATTTGCTGTTACTAATTATCGTGGATTCAATAAAAGAATTGAGTGGGACTTATCGAAACCGAGTAATTATTCATTTAACACGAACGCTATAAAAGATGGTGTTGTGAAGAATGGTATCATATATGGCCCGAATGGTTCGGGTAAAACAAATTTAAGTTTGGCCATATTCGACATAGTTAATCACCTTTCACAGAAATTTAAAAAGCCAGACTACTATAAAAATTTTATATTTGCAGGTCACCCTGACGCCCTTGTAGATTTCGAATATTCATTCAAATTTGGGAGTCAGGTTATAGAATATTCGTATGCAAAGGCTCGTGATGGCAAGCTAATAAACGAAAAACTGATAGTAGATGAAAAATTGATTTTTGACCATACTGACAGGGTTTTGGATATTGATATGGTTGCATTCCCTATGGAACCGTCATTCAAGGATGCTTTGGCCCAAAACGCGAATAATGTATCAATAATTAATGTGTTACTTATTTCTTATCCGCTATCAGCAGGCCACTATCTATTGAAATTACGAGATTTCGTCAATGGAATGTTATGGTTCCGAAACTTGGATATCCGTGAGTTTATTGGCATGGAGACAAATGTGTATATCTTAGATGAGTATATCATTCAGGAAGGATTGGTTGATGATTTTTCAAAATTCCTAGAATTGGTTAGTAGGCAGGATTTTTCATTTGCAAAACATGATATAAATGACAAAAAATTGCTCTGTGAGTACGGTGGAGAGTTGGTATCTTTTGATGAAATAGCTTCTACTGGTACGCATTCGCTGATGCTACTATATTTTTGGATACATAGGATGAAGAAAGATGCTACGTTTGTTTTTATTGATGAGTTTGACGCCTTCTATCATTTTGAACTTAGCTATGAGGTATGTAAACGACTATTTGCGTTGGACTGCCAGGTGTTTACTTCATCACATAACACGTATTTGATGTCTAACGATTTGTTGCGCCCAGATTGTAACTTCATTATTAATGACAATGCCATAAAAGCATTATGTGATAGCACTGATAAAGAATTGCGTTTTGGACATAATATTGAGAAACTCTACAGAGGTGGCACGTTTGGCATATGATATTATTTGTATTTGAGGGCGAAAGGAAGGAACCCGAATTACATAAGACGCTTGAGCATTTGTATTTTTCCCAAAAGAGCAGCAGTATAATATGTTCTTTTGGGAATAATATCTATGCGCTATACAAAGAGATGATGCGGCTGGATGGGGATGGTGATATAGTGTCAGTCTTAAGAGAGAAACTGGAAAAAAGGGGTGATGACACGCTGGCAGATAAACGATCTTCCGACTTTTCTGAAATATACCTTTTTTTCGATTATGATTATCAGCATAGCTTTTTATCTCTCGATGAAATAAATAAACGGGTATTGGAAATGCTTGAGCTCTTCAACGAAGAAACGGCAAATGGCAAACTATATATCAATTATCCGATGATTGAGTCGATAATGTACACCAAGAAATTACCCGACTACTCATATAATGGTTATACAGTGACTAGAGATCAATGCCGCGACTTTAAGCATCTGGCAAATGATTTTTCCTTCTATAGCAGTATGGATCACATTTTGCTAACGAATTCTCATTCTTTTATAGCGAAAAAGATTTCCCTAGTGCGAAAGAACTGGATTTTCTTGATTGAAATGAATGTGCGAAAAGCCAATTTTATTGTTTCTGATAAAGACGAGATGGTTTCAAATATTAATGAAATCAATCAATTATCCATATTTGAAGGACAAAAAAGAAAGTACGTGGATGTTAATGAGTCCGTTGCAGTATTAAACTCGTTCCCTATTTTCTTGTATGAATATTTTGGAGATAAGGTACTTCAAAGTGATGACGATACGGATATATCTGCTTCCCCTACAAGCAATAAAAAATAGCGCTATGGCGTTCCATGTGCGCTATCGCGCTGTTCCAGGGAGCCCGATGGCAGTTCCAAATGGTTCCAGATGGTTTCAGAAGGGGGGACGGAGATACTATCTCCTGCCAACGAACTTCACGTTCGGCACTTGGGTCGCAAGGCTGATTGCCGCTCCACTTAATCTGCGGGCGAGGCGCGTTCATCAGGAAGGTCGGAATGACCTGCAGCTCTGCTGCAGTTGAGCCGACTTCCGATTCCGCGCTCCCCATTCGAGCGAAGCTCTTTGGGGGCCCCGATAAGATCTGCACTTGGCCTCCGCTCTCCCCAAAAATCAGAGATTTTCGGGGGCCCCGAGATTTTACCTCTCCATTCGAGCGCGTTCCAGATAGAGCCGGAGGCTCTGTTCCAGGAGCCCCAAGGGGCGTTCCAGATGCGCTAAAGAGCAGGCTAGAAGCCTGCGGCGTTCCAAAGATTTTTTGAAAAATAAAAAAAGCCGCATTTGAGTTGAGAGACTCAGGTGCGGCTTTGGCGTTGAAAGGGGGTTGGGGAGGAAGGGCTGCTTTTGGCCTTTATAGCCATAATTAAGCTAATTTGAGTTTGATGTTTTGCGGATTCTTGGGGCGAAAATGTGGTTTTTTCGTGTTTTGGCATCGAAATATTTGGTGGAATGAAGAAAAAGCAGTATTTTTGCAGTCGCAAAATGTCTCAAAACTAATAGGTGAACTTTTGAAATGAATATGGTAACAATAAATAAGGACAGAATCAAGTATCTGTTGTCTCTTCACAAGATGACAACAGAGGAGTTTCTGTCGGCTGTCAGTAAGAACTTGAAAACGGCTCTTACATGGGAAGATATTTATTGTGACACATTGCCTGTTAATACTCTGAAAAGAGTTGATTCAGTATTTAAGAAAGGACTCTTTTACTATGCTGATCCGGAAACTCCTAAGATAAGCAAGTCGGTTAGTGTTTTTTTTAGAAAAGATAGTTTTGAAACAGATTTGAATTTAGGTTCTCGTCAGCGAGTTCGAGAGTTTGAGGATTTAAAGATAAGACTGAATACTATTTCTAAAATGTCAGATGTGACCTTGAAGAGAAAATTGCCCATATATAATGAGCATTCAAATCCTCGTGATGTGGCATTTGCTGTTCGCGACAAGGTTCTACCTGATTTTACAAGCGTAAAGAGGGACTTCCTGAAGAATTTTATCAATAAACTTGGCGAACAGAATGTTATTGTATTTGAGTTTGTTGACACTTCAAACAGGAAGGAAAAAGCCAATGTGGACGGATTCTACCTTAGCCCTAATGCAATAGTACTGAAGAGACGACAAGACTCCTTTAGTAGAGAAATCTTTACATTAGCTCATGAATTAGGACATTACCTTTTGAATAAAGAAGAAATCGAAGAGGTGGATGTGGTAGCGTTCACTCGCCAAGATACTTCATTATCTGTTGTTGAGAACTGGTGTAATGCTTTCGCATTCTATCTGCTGATTGGGCAGGATAATGCCACATTGCTTGATAGTATCAGCCGATTTGACGGGAGTAACGACTATGGACATGATTTGGTGAAACAGATATCTGAGACAACCAATATTAGCCGTTTAGCAATCTTTACAAATCTATTGCTCCAGAGAAAACTCTCATACGATGCTTATCAAAACATCAAGGATGAGATTTTGGAGGAGTTGCGCGAGAGAGATGCAAGAAAAGCCTTGCAGAAGGAGTTGGATAAGCAGAACGGCATTAAAACCCAAGGCAGAAATCCACAACCAATACAAGCAGATATTGTGAAAGATATTTTTTCTGTAGCATTGTCTTCGGGTGTAATTGGTGAACAGGAATATTGTAAAGCGATGAAGATAAAACCATCGGAGATAAATGCATTCAGATACCTATGAGAACATTAGTAGATACATCATCCCTGGTGTCGCTAGCCAGGTACTATTATCCATTTGACAGCACCGAAATTCTCAATGAGTATCTTAATTCGGAGATAGATTCTGGCAATATAATAGTCTTGGATAAGATTGCGGAGGAAGTTAAGTACGTATCTGGTGGTATGGCTGTGGAAGCTTTCTCGTGTTTGAAAGATAATAATCGAGTGGTTTCAACAAAAAGACCTTATTCCGAAACCGCAGTTCTTTAATATGCTGGATAACAGTTTTGTGGATAATGCGACCAAGCGATTGAAGTTCAACGATGATGAAGCAGGATACAACAATGCAAGAGATGTTTTTCTAAAGGGGGCTGATTGTGCGTTGGTTGTATATGCAATGAACAACACTTCTAAAATGGATCCTATCCAGATTTTAACTGAGGAATCTGCGAATCAAAATGATGGGAAGTTGTTCAAGAAGATTCCGTTTATCTGTAAAGCAATAGGAATAAGGACGCTTACATCGGTAGAATTCCTAAAGGAACTTCAATCGATTCAGGTTAATATTGAACGACTTACGTAAATAGAGAATAAGCCAATCAAACATTCAATTAGGTGTTCGATTGGCTTTTGATAACGAAATCTTGTCGCTAAGCCGATATTTGTTGGGGTGACCTATCGGTATCGTAACCATCCGGTGATCTGCAGTTAAGGTAACCATCCGGTGATCTGCAGTTAAGTTGTAGTACATATGCAGAAAGGCCTGTAACTCGGTTGGAGTTACAGGCCTTTCTCGTTGTGGCGTAGTATTTGCTGATTATTGTACCTCTGTAATGGCTGCTTCAGGGGGTGACTTTATCCAATGCGACTGCAATGGGACAGTTTTTTTACAACCCCTACAATATGCAATTATTCGGATGGTTACTGAAAAATAAAAACAACGATATGTACAAACATTTCTTTAAGAGAGTGATTGATTTCACTAGTGCGCTGATGGCGCTACTGCTCCGAACTGCGGCATAGGCTATAAGCGAGGGACTGGCATATGTAGCCTACAATCCTTCAGAAAGGAACTTGCGAAGGTGGATATGCGTGATTCCCTCATGATTGGCCGAACGCAGCATTGGGGTGGCGGATATGACATATTTAGGATAGGCATCGCCTATGGCCTGCAATGATCCGAACTCGCGCATGAAAGTGGTGTCGCTGTCGATGAACCATGCAACCTGAACGTAAACACGTTGGTTAGGACGGGTGCAGACAAAATCTATTTCTCCGGCACGGAGCTGCCCTACCGTTACCGAGTAGCCGAGATGAATGAGATGATGATAGACTACGTTCTCCATAACCTTCTCAATGTCGGATTGACGTTCGCCTCCTGCGATATAATTGCGCAAGCCGACATCGCCGAAATATGTCTTGCCGGTGGATTCGAGCAGTTTCTTGCCATGAATGTCATAGCGTCCCACTGAAGCGGTAAGAAAAGACTCCTCAAAGAACGACATGTAGTTGAGGACAGCATTGGTGGAGATATCTACCCCCTGCGACTTCATGTATTTGGCTATGTTGCTGGCGGAATTGAGCTTGCCTGTGGTGTCGGCAATGAAGCTGATGAGGTTGTGGAGGAAAGGGATATTGCGAATGCTGTGGCGTTCTATCACGTCTTTCAGCATGACGGTGTTGTAGATGCCCGAGAGGTATTCCCACACCCTGTCTTCGTCATCGATGCCGATGGTCATAAGGCCGGGAAGACCGCCATAGTTGAGGTATTTCCATAGCGAATCATCGTTGTCTGTGAGGTGATGGAACTGCAGAAACTCCATGTATGTAAGGCTCTGCACCAGAATCTGTTCGTATCTGCCTCCGAGCATCGTGCCCAGTTCGCCGGACAGCATCTTGGAGTTGCTGCCCGTGATGAGGATATCCACATTGTCTTCAGTGCGATAACTTCTTACCGACTTTTCCCAGCCCTCAATGTCCTGCACCTCATCGATTAGGATATAGTTGTGTTTGTCAGGAACAAGACGTGCATCGATGTATGCATCAAGTTCGTCACAGTTTTGTATGAATCTGAACGAGCGTTTCTCCTTGTCTATGTATATTATGTTGGAGTTGGGCTCCTTCTCGTGTCGGGCGACAAAGTCTTTCATGACGTAACTCTTGCCTACTCTTCGTTGACCGATGAGTACGATAATCTGCCCGCTGCCTAACCAAGAATCTATCTTATCAGCATAATAAGAACGTGATATTACTTCCATAATTATTGAATTTTGGGTGCAAAGATATAAATTTTATTTTATATACGCAACAAAAATGAAGAAAAAGTGAATTTTATTGTGTATAGAGAATAAAAATGGTTCATTTTTTACTTAAATAACACATTATATATCCATAGCATTAACAACAAACTATCATAAAATGAATAAACTCATAAAACGACTTTTTGACATTGTGGCAAGCGGCTGTGGGCTGCTTGTGCTGAGTCCGGTATTGCTCATTGTGGCGATATGGATTAAGTTGGATTCACCGGGACCTGTGTTCTACAGGCAGGTGCGTGTGGGGTATAAGAATAAGGACTTCCGCATCTTTAAGTTCCGCTCGATGAGGGTGGGTGCCGACAAGGGTAGTCTGGTAACTATTGGTGGTCGTGACCCTCGCGTGACGCGTTCGGGCTATTTCATCCGCAAGTACAAGCTCGATGAACTGCCGCAGCTGATCAATGTATTCATTGGCGACATGAGTCTTGTGGGCCCTCGTCCGGAAGTGCGCCACCAACGTGCACTACAAGCCCCTGCCTATGATGACGGCCTACAAAGCCCTCGGCTTCGACATAGCCAACTCCCCCAACGCCTTCGCGTTCTTCGAAAACGAAATCACCCTCCCGCTCAACATCCGCATGAGCCCCGAAGACGTGCAGTACGTGATTGACAATCTCCTGGATATCCTCAATGTCCTCTGATATGACTATGCCCTCTGATATGACTATGCCCGAGAGAAACCAAGGTGCGCCCGACTTCATGGAGATTGGCTCTGAAAAGGCCGAGTTGACCCAACGAGTGGCTGATTTCATAGAGATGGAGATGCGCTCTTGCAGCGCCTCCGTCTTTTCTCCAGAGTACGTTGCCCGCAGCCTCCAGATCTGCCTCACGGATGCAGAAGCAGCTCTTCGCGCACTGAAGAAGCGCTAAAGCAGAGCGCTTCGAGCGTTCCAAAGATTTTTATAGACACCAATTTTATTAAGCCGTACTTGAGTTTTGCAGACTCAGGTACGGCTATTTTGTAATTTCTAATTAGCAAAAAGAAAAAATAAATTACTATTATCGAAAAATATTGATTCGCAATTTTGCTAATTAAAAAATAATTACTACCTTTGCATAGTTTTTCGTCATAATCCCGCAAATATATGCATGTAACATCCGATAATGAGGCTCTTTGGGAACTCTACACAACAGGTGATTCAAAGAATAAGCGGTAAAAAAGACTACCCAAATCTACCGTGAGAGGATTCGTAAAAGCTGTTACTATTTTCAAGCAGATAAAGCGCATTGAAGATTTGTACCAACACAAAGGGTTGAACTACGAAAGAATGAAAGGCGACCTGAAGGATTATGAAAGCGTAAGATGCGATTTAAGATACAGATTAATATTCAAAAGCAGTCCGCTTGAGAATGAAATCATAATAACTAAAGTTGAACTTTTGGAAATTACAGATCACTATGGCAAACTTTGATTTTTCTGGGACTACTCCTTTCGAAGCTATCCATGTAGGAAGCTACATCAAAGACGAATTGGAAGCTCGTAATATGCAACAAAAAGAATTGGCTAAGTTGACCGGTATTCACACTTCCGTATTGAACGATATCATCAAAGGCAAGAGAGATTTGACCGCTGAACATTCCGTTTTGATAGGCAAGGCTCTTGGAATAGATGAGGCGTTCTTTTATGATTTGCAGAAACAGTATGACTTAGATAGAGCCCGCTTGTCAGAACGTGTGGCTCAGCAGGCAGCTGCTATCGCTATTTGGAATATTCTGAAAGATTTTATATCAGAAAAGTTCTTCAAAAAGGTAGGTGTTATCACTTCTGATATTAAGATAGATGTGGAGAATATATTCAAGGTTTTTGGGGTTAACAACCTGGATGATTTTTTGGTTCTAAAAGAACAGGAGGCAAGGTTAGTTTATTACAAGAAATCAGCCATGTTGGCAACCAACGAAAAGGACTTATTCTCTTGGAAGTACTACTGCATGTATTTGGCAAAACAAAGAATGCTGGAAAAAGCATTTGATAAAAGTAATATTACGACCGTTTGCAATGAACTGAACACCATTTTTGCAGAAAACCAAGACGTTATAGAGCGAACAAAAGAAACTTGCACTAACTACGGCATAAAGTTTTTGATTGTAAAGAAAGAGGGACAGGTTCCGATAGATGGTATGAGTTTCTGGCAAGGGGATAATCCCACAATTGTGCTGACGTTGAGAAGGGCTACTATTGATAACTTTGCCTTTGCGATAATGCATGAGTTGGGGCATTTGCAGTTGCACTTAGATGAAGGTGAGAAGTTATTTATTAATGTTCAAGAAGAAGGGCTCAGCAACAGGTATGAGTACGAAGCTGACGATTTTGCAAAGAATCACCTAATCCCTGCGGAAAAATGGAGACTTTTTTCGCAAACAACTAAAAACATTTCGCCTTATCAAATTAAACCATACATCATGAGATTTGCAGAAGAGAATGGTATCAATCCGCAAATTGTATCCGGTAGATACATGCATGAGGCTCACTTTTATAAAATGAGCTCAACATTCACAAAAAGCATCAATTAGTTGATACATCTTCGGTTGGCCTTCTTTCGAAAACTCGTTTTTTCCGTTTGCTAGAATTTTGAAATTCTAAACTATATTGCGCAATGAGACTGATTGTTGCCATCAAGCAGTTCGTATGCTTCCTCTTCTGGCCGCAAAGACCGGATAAGGGGAGGTACAATGATCTGGACCAAAAATCATAACATAATCGCATTGACAAGAGAGAAGTCTCGTTTGTCGTAATGGCCTATACAACAAAGTCCGCTGAGAGTAATCGCTCTCAGCGGACTTTGTGTGTTAAATATCTTCTGTCGCCTTAACCTGAGCCATCCTTCGCCATGCGCCCACTACTTCTTTCATCGCACTATAGGGAAGCCGGCAATAAAAAATTAGGGAATTTTGTTCTTTTATTTGCGTATTTCGGGAAAAAGCAGTACCTTTGCAGGCGATTTACAAACAGGCGGAAAATCGGTGACAATCACAAATAAATCGAATAATGATACAGCACTCATGAAGACGTAATTCTTCTGTTCATTTTATTTTGGGTGCCAACCCTTTGAACGTGCGCCCCCTCTCCCTCTAAACAGGGGGAGACAGGAGGCCTTTAGAACGCGCGCCAGCGCAATTGTAACAGCTCCGTAGGAGTCTCTGGAATCGCGCCTTAGGCGCATAATCCCTTATATATATGGACTTTTCAAAATATCACTTTCTTTTCAACCCCAAGCAAAACAAACATGCCCAAACGCTCCTGCTCTGCCTCTACTACGCAGAGGAAATTACCTCTGACATGATAAAGACCATGAGCAAATATTTGAGCATTCCCCAAAATAGTTTATACGCTGATTTAGAGGAACTTTGCGAGAAAGACTGGTTGGAGGAATACTATCCGGACTATCGCTATTTTACTGCCTATAGGGTGGCTTCGTATCACTTTTTCCCGTTTGCAGTAGCTGCCCTTGAGTGCCAAAAGAAGGAGCTCGAGAAGATGGAGCGCATGAAGCTCAAACGGTCGGATAATGCCACACTTCTATGGAAGATTGCGGAATGCATCCATCGGGGAGAGAAGGATATAGCATCGAAAGTGGACATTCCATTTTTAGGTCCATATGCCTATCAATACTTGATGTTCTTGGAGGAGGACTGCGGTATGGAGGGCTATGCTTTGCGTTTCAACGATGAATCGTTTTTTGATTACATTTCTACCCGAACGAATATCATCATCAATGGGGACTCCTATTCTGGTCAAGCCGATTTTTACCGGTCGCTGGCTGACCAATATTACAAGCTGCACCCCTCATACAAATCCTTTCTCCGAGACAACGTCTATAATCAAATTGAGGTCATGCGATTTCTGCTGACCCTGCAAACGAAGCCCCTCACCTTGGGTATCAAACACGAATATCCATTGACTGCCGTAGAGGCCATAAAAGCCTTATACAAAGGCGATTACGAGGGTGCACTATCGCTCTTTGAGAATAGTTTGAAACTGCGGAACAAGCATGCTAAAGAGAAAAATATTTTCAACAATCCCATCTTTGCTTTTTATCTGATTTTGGCTTATAAAAAATGCCCATCCGTCAAAATCCAAACCAAGATAACGCAATACCTCAGCAAAAAAATCGTTCAGGAGGATACCCGCTTGCAGCCCTCTGCATTGCTCGCGCAATATCTTGGCAACCCCGATAATATCAAGGATATCCAAAAGCGATTGGATGCCATCCGAAAAACGCGTTATCCTTCTGTGCATGCGTTATGCAATATCATCGCGGGCTATTATGGGTTGAAAACGACCCCCTACAAGCCCGTTTCGCCCTTGTTAGCCCTCGAATATGGGGCTGTAAGCGGTATGAATCAGGAAGAGCTGGAGGCTCTGGAGAAACAGGTGGGAGGCAAAGCTATTATGCCTTCTTTCGGCCGAATAGAGCAATGGGAAGGGATGCTCAAGGAGGTGGAGTTATTACTCAATAGCAACCTTTCTGGAGGAGCTGAATCCGCTGATAATCAACGTTCTGAGCGCATTGCTTACTTCCTCAATCGCTTTTCTGCTTATTGGGGCGGACATGAGGTTACAGTGAGGTTGCAAACGCGATTGCTCAACGGCAGTTGGGGAGCGGGAAAGAAGATATCCATGGAAAACTTCTTATCCTGCCAATACGCATGTATGGACGAGACCGATAAGCAAGTGGCTACTGCATGTAAGGGGTTAAAGACAGGTTCTATTTTGCTGCTCGAAACGATTCTTCCGTATTTGATTGGCACCAATCGTCTCTATGGAGGAACCCGTGCGCCATACTATCCCATCGAGGTCATAAAAGTGGAGCCATTCGTATCCATCAGCAAGGATAAGAAGGGTTTAAAAATTGCCACCAACGTACCCGAATCGGCCATTGCAAGCAATACGCTGATGCATTATGAGATTGTAAATGACGGCCGGATTGAGATGTTCAACCTGACCAATATTCAGAAAACGCTGCTCAAATCGCTCACCCAGTTGCCCGTTATCCCCCGGGAGGCAGAGGAGCGACTGCAACCGCTGCTCGCAATGGTGGGTAAGTATCTGGAGGTCCACTCCGAACTGATTGAGGGAGGTTCTTCACTTGAGAACGTCAAAGGCGATCCTGCGGTTCACGTAAAAATCAACCCGTGCAGCAATGGCAACTATCAGTTGCGCTTCTCTGTGCGGCCGCTTCCAAATGGTACGCAGGAATTCTTCCCAGGCACTGCCCCCAAGGTGATATACGATGAATGCGAGGGAAAACGCGTACAGGTTACCCGTCATTTGAGTGCAGAGAGGGCGTTTTTCAAGACCCTGTCTGACTTCTGCAACGAGGAGTTGGAAACGATTGCGTTAGAGGACCTTAGCCCTACTGACAGAGGCGGGCAGAGTGAGTCACTTACGCTCAATCCAATGCAGCTCTTAGCGCTCACACAATGGAGTCAGGAGCAGCAGGAAGGGTATTTGCTCGAATGGCCGGAAGGAAAGAAAATCAAGGTAATGAATGTGTCGAATGCTCGCATTGATATTCGCAAAAGTAGTGATTATCAGTGGTTTGAAGCAGAAGGCGAGGTTCAGTATGGCAATACCGACAAGCTCTCTATAGAGGCCCTGATGGTCTTGATTGGCGATGGTCGCCTAATCGGCAATTACCTGCAGATTGACGATGAGCATTACCTATGTCTTACGGATATGCTCCGGAAGCAAATCACCCGATTGGAGGCCGCTTCTATGAAACAGAGAAACGGGCTGGTAATCTCCAAGTTCAATATAGGAATGCTGGCCGACCTGCTCCAGTCATCGCAGATTGAGGTAACGGCTGACGACCATTTGCGGGAGTTAGAGAACCGTATCAACGAGTCGCAACATCTCCAACCGCGCGTTCCTCAAGCGCTCAATGCCGTACTGCGTGACTATCAAATTGAGGGCTTCCAATGGATGATCCGACTCGATCATTGGGGGGCAGGCGCATGTTTGGCTGATGATATGGGTCTTGGTAAAACGCTTCAAGCCATTGCGTTTGTCCTCTATAAGCAAGACCAAGGGCCATCGCTTGTGGTATGTCCGGCATCGGTGGTGATGAACTGGCGAAACGAGCTCGCGCGCTTTGCGCCTACCCTCAATGTCTTCGTGCTCAATGCAGAATCGAACCGCAAGGAGGTGATTGAGCAGGCTGCTGAAGGTGATGTGGTGCTCTCTACGTATGGATTGCTCGCGTTTGAAGACGCTAACCTGCTCCAGAAGCAGTGGAATGTGGTTTGCCTTGACGAAGCCCATACTATTAAGAACCGCAACACCCGCACCTCCGGTTCGGCTATGAAGCTACTATCGCGCTCGCGAATCATCCTCACCGGTACGCCCGTGCAGAACTACCTCAGCGAACTATGGAACCTCATGCAGTTTCTCAACCCCGGCTTACTCGGGTCGTTTGAGGTGTTCAACAAGCGCTTTGGAGCTGATGCGGAAGGACAAATGAAACTGCTTAAACGGATAGTGCAACCTTTTGTGCTGAGACGTACGAAGACTGAGGTGCTCGCGGAGTTGCCAGAGAAAACCGATATCGTGCGATTTGTGCAGCTTTCTGACCATGAGATGCTCGTATATGAGACCATGCGCAAGTTGATAAAAAAAGAGCTCGATATGCAAACTAAAGTCAACGTAAGTGTGCTCGCGCAAATCACCAAATTGCGGCAAGCAGCTTGCTCCATGGCGCTCGTTCAGGAGCAATGGAAAGGGGAAACGAGTAAGATTCAGGAACTGCTTTTGCTTATCGATGAAATTATTTCAGGAGGAAACAAGGTGCTGATTTTCAGCCAGTTCACCAGTTTCTTAGATATGGTTAATCAAGCGCTTGAGCAAAAAGGAGTAGCTTATTATTATCTGAATGGCAGCACGCCCATTGCCAAACGAAACGAGATGGTGCAGGCGTTTCAGAAAGGCGGCAAACCGGTGTTTGTGGTGAGCTTGAAAGCCGGTGGTTTGGGACTGAATCTCACCGGTGCGAATTATGTCATTCACTTGGACCCATGGTGGAATCCCGCCATCGAACAACAAGCAACGGATCGTGCGTATCGCATTGGACAGAAGCAGAACGTTACGGTCTATCATCTTATTGCTGCACACACCATCGAAGAAAAGATTTTACGCATGCACGAGAGCAAACGCAAACTCTCCGATGCCTTCCTCGAAGGAGCCGACACTGCCAAAGCCATCTCAATTGCCGACCTCAAAGCCCTCTGCACCCAATAATCCGTATCCGTCCGATACTGCTTCCGCAACAATGGATAAAGTCACACCCTGAAGCAACCATTACAGAGGTACAATAATCAGCAAATACTACACCACAACGAAAAAGGCCTGTAACTCCAACCGAGTTACAGGCCTTTCTGCATATGTACTACAACTTAACTGCAGACCGCCAGATGGTTACGTTTCACGAGCCCCAAGGGCGTTCCATGGCGCTGAAGCGCGTTTAAATTGCGCTATCGCGCGTTCCAAGAGGTTTCAGGAGGTTTCAGGAGGTTTCAGGTTTCAGGGGGGCAGGTTTCAGGGCGTTCCAGATGGATTTTTGAGGGGATAAAAGCAGAAAAATCAAAAAATCTTTTGTAGAATGGGATATTTTTTGTAATTTTGCGGCAAATATCACGAAAACAACCAATCTACTATCATATGGCAGACTATCAGTATCATATTTTCAGCCCGTATCGGGTGTGTCCATTAGGGGCACATGTGGACCATCAGCATGGTTTGGTGACGGGTTTTGCAATCGACAAAGGCGTTGATTTGTGGTTCAACGTGCGTGAGGACTCGCGCGTTAACCTTCGTTCGCTGAGTTTTGAGGGTGAGGTGCATTTTGACCTTGCCGCTCGCAGTGAGGTGAAAGAAAAGCACTGGGGCGACTATGCTCGTGGTGCGAAGTATGCGCTCAAGAAACGGTTTGAGTTGACCCGCGGTATCGATGGCGTGCTCCAGGGCAGTTTGCCGGTGGGCGGTCTCTCGTCATCGGCAGCCGTACTGATAGCGTATGTGATGGCGTTTGCCAAGGCCAATGGTATCACGTTGCAGCCGTTTGAGATCGTGCAGATCGCCTCAGAGGCCGAACGCGAGTACATCGGTCTGAACAACGGTTTGCTGGATCAGGCGTGTATCGCTTTGGGCAAGAAAGACGGGCTGCTGTTCCTCGATTGCGACTCCAACGAATGGCGCATCATCAATCGCAACCCGAAGATGCCGGAGTTTGAGATTGGCATTTTCTTCAGCGGCCTCACACGCTCGCTCGTGAACTCTGACTATAACCTGCGCGTGTTTGAGTGCAAGACGGCCGCATGGAACATGTTGGCCTATCAGAATCAGCCCCTTCGCACGTTTGACAAGACCTTCCTCCGCGATATCCCCAAGGAGACGTTTGACAACACCCGCGATATGATGCCGCTTCGTTTTGCCAAACGAGCCGAACATTTCTACAGCGAGTACAGGCGCGTGCGCCAGGGTGTGACGGCTTGGGAAACGGGTAACTTGCAGCTCTTCGGCAAGCTCTCTTTTGACTCGTGCGAGAGCTCTATCCATAACTACGAATGCGGTTCGCCCGAGCTCATCAGCATCTACAACATCATGCGTCCGCTGCAAGGGGTGTATGGTGGTCGTTTCTCGGGAGCAGGCTTCAAAGGGGCCGTGATCGCGCTGGTGGACCCGAAGCACAAAGAGGCCATCGAGCGCGAGTTGACCGAGAAGTATCTGGCCGAGTATCCTGAATATCAGGAGACCTTCAAGGTCTATTGGGTGAAGCCGGATGATGGCGCCCGTTTTGTTTAAAGAACACGCGCCTAAAGGCTATCTAACGGATTTTGTTCAGGATTTTTATATAGATTTTAATTCGGATTTCGAGCGAAGCGATCCATCTAAAAACTACTCCCTCAAGCGAGGTAATCGAGCGCATTTTGGTTAGGATTTTGGTTAAAGATTTTTTTGAGAAGATAATCCCAAACGAAAATCCTTACTAACATACGCAACAGTTGTGCTTCGCATCCCGTTGGGACTCACCTAAAGGTTCGCGATTACGCTAGCGCTAATTCGTTGCTTTTTAGGACGATAGGTTTAGGGATCGGGCGTTGCCCTCGACATAGCCTATTGGCGCAAACAAAAATCCTAAAGAAAGTCTATAACAAAACGAGATTCGTGTTATTCGAGCGATTCCTGTTCAAAAAAATAAGGTCTTATGAAAAATATCGTTATTGCTGCTGGCTATGCCACAAGACTTGGAGAGCTGACAAAGAACTTCCCCAAGCCACTGCTCAAGATCGGTCAATCGACCATCCTTGGACGTATGCTGGATGACATTGATGCCATCCCTGAGATCGATGAACATATCATCGTGACCAACCACCGTTTCGCTCAGATCTTCGAAGACTGGGCGCGCGAGCAACATTATACCAAACCCATCACCGTGATCGATGATGGCACCTCCACCAACGAGACCCGACTCGGGGCCGTGCGCGATCTGCAGTTCGCCATTGAGCAAAGAGGCATCAAGGACGATATGCTCGTGGTGGCGGCTGACAACCTGCTTTTCTTCTCGTTTCAGGGCTTTGTGGATTTTGCCAAAGCCAAAGGCACACCTTGCATCATGTGTCATCACCAGCCCGATAAAGCCAAGCTGCAACGAACGGGTGTAGTGGTGCTCGATGAAAACAACAAAGTGCTCAACATGGAGGAGAAGCCCGCTGAACCCAAGTCCACTTGGGCCGTTCCGCCATTTTATATTTACAAAAAAGACAATATCGACCTCATCATGCACGCCATCGAAAACGGCTGCGGATTCGATGCCCCAGGCAATCTGGCGCATTACATGGTGGAGAACGTTGAGATGCACGCTTGGCCGATGGCCGGCACCGGAGAGAACCTCCGATTCGACATTGGCAGCCTCGATACCTATCAGGAGGCATGCGACAAATATGGTAAGGTGGATTCTAAAAATTCGCTTTGTTAGATTTTGGATTTATTTTCGAGGAAAAATTGGAAGTAGAAGAGGGAGCGTAGCGAGCTACGTGACCGATTATACTTACAATTTGGCCCGAAAAGAAACCAAAAGGTGACAAAACAATAATACTTGTTACCGACAATTAATCATTATCTTTTCGAATATGGGAATTATTAGAACCCACCGTAAATAAATTTTTAATATATGGTCAATTATAACGTTTGTTTAGAAGGAAAAACGGTTCTCGTAACGGGTGCTGCGGGTTTCATTGGCAGCAATCTGGTGAAGCGTTTGTTTAAAGATGTAAAGGAAATTCGTGTAGTGGGACTTGACAGCATCACCGACTATTACGATGTGAATATCAAGTACGAGCGCTTGAGCGAGATCGAGGCCCTCGGACGCGATTGGCGGTTTGTGAAGGCTAATCTGGCCGACAAAAGCGTTATCGATGCGCTCTTTGAGGAGGAGCATTTTGCAGTGGTGGTGAACCTTGCAGCTCAGGCCGGTGTGCGCTACAGCATTACCAACCCCGGTTCGTATATCGAGAGCAACCTCATTGGGTTCTACAATATCCTCGAGGCCTGCCGGCATCATGAGGTGGAGCATCTGGTGTATGCTTCGTCTTCTTCGGTGTATGGCTCGAATAAGAAAGTGCCGTACTCCACTGACGACAAGGTGGATAATCCGGTGTCGCTCTATGCGGCCACCAAGAAAAGCAACGAACTGATGGCGCATGCTTACAGCAAGCTCTATAATATCCCCTCCACGGGCCTGCGTTTCTTCACCGTTTATGGGCCCGCAGGACGACCCGATATGGCTTATTTCGGGTTCACCAACAAGCTCCGCGAGGGGAAGACCATTCAGATCTTCAATTATGGTCATTGCAAACGCGATTTCACTTTCGTGGACGATATCGTAGAGGGTGTGGTGCGCGTGATGCAACACGCTCCGGAGAAGTCCTTGGGCGAAGACGGGCTCCCCAATCCGCCTTATGCCGTGTATAATATCGGCAACAACAACCCCGAGAACCTGCTCGATTTCGTGAGGATCCTGCAAGAGGAACTCATAGCAGCCAAGGTGCTTCCGGCCGATTATGATTTTGAAGCCCATAAGGAACTGGTGCCGATGCAGGCAGGTGATGTACCTGTGACGTATGCTGACACCTCGGCTCTCGAACAGGACTTCGGTTTCCGTCCCTCCACTCCTCTCCGCGATGGCCTCCGTGCTTTCGCTCAGTGGTATGCCAAGTACTATGGCACAGTAGAATAAGTACGCTTCCTGATATGCGCGCAAGCGCATGAAACGCAAAATGCCCGCTAAGATTTTGTTTCTTAGCGGGCATTTGTTGTATTTGGGCCCCTGAAACCCTCTGAAACCTGCCTCCTGAAACGCGCGAAGCGCTCCTGGAACTGCGCTCGAATGGGGAGCGTATTGTTTGTTGGCAGGAGATAGTATCTCCGTCCCCCTTCTGGAACCACCTGGAACGCGCGAAGCGCAATTGGAACGCCCGCAGGGCTCCTGGAACAGAGCCTCCGGCGCTATCTGGAACGCGCGTTAGCGCACTATCGCTTCCCGGATGCAATCCACGATATAGCGCACATCATCGTCCGTCACATACGGACCCGCAGGCAAGCAGAAACCCACCTTGAAGATGGATTCTGATACGCCATTCACGTAGGCAGAAGCATTCTTATACACCGGCTGCTTGTGCATCGGCTTCCACACCGGACGGCACTCCACCTTCTTGCCGAGCATGAACACGCGCAAAGCCTCCACATTCTCGTTTGGCTGGCAGTCGGTAGTGGCTGAATCCACAGCCTTGATGACACCAGCAGCACCACCCACGGCAGTCTTGATTACCTCCTTGTAGGCATTCTCCTGACCTTGGATACGCACCTCAGGGGCGATGGTGGCAGCACAGAGCCAGAAGTTAGCATCATATCGAGGGTCAGCAGGCTGCTCGTGCAGAGTAATGCCCTCAACATCCTTCAGTAGTTCCTTGTACAACTCCTGCACATGCTTATGATGGGCGATATGTGCATCGAGAACAGTCATCTGACCACGGCCGATACCGGCACACACGTTGCTCATGCGGTAGTTGTAACCGATGGCAGTATGCTCATAGTAAGGATAAGCATCACGCGCCTGAGTAGCATACCACATGATGGTGTTAGCATCCTCAGCATTACGACAGATGAGCGCACCACCACCCGAAGTCGTGATCATCTTGTTGCCGTTGAACGACAGCACGCCAAACTTGCCGAACGTCCCGAGCACTTGCCCGTTGAAACGCGAGCCCATGCCTTCGGCAGCATCCTCCACCACCGGGATGCCATACTTGTCGGCAATAGCCATGATCTTGTCAATCTGATACGGCATGCCATAGAGCGCCACCGGCACAATCGCCTTCGGATACTTTCCCGTTACGGCCTTACGGTCGATGATGGCCTTCTCAAGTAGCTCAGGATCCATGTTCCAAGTCGTAGGTTCCGAATCCACGAACACAGGCTTTGCGCCAAGATAGGTGATAGGATGGGAGGAAGCACAGAACGTGAAGCTCTGCACAAGCACCTCATCGCCAGGGCCCACACCACACGCCAGCAAAGCCAGATGCACAGCAGCCGTACCAGCCGAGAGGCACACCACCTTGCGGTCGAGCTTGCTTCCGTCAGTATTGCCATTGGCAAAGTTCGCCAAGTCCTGCTCAAACGCATTCACGTTCGGACCCATCGGCACCACCCAGTTTGTGTCAAAGGCTTCCTTCACATACTTCTGTTCCATTCCGTCCTCACTCATGTGAGCGAGACAGAGATAAATTGTCTTTCTTTCTTCAGACATAGTTGTATTTATTTTAAGTTTATATTTTATTTTGTTTATTTCAATGCATAATACGCCAAAAAGCGAAAGCCTCATCAGCCTTCGCGAAAAATTTCGATAATAATGCGTATCGGAACAATCCATCCGCTTCGCTCAAGAATCCATCGAGCAAAAGCGCAAAAAAGTTGTCGTTGTTTTAAGTGTTTTATTCTGAATAAAATAAAACCTGCAAAACTTGTAAAACCTTAATCTTTTGGTTTCAGATTTTCCTTAGGATGTTTGTTTGCGCCAATAGGCTATGTCGAGGGCAACGCCCGATCCCCTCAAATCGCTCCCTAAAAGCAACGAATTAGCGCTAGCGTAATCGCGAACCTTTAGGTGAGTCCCAACGGGATGCGAAGCACAACTGTTGCGTAATTTTAGTAAGGATTTTCGTTTTGGATTATTGCTCATTGCTTATAGCTCATTGCTCACAGCACATAGCAACTATTCGGTAGATAGCCACAGGCGTGAGTTATAGCCATTGGCGCGTGTTCGATAAAAATCTTCAACTATAATCCTGACTAAAATGCGCTCGATTACCTCGCTTTATGTAGGAATTTATATATGGATCGCTTCGCTCGAAATCTTAACGAAAATCTTTATAAAAATCCCTAAACAATTATTCGTGTTATTCGTTAGATAGCCCAAGGCGCGTGTTCGAACCCTCAATTTCCCAGTGCCCGGCTTTTCTGCCTCCTATACGTTTCAAAAGTCCTTTCTTTTGCAGGTCTGCCAGGTCACGCTTGATAGTGCGCTCGACCACACCAATCTTTTGGGACAAACGGCGAGATGTTATGGTGACATCAGTCTTAATGATATTGAGTATAACCGTTTGTCTTTCAGTTAGTTCTATTGGGCTACCTATTGGGACATCGGGAGCTTCATTCACGCGATAAATAGTGGTTGAGAAATGACTGATAGAAGATTTAAACACAGGATGTAGGGCATCATTATATCCATCTAATTCACGAGTCGCATTATAAATCTTTCTTAATCCCGAACCTCTTTTTTCCATATAGTCCAACTGAGCCATCACGTCAGCGAGAATAGGATTACGTCTTTCAGAAGGCACTTCACGGTAATCTTGTTCTTGAATTAATGTGCCATTATACATACCACCGGGCGAAGTCAATGCAATTCGATCGTCATATATATCCAGATGTACCTCTCCACCCACCACTGTGTAATCGCGATGGATGAAATGGTTTACCAACCCTTCGAGAATCGCACGTTCGGAATATTCTTCTTTAATCTTCTTTCCGTTTGGTAACTTCTCCCATCCTTTGCGAGTATTTGCTTTTACAAAGTCCTGAGCTGCACGCAAAAGCAACAAAATATTGCCATAATACTCAGAATCGTTTATTGCGTTGTCCTTTTCGGTTCCATCCCAACGAGTACAATACAAACGTGACTGCCGCATACTGCAATCATCAGAAAACAACACACCGGCATTGGTAAGCCGACCATCCTCAGTAACAAGACCAAAGGACTGAAGATACTTTTTATTCCATGGTTGTTGAATCCTTTGTTTAAACGTATTCGCTAAGATATTAAACGAACTATCTTCAATTTTCGTAGCTGTCACTAACGAGTCAAAGGTCATGTTGGCCCCTTTCAGCACCAACCGAACCATCTGCTCAGCCGAAGCCTGTACACTCTCATCGCCTATGCGCACGAAAGCCACCCTTTGCCCGTCACCCACATAATAATAAGGCGAATATTTGCCACTTTGGACTCTTATTTCCAAAATTTCCAACCCAGAGACCTTATGAGGGATTGCTTCAAAATCTGGAAGAGGATCCATTCTTTCCTTGACAATAGAACTGATTTTCTCTGTAACCGCTTGAATATCATTTAATCCAACGATTACACCATCATTCCCCACTCCGAAAAAAAGCGAACCGCCCATCCCATTGGCAAAGGCACTTACACTCTTCAACCAACTTTTGGGGCGTTTTTCCTCAAGCATCAATTTAAAGTCGTATGCAGTACATTCTGATATCAATTCATCTATTGTCATATTCTCATTTGAGCGCAAAATGCCCTTCCGTCTGCAAAATTACTGCTTTTTCCCGATATACGCAAATGTTTCACGCTTTTTGCACAAATTTTGATGCAATAATCAATAATCATCAATCAGTAATCATCAATCAATCATCAGTAATCTGTAAGAAGCTCCTCACGTCCTTGCGTCTAAATTTCCTTTGGATCAGTTACCTGTACCCTGGTCCTTCCTCCATTTCCTATAGAAGCCACCTTCGAAGAACACCATCTCGGCAGTTCGTAAGGATTCCTTACATACTGAATCTTCATCCAGTTCACCCTCGTTAAATATTTCGGATATGGAGAGTAATGTTGTTGCGAGTAGTCTGGAATCCGGCTGATAGAGCACCACCTCAGCCTCTGCATTGCCACCCAAGTCTTTCTTATAGTATTTTAATGATTATGTTATTTAAAATGATTACGTTTTAGGCGAACCGTAAAAAACGTACCATAACACTAATTCAATGGTACTATCAGTTGTTGCTCCTTAATAATCAATTCCGAATGATAGGCTTGCTTGAAATGCTTCTGCTTCTTCTGAATCTGGGTGGTGAGGGCAGGCGCCACATTCGTACATATCACATATGAATGTCTGTTGCCGTGATGCTCACCCAATCGATTTATGGTCGATTCCAGCTGCTCAATGGCGTGCTTTACATCCGTACCTTTCAGTTCTACAAAACGTTCCTCAAGCTCATCGGCCGAGAGCAATAACTTATCGCATCTCAATCCATCTACCAATGTGCATCCATCTACATTAACCCGAAGATACCGCCTATTTTGGGGGTTCTGAAAAATGATTTTCCGATTCTTTTCTTCAAATCGGATATTCGAATCCGTAGTAGGATGAATACAGGCTTCTACTTTGTTTTTCATACGTTGAGCAAGAAGTTAAAGTCGTCGGAAATCTCTTGTGATGCATGATCTAATGCCTCCGCTGAAATCAGGCGGAACGTATCGTCCATGATTGACGCTATCTTGCCGTCCTTCATGGCAAAAGCTGCCACATCGCCATAAGGCAAGGACTGACGTTTTGAGAAACGCTGCTCTACCAAAGCAGCTTTTTCTTTTGACTCTGCCATTGTTTCCGAAGCCTGAATCAGATTGTTGATGGCAGTAATGATATACGGACTATGAGTGGCAATAAAGCAAAAATGCTTCTTGCGTCCATTCAGAAGACTAATCAACGAATAAACGAACTCCTTCTGAGTAGAAGGAAAGATATGTGCTTCGGGCTCCTCAATAAACAAGTCCGTACGATACGGAGTAAGCATGCCATCTACAATCTCCAACTGCTTCTTGGGTTCCATGTCAGCACATTCGCGCGCTACAATCTCCATCAGGTTGTCGCGCAAAATGGTCTCTTCCACCTTTGTCTGCGTCTGTTTGTAGAATCCACTGGTGAGGTATCGGAGCATGATGTACAGCGGAGTGAGTGACTGCAAGCCGCTCGATGCATTGGTCAAATCCAGTTCCTCACCATTGCACATCACAATCTTATCGGCCTTGTCGGTAGGACTATAACGATAACTTACAGGCAAATCAAGAATCTTTTCTTTCGTTGTAAACTGCTTTCGAGCGAACTCCCACTCCTTCATGAAGTCCAAGATATTGTTATTGTTCATCGATACTTGATACCAGTTGGGAATAGCCGCTACCAAATTCCGCTCAGAGGGTATATAGGCTATCTTTGTCCTCTTGTAGGCCCAACGCTTTGCTGGATTAGCCCAGTCAAAAGTGCACTTATTGCTTTTGGCACTGTATTCAAACGAGATGGCATCATTCTCATAGCGAATGAAAGTATCTTTATGAAGGAACCCCTCCAGTTTATGGAATCCAATCAGGTTCTTGACAAAGAAGTTTGGCTGACAATACTTCTCCGGATTCTGCGTAATAGCAATCTGTCGCTCCATCCAATCACAAAAACAAGCCACCTTAAGCACGGTGCTCTTTCCCGAACTCTGTGGACCCAAAATCAGATTAACGCGCTTGAGTTCTATCGCTACCGTTTCGATAGGACCAAAGTTATGGATTATCAGCTTCTTCATTTTTCTTTGTTGTTTTATGAATGTTGGAGGCATACAGGAAGAGAGACCATACAGCGAAGTACGTAGGGGCACGTAAGGCTGCCGTATCATTCGGCAAAATTACGAATATTATTCCACATACGCAAATTTTAATCCATTTTTCCTGATTTTTTCTCGCTTTTTTTGGTACATTCGCCGTTTTTACGACTGCAAAAGTACTGCTTTTTCTTGAAATACGCAAATAAATCCTGATTTTTGCGCAAATTTTGATGCAATAATCAATAATCATCAATCAGTAATCATCAATCAATCATCTGTAATCTGTAAGAAGTGTAAGGAGCTCCTCACGTCCTTGAGCCCAAAATTCCTTTGGTTCAAATCCTGCCCCTGGCCCTTCTTATTTCGCCATCGCTATCGCTTAAACTCTCTGGAACCCCCTGAAACCTCCTGAAACCTGGAACCTCCTGAAACTGCCCGAAGGGCTCTTGGAACAGAGCCGTAGGCTCCCTGGAACAGAGCCGCAGGCTCCCTGGAACGCGCTCATGCGCGATCCCCTTGATCCTACCGCCCTACTGAGCGACTGGGATTGAGCGCAAAAGCATCCTCAAATGGAATCATAGCATGCTGCTGATGGTTTTCAATCCACCCCTTCTCCTGATGGCTCATGTCAGAGAGCATGCGCGAAGAACAACCGCCCAATTCGCGGCATACGCGCTCCATTAGCTCCAATTCCTCAGCTGAGAAAACCGACTTATCTGCCTTCACATCGGCCGTCAGCACGTTTCCTTCAAAATCGCCCACAGCACGCGTCTCCTGCCTCACCTCATCAAACTGACTATATACTCGTTCCCAGCGCTCGGGTACCGGCCCAAAATCAATAGCTCTGTAACTCAGTCCTGTTATTGCCATTCCGCGTTCGCGATAAGCCATGAAGTCTATGTAAAACAGCAACTTATTCATCTTTGTTGTCCACACCTCATCGCTGCGTTCCAGCACAAAGAGCATCACATTCTTCAGCCTGGTGAGTGACAACTGACCATAGCCATTCTCGGGTCCACGCGCCACGGCAAACACTCTCTTTGTCTCATACTGCTCGATGTGGTAACGATCTGAATCCGCAACCAACTGTTGGACACGCGTACGGATCTTTTCGTACTCACGGTCAGTAAGTACCTCGCGCGCACTATCTACCATGTCCAGAAATACCTTGGGGTTCATTATTGAGCGGATCATCCTGCCATTCGACACATTGGGCACCTCCTCTTGCTCGTACTTGCGCCATTGGTTAGGCCCGAACCCAAGGATAGCCGACATCTTAGCGGCTGAAAGCCCATAGCGCTCTCTTACAGCCACTATCTCGTCCATGTACGGGATGCCATATTTGCGGCAATACTGATTGCGCACTTGAGCCAACCACACGCCATCAGAATCAGTGGTTGTGAATTGTTCGCCTGTGTCCGCACACTTGTAGTAAGGAAACATCACGCGCCATGTCTCTTTGCGGAATTCCATCTCGCGCCACTCCCATTCAAGGGTCATACGTCCGCCCGTAATCGGACTCTTCATCGTCTCTGCACGCTGTAACATAATCAGTCCTCCTTTCCTTTCAATGGATATCGCATGGGGTGTTCCGCCACATGAAACGATATGCAAATCGCCTTCAAGTTAGGCTTACCCATTGTTATCTTTATATATACTTCCTGCCCATTCACATCTTTGCCAAACACCCACATCTCGCCATAGTCGTTCAGCACATCGCGAATCGGCCCTTCCGAGTAGTTCTCCACCTCTATTGAGCGCACCACCGCCATACGTTCCAAACGGGTTATGTTCAGGTCTAACAGAGCCTGTGCATTCTTCCCGCGACCATCCAGAAAGAACACCCCAAACACGTCCAACTTCATCTTGAACTGCGATAGAAACTGCTCAACTTCTTGTTTTGTAGCCATACTCGTCAAAGATAAAGGTTATTTATAAAACCGCTGCAAAGGTACGAAAAATCATTGGAATAAACAAATTTTTCAACCTTAAAGTTGTATATTTCTTACTTTTGCAATTCCTAACTTACAAAAAACGCGCTCCAGGACCTTAATCTCTTATAAGTGAAAGGAAATAGATCTTTAGATTAGTGACCATCCCGCTGCTTCATCTTCGCCTCCGCCCCCCTGGAACGCGCGAAGCGCTCTTGGAACCATCTGGAACCTGAAACTTCCTGGAACCTCCTGAAACTGCCCGAAGGGCCCCTGGAACAGAGCCGCAGGCTCCCTGGAACGCGCGCCAGCGCAATTGGAACGCCCTCGGCTCTTGGAACGGTCTGGAACGCGCGAAGCGCTCTTGCCCCCCCCCTGGAACGCGCGTTAGCGCATCTGGAACGCCCTCTGGGCTCCTGAAACCTGCCCCCCTCCTGGAACCTGAAACTCCCTGGAACGCGCGCCAGCGCTAGCCCCCTCTGGGGCGTTGGAACTAATTGCAAGGCTCCTCTTTTTTACAGGCCCATTCATATACGGGTCGGATGGTAATCTTCTGCCCTTCTTGCTCGATGTCTGCACTTTCATGGTCAGTCAGCAATAGGAGATTCGTGCATTTTGTCTGTTTGTGCGCCAGTAGCAGTCCGTTTATTTCGCGCTTACGGGACTTGTCAGAAGCAAGGTCGTATGACACCTGAATAGCTTGTAGAACAGTTTGCCCATCACATACCAAGAAATCGCACTCACCCGAACGTTCGCAGAGATAATAAACGTCCCAACCATTCGTTTTGCACATACGCATCAGCTCGATGAGCACCATCGTCTCCAGTCGCCAACCCAAGTTTTCTCCGGCAAATGCATTCTCGCGCTGGTTCATCAACGCCACGTCCACCGCATATACTTTCTCCTGCGTCAGTCGTACCTTGCTCTTGGCCGAATATTTTTTTACGCCAATCAGCAGATAGGCCTGCTTCAGATAATCCACATAATTACGAGCAGTATGAGCCGACTTGAAATGAAATACCTCAGCCAGATTGGGGGCAGAAACAACCACAGGTGATACGTTCAACAGGTGGTGCGCCATGTTCTCAAACTGGGCAGGAAAGGCAATCTTGTATCGCTGTTCGATATCTCGCTTCAGGATATTGTCAACCAGATTGGAGATGTACTTTTTTTCGTTCTTAATCCACAACAGCTCTGGGAAACCACCTTTCTTCATATACTCATCGAAGCATTTCCTCAATAGCGCAATCGCTATCGTAGTGCGCGATCGGTAATCAACTCCCTTCATTCGGCAAAATTCCACAAAAGAGAATGGATATAGGTCGATTTCGCTGCTTCTTCCGGTTAAGTGGGTTGCCAGGTCGCTACTCAGAAGTTTGGCGTTCGAGCCAGTCAGCACCACATGCATCCGATTCCTCAGCAGCCGGTTTACAAATAGCGGCCAACCTTCTACATTCTGAATCTCATCTAAAAAAATGTATTCGAACGTGTCATAAATCATATATAGCACCTCCAATACATCATTCAGCTGGTTTGCGCCCAATCCCATTAGCCGCTCGTCATCAAAATCCACATACGCAAATCGTACGCCAGCGCTCACCAGTGACTGCATACATAAGGTAGATTTACCGCTTCTCCTCACGCCAATCACCACTTGCGCTTGTGGACTATCCAAATCCACCATACACGCTTCTTTTCGAGTGCAGAGTTGTGCTTCCGACCAATGTTCGATCTCTCTTTTTTGGTCGCTTAATACAATCTCAAGCGCCCGCTTATCAATGATGGTTTGTGTATGTTGCATAACGAACTGATTTCGTAGAAATAACCTGATATTTAGAAAATACCGAACCTATAACGCCTTATTTTACAGAATAGGCTAATTTAGAATGCCTTATTTTGCATACTTTAAACCATACGATTACCCTATTCTGCAATTTCCTGGTTTTTACAACGCGTTATTTTACATATTTCCGAACAAAAATCATGCCAAGTTAAGGTGGAAAAATGCAGTACGCAAAATTTTTCATCGCGCTTCAGCGCAATTGTCTCCAGTAAGACATTCCACATTCTTCCCTTGCATGAAACGAAAGAGCAGCAAGATTATAGAAAAAACGCTTGAGTTATGCCTTACATGGAGGAAGAAACCGAAACAGTCCTTCCCTTCAGGGGAGGATTTAGGAGAGGCTCTTGGAACGCCCGAAGGGCTCTCTTGCGGCCCTTGTATTGTTTGTTGGTAGGAGATAATATCTCCGTCTTATTATCCGCCCTTGGAACGCCCTCTGGGCTCTTGGAACAGAGCCTTTGGTTCTACTTGGAACGCCCTCTGGGCCCTTGGAACAGTCCTCCCCCTCTAAGGGGAGTCAGAGGGTCTGAAACGCCCCTCGGGCTACAGAGCTTCCGAGCCGTCTTCTCCATGCTTGCCAATCTTTGCGTATGCATTGATGATGGCCCCCGGCATCACTACTGTACCTTCACCTATCTCTGCAGTATCAGACACCACAGCAGATGGATGAATGGCATTGCCAAATGTGTGACCTGATAATCGTTCAACGATGCGCTTACGAATACTATTATCTTCTATGCTAACGATAATAGGACAGAGTCCTGCGGCATCATGCACCACAGGGCGAGAACACAGAGAATCAATCTCCGTGTTGTCGTCCACAAATGCCTTAACCTTCATGCCACTTGCATGCAATATTTCCTTGATCACCATTCCGTGACCACTTGCGCCATATAGATACATAACTTATTTTAGGTGGGTTCGCAAATTCGCTATAATACGTTTACCCACAATTAATCATTATCTTTTCGAAACTCCTTGGAACGCCCGAAGGGCTCTTGGAACGCGCTTTAGCGCACTTGGAACGCCCTCCGGGGCACCTGGAACCACATGGAACGCGCGTTAGCGCAATTGGAACGCCCGAAGGGCTTTTGGAACAGAGCCTCTGGCTCTATCTGGAACGCGCGCCAGCGCCCTTGGAACGGTCCTCCCCTTAGGGGAGTCAGAGGGGTCCTAGCCCCCCTGGTCCCCCTTGGGGCACCTAATCCCTATGATGCAATTGCGGCCAAAAGAGATACGACACGAACTGCCATATCCCTTTTGCCGCTTTTTTTATTCCAATCATATCAACTCCTTCAATGACTTTATTGTTTTCTCAGGCAGTGCCAGAGCTGGTGTCGAAGCGAAATCCTGCCTATGGATATTCCTTCCGTCATCCATCAGGCAGATGGTCTGCCAGCCAAGCGCATTGGGAGCAATGAAATCTTTCCGAGGGTTATCGCCCACGTAAGTAAAATCCTGACATTCAGGATAACGCTTCATGAAATATTCATAGTTGGCCAATGCAGGCTTCTCGCTGCCGATCTCCTCAGATATAACGATGTCTGCATTCTCAATCCATCGTCCTAAGCCAAGAGCCTCAATCTTGTTCCGCTGTTGCACACTGCGGCCATCTGTAATCAGCCCGATGCGAACACCTTCAGCCTTCAAGGCATCCAGCGTCCGCACGACATCCTCGCAAAGGGCAATCTTCGGCATATGGTTACGATAGATATATAGGTAGTCAGCGATAGGCAAATCCAATCCCAAGAAACTGTTCAATACATCAAAGGCATTCTGTCCCTCCTGATAAGCCGCAATCATCACATCATACGCTTTATGCGCCAATACCGCCACTGGGACACTACACCCATGGCAATGCTCGGCCGAATACTCGGCAATCTCTCTGTAGGCCGACTTCAAGTAATCAATCTCCTTGCAGAGCGTATCGTCCAAATCAAAGCAAATCACTCTCGTCATACATTCTGTATATAAAAATCGTGAAGTTTCTTTGCTTCATGCACAATATCGTAATTTCCTTTAATTATCATGTCAGTTGCTTTTACCCTTTGGAAACCATCATAGCTCAACAACGCATTTGTCCATTTTTTATTCTCATCTGCAAGTTGCATAACTTTTACTTGCCCAGTCAGGTTAGGCGCAGGTACATTCTCAGAAACAACACAAGTTAAGCCTGTAGCTTGTGCCTCTACCACTACTAATCCTAACCCCTCATACAATGAAGGGAAAAGAAAGACATCCATAGCCATCATGAGTTCACTCACATCCGTTCTGACACCAAGGAAAGAAACTTTCTCTGATATACCCTGGGCAATACATTCTTGTTTCAAGGAAGATTCTAAATCCCCACCCCCTATTAATATTAATTGACAATTTCC
>JALFZG010000045.1 GCA_022784645.1 Bacteroidales bacterium
GAAATAAGCGCTCCGTCATTCTTCCTCTCCCCAAAAATCAGAGATTTCCGGGGTCCCCGAAAAGACGAATAAATTCTGCTGCGGATAAATAAGAAAATCCCATCGCGAAAGCGGTGGGATTTTTCTTTCCAAAAGTTCACACATTTTAGAGTAAGGGTATGGCGCGGCGCGGCGTTTACTAAATTTAAATGGTATCGATAAAGCGTTTCTGCTTGTGATTGAAGAGGAGGATGGAGATGATCAGGAGCAGGAGCGTGAAGAGGGTGCTGTAAGCGAGCCAGAGCCATGAGAAAGAGCCCGTGCCAAGGGCGGCATACTTAAAAGCCTCAAACACCGGTGTGAGGGGATTGAGTTGCATCACGGTATGGAGCCTTGGGTTGGTAATCACGCTCAAGGGATAGACCACCGGAGTGGCATACATCCACAGTTGCACAAACACAGTAAAGAAATTTTTCAAATCACGATATTTAGTCGTAAGGCTCGTAAAAAGCAGCCCCATGCCCAAGGCATTGCCTGCTACCAAAAACAGCAGCACCGGGAACAGCAGCAGATACATATTCGGCCTTGCATGCACCCCAACAAACGCATACACGATATATACCACCACAAAAAGCAGCAGCTGAACCGAAAAGTTCAGCAGTTGCGAAATCGTGATGCTCAATGGTGAAATCAGCCGCGGGAAATACACCTTGCCGAAGAGGTTGGCATTTCGAGCAAAGGTGTCTTGCACCTTCGTGAGGCAGCTGGCATAATAATTCCAAAGGCAGATGCCGGAGAGATAAAATAGGGGTTCGGGAATGCCGTCAGTAGGGATACCTGCAATGCGAGAGAACACGATGAAATAGATCAAGGTGCTCATCAGCGGGCTCAGGAAATGCCAAGCGAAGCCAAAGATCGTCTGCTTAAACTGCACCGTCAAGTCGCGCTTCACAAACAGCCACAGCAGGTAGCGTTTCTGCCAAACCGCTTTCAGCCCCAAATCAAAGAACCTATCCTTAGGCTCTATGATGGTATCCCATGTGTCGTTTTTTTGTATCACAAAAAAAATATAAACCTAACGTTTTCGATAAGCCAAAGGCGCAGAGTCAAACGTATTTGAGCTATGGCATGGCTTGAAAATTGACTATTATAGCAAGAACCGATTATCCTATACCGTATCAAGAAACGATTTCTGCGTGCGCTGGAAGAAAAGCAGCCCCAAGAAAAGAAGCAAAAGGGTAATCCCTATGGAATACATCAGCCAGAGCCAGCTGAAATCGCCTACCCCAAGCAGGCAATACTTAATCGTCTCCATGAGCGGTGTGACCGGATTAAGCGACATGAGCGTATGGAGAGTTGCATTCTTCACCATTGAGAGGGGATATATTACCGGCGTGAGGTACATCCAGAGGCTCACAATTTGCGTCATCAGCAGCTGCAAATCACGGTATTTGGTTGTGACCGAACTGATAATCATGCCAAATCCCATAGCCATCATAGCAAGCAGTATAATCAGCAGCGGTAAAGCAAGAGCGCCCCAAGTCATACGAATAGTAGCCGCACCCGACAAGGAATAATAGAGATAAACCACTGCAAACAGCAGCAGCTGTACGCCCAAGTTCACGAGTTGGGTGGTGACCGAAACGAGCGGCATAATCAGTCGAGGGAAATACACTTTGCCGAAAATCCCGGCATTCTCTACGAACGCATTACTCGTAGCCGTTACGCAGGCTTGAAAATAGCCCCATACAGCCACACCAAGCAGGTAAAACAACGCCGGAGGAGCGCCATCGGTGGGCAAGCCGGCTATGCCGCCAAACACCACCATATATACGATAACTGACAATATCGGATTGATAAGAAACCACAGCGGGCCGAGGATCGTTTGCTTATATTGGGTGGTGATATTGCGCTTTACAAACAGCAGGAAAAGGTCGCGATAGCGCCAAAGCTCACGAAAATCCACGGCCAATAATCGGTCGCGGGGAGTGATGGTTGTGGTCCAATATTTTGCGTTATCCTGCATAGATGTACGTTTCGAAAAACGGCTTCTGCCGTAACAGTCCGCAAAGGTACGAAAAAAAAACGAAATAGCCAAACATACCGTATAAAAAACGCCTTTTACGTAGTAAAAATGGGATTTATCCGCCAGTTCAGCAGCGATAGCAAAGGATACCGCGAATATTCGCGGCTAAGTGAACGATACGCGAAAGCAAAGGATACCGCGAATGTATTCGCGGCTAAGTGAACGATACGCGAAAGCAAAGGATACCGCGAATGACATTCGCGGCTAAGTGAACGATACGCGAAAGCATAAAAAAGACCGCTACCCGAGCGGATAGCGGTCTGATTATGTATCAGCCCCAAGGGGCGAGAGAATATCTTAGAAGATTTTTCTTCTGAACAATTCGGTCAAAAGCTTACTTTACAAGGAGCTTAGCCTGGAAGCTCTGTCCATCGGAGGTGAGTCGAACGGTGTAGTAACCGGCTACCGGCAGACCCGGGATGGTGAGCGAAGGCTCATCCGTAGCGTAAACAAGCTGACCAATTGCATCGAATACCATCAAGCTGAAGTCAGGAGCCATCGATACCTGCGAGAGGATCTCAATAGGTTCGCCAACCGATGCCGGATTCGGAGCTACAGAGAGTTGGAGAACCTTCAGGTTATCCACTGCCTGTCCTTCACCCTTGCCATCCGTTACGTGGATGTAGAGCGTTACCTGACCACAAGTAGCCTGAAGCGGGAACTCGTAATCACCTGCGCCTACGTTCGTACCGAGGATGGTATCTTCTGCATATACATACGGCAGTTCTTCGATGGTGATGGTGTCGTATGCTACGCCATTGTCAGCTACGAGCATCTTCACCGTTACCGTAGAGTCACAACCATAAGCGGTCTTCACCGTTGCAGTATACGTACCGGCAGCCGAGATGCCATTCGGGAAGGCAACATCGGTGTAGGTCTCACCTGCGCAGAGGATGCGATGCTGGTTGATGTCATAACCCGCAGTCTCCGAGAACTGGATGAACGTACGAACAATGCTATCGCAAGTATTTACACCCGAGAGCGTATCGATTACTACGATATTATTGTAATACGTCTTTCCGCTAACGGTAACCGGTTGATCCTTGCAAGAGAGGATAGTGGTATCTCTGCGCGACGACGGCTTCACTTCGATATGGATTGAAACAAGGCTGTCGCAACCGTTTACAGAAGTGTAGAAGTGCGGCTTGATAACCGACGTTCTTGCGATGAACGGATTGATGTCGTTGCGGTCGTAGAGTTCACCCTCGCAGATGGTATCGTGGAGGATGGTCTGCGTAGCCTCGCTGACGGTGAGGTTCATCGTTACGAGCGTATCCGGATTTTCTTCAATACCCGTAACCATCGTTTGATACTCGGTGGTACCAAGAACGAACGAATCGAGCGGGATAGAGAAGTACTCGTCCATATAATCTACCCACGAGCATGCATTTGCATCATAGTTCATCTCTTGAACGCGGTGCAGATAGATGTTGTCGATAGAGAGATAAGCCGAAACAGAAGAATAATCATCCTTGCTTGCATAGAAGCCGAAGCGGATATTCTGACCTGCATAATCCGAAAGATCAACCGTAAACTTACCAGAGTTATCCCAAGGAATTTGAGCCAAATTACCGCCTTCCCAAGTCTTCACTGCATTCCATGTACCTTCACCCGTTGAGTCGTAGGTGCAAATATCAACGCGAATAACCGTTGACGGATCAAGCTCCGTACCACCATAGTATGCGCTTGCAGCCGTTGCACCCATGAGCCAATCCAGATAGAGCAACTCATTGTCTCCCAATTCCGGAACAAGAATCTCAGGCGACATCAAGCGTGTCTGTACTGGATAGTAGTAATACAAGTTGCAATAGAATACGGTATCCTTCATCTCACCGAGGATATAATCAGCAGTCTTGGTAATAGCCCACTTGTAATACGATGCATTTTGACTATACGATACTGTCCAATCCTTCGGAAGCGTAGCATCTTCGAAGTATGGCACAGACTCGTAGGTAGCAAAGAGGATCATCTGCGAGCGCTCGCTGCAAAGCTGCGTTACAGTAGCCTGATAGTGCGTACCCTTGGTCAAACCAGTAAGATTAACCGACTTAGCCGTAGTTACTCGAGTGAGGATATTGCCGCCTAACTCATCCGTAACGACTACGCGAACGCTGTCGTTGCCGATGGTGGTCCAGTTCAATACAACCGAAGTAACATCCAAATCAGAAACGCTAATAGCATTTACACCACCGCAGGTGAGGTCAAGCGACTTAACAGATACATTGTCGAAGTAGGTAGCATCGCCATATTCCGAGATACCCTCGATAATGATATTGCCTTCGCCAATCTCCGGCAGCTGGAAGTGATAGGTGCACCAGCGAGCGGTATCCACTGCGTTAGCGTTGATACCATCAACCGAGTACTGACGCGGGATGAATGCAAGCAGCTGTGCCGATGCATCAACCGTATCCGAAGTGCTGATATAGATGCGCAGACCCTCATTGCTCTTAATCGTTGAATTATGCGAACGATATACATCGATTGAGAACTCGAGCGGCTGACCCTCAGCGAAGTACATTCTCGGGAGCGTAAGTTGCGTTACGTTGCCAGCCTGCTGATCGCGGAGTTCGAGTACCTTAGATGCTACACCACCCAAGCTTTGCGAGGTTACCATGAACAAATAGGTGCTATAGGTCGATGATGGCGACTCTGTAGCTGTATGTTCATTCACCCAGCACTGGTTGAAGAATTCGCCTACTGCATATGACTCGAAGTCGTCAGACCATGGGAATGCGGTAACAATATCGCAGTTCGTGAGGAAGAGAACCGGTTCAGAGAATCGACCGGTGTCAGCCTCATTGCAGATAGCGCGAACCGCTACATTGTAATACGTATCAGCCGTAAGTCCAGAGAGATGAGCCGAGGTGTCAGTTACATTGATGAGCTGATAGGTAGCCGGATCAAATACGCTGAAGGTAGCAGCCGGACCGTAAATCACGTCATACGATGCAGCCGGACCGGATTCACCATAGTTGAAGAATACGTCAGCTTCATGGATTTCGATGCTGTCAACCACTACGTTAACAGGCTGCTGGCAAGTAGCCTCGGTGACAAAGTGGCAGCTTACCCACGGACCGGAAGCAGAACCGCAAACAGGAGCTACGTAATAGAAGTAGTCGCGACCTACATGGAGATCAGTAAGGGTCTGCGAAGCAGTCGTTAGCGTAGTCGTTTGAGCAGCAGCCAATTGTGCTTCGCTGAGCGGAGTGCTGCTCAAGATAGTATTCCAAGAGGTTTCGCTTCCACCCGGATACCAGCTTACTACAGCCGACTCCATCGTTACGTTAGTAGCCTTAAGATCTGATACCTTCTGACAACCGCTCATTACGAAGCAGAATTGAGCAAGCGGGAGGTTGGTCGAACGCGTACCACCATTCGTACCAGGATGCTGACCAAAAGTAGGATCACCATCCGCACGACGATACATCAATGCACCATTCTGCTCTACAGAATAGCTGTAAGTAAGATCACTATCATATCCATCATTCAAGCAGGCTACAATTACAGCCAGGTTACCACCTGCATACTCGAACTGGGTATCGAGAACAATTTCTGACCAACCCTCAGCCGTAGGATGCACGTAATTATCTGCATGGAATACCTGCACAAGGTCTGACATAGGCACCCAATCAGTAGCAGACTGAGCCGCAGCATTCTCTACGTTAGCCATGTAAACCGTTACACTCTGCTGCGTGAAGGTTGCACCATCTTTGCAGTAGAACGACATACGATTGATGGTTCCTTCTTGTCCAATAAGCGTTGCAGGATAAATCATCTGGTTCCATGAGTTCCCATAGTAATGGCCAAACGGAGAATAATTATACGAATCATCATACGTAGAAGGTTCATCCGTACCAGAAGGAATACATTCAAGAGCTGCAACTGCCGAAGTCGTAAACGAAACGGTGTTAACGATGCTCGTATCGCCCTCAGCGCAGACAGCGCGAACGTATGCCGTATATTCGGTATTGCCCATGAGGCCAGCGAATACTGCCATCGTATCAGCCACAAACTGCTTGGTTGCAGGTTGACCTACAATACCTACTTCCCAGAGTTGCTCGAATGCAAACGGAGCATGGCTCCAGCTTATACGAGCTGCATTTGCAGAGGTGCGATCAACTACGATATCAACCACCGGTTGGCAAGACTGCGGCGTGGTGAAGGATATCGAGTTCCAAGAGCTGATACGCTCTGCACATTCGCCACGAACATAGAGATAATAGGTAGTCTCATGATTGAGCTCGTCGAGGTCGAGATACATAGTCGTGCAGCTAAGCAAGGTAGCCTGAGCGAGTGCTGCCGAATCAAGTTCAACAGGAGAAAGCACGTAGCGGAAGTCCGTTTCCTGCTCTTCGGTGTACTTATTCCAAGTAGCACGAACGTGGTTGGTATTCAAGAACGTTACGGCCATATCTTTCACTGGCATACAGCTCAAGTTGGTGGTAATGGTCGTCATTGCCCATTGGCTGATACCATCATTATGACCATCGGCATCGCAGTTCGCGCGTACGTAGATATAATATTGAGTACCATCCGTAAGACCAGTAATCGGCAAACTGAGGCTGTCAACCGTATATTGCGGCGTGATCGTAGCGAGATCAACATCTGCTTGATCGGTGATGAATACATCGTAATCAGCCACATAATCGCCCTCTGAAGCCGTCCAGCTAACGAGAATCTCCGATGTACCACGTCCGATATACGAAGCCACAATGGTATCTACAGCCGGACATGCCTCCAAAGTGAATTGCTGACCGAACTTGGCATTCGGACGAATACTTGAAGCAGAACCATTATTAACCGCTGACAAATTAGTCACATCAATGATTGCTGCATCTTTGTAGCGATAAATCGTGCGATTTGCGGTTACGTTTGTACCATTGGTAGACCATCCAGAAGAACCCATATGCGTGCCATCACCATTCGTAAGCACACCTACAACGATATTGCTCGAACCATCCCAGATGAAAGGTTGATTAAACGTATAGGTTACCCAACCAGGCACATACGAGCGAAGCGTAGGACCATTTACAATCTGAAGATTCGGAATGAAATCCGTTGATTCAGCCCCTGTATATTCTGTCTGCGTGGTCGTACCGATATAGATGGTCTGCGTCTTATCATAGTTAGATGATGCACCCGTATAATCAAATGCAACACTCTGAATCGGACCAGCTGCTACGCCTGCTGCAGAAAGTTCTTGAGCCGTATAGATATGCTGCGAATAGGTATTACCATAAGAGGTTACAATCAAAGTAGCAGAAGCCGAACCGTTACCTACTGCAGCCTGAATATCGTTTACGAGACCAGTCGTCGTGCCGGAAGCTGAAGCCCATCCGCCATATACGCCGTCGCATATGGTGCGAACATACATATAGTACGTTGTTTCACGAACGAGACCGCTGAACGTATATTCCGTAGCGTTGCTTACCTGAATCTTATCAGCAGCTTCGAGCTGAGCCGAATCAAGTTCGGTCGTACTGATAACCACTTCTGCATCATGGCAGATGGAGTTATCTACAAGCGTCCAAGAGAGAGTCATCGTGTTGCGCGTAGCACCACCAAACTCTGCATTGCGGATTGTCTGCGTATTCGTAAATGCGCTCACTACGAAGTCATCCAAATACGTAGATGCACCATACTTGCTCTCACCGCGGAGAATAAAATTCTTCTCACCCGAAGCGCGGAAAGTGAAATTGTAGGTGTACCAGCCACTGCCACTTTCAGCAGGAATCAAGCCTGGAACCTCAACGTTAGGTTCACGCGGAACAAATACAATTTCTTGAGCCGTTGCATCAATAGCTGGGTTTTCGCCCAAATAGATGCGAACACCTTCATCCGTGTAGCTCGAATATGATGCGCTGCGGTAAACAGAGAACGACAACTCATACAGATAGGTAGAATCGAATGCCATCAAAGGCAACGAGAGCAGCGTCATTGTACCACTTGACATATCCGGGAGCATCAGTTTCTTCGTGTTATTACCGCCAATAGAGGAAGTAGTAACTTCAAATACGCGAGTACCCGAACCGGTCAAATGCTCGTTTACCATGCAAGGATCAGTAAGCGGACCGGAAGGATAAGCGCTGAAATCTTCGGTCCACGGATATTCCGCAAAAGCAACACACTTCGTGCGAATCTCCACAGGCTCCGACCAGCCAGACTCATTGCCTGCGCTGCAAATCTTCTTCACGCGAGCATAATATTCGTCTGCAGATTCGAGGCCGCTAAACGTAGCCGTAGAATCCGTAGTAGTCACAGAATCAAGAATCGAAGCAAACGACTCGATCTTAGATAGCTCAACTACATACTGAGCACCCGTTTCGGCATCCCAACCTACGGTAGCAGTGGTCTGAGCAGAAGAAACGACATGAGCCACCGGCGTAGCGCAGTTAGGATTAACGTGGCGCAAACGGATATTATCAATATGATGATATACCGAGCTTGACGTAGAAGTAGTATCCGAGCTTGCAAAGAATGCCAAACGAACCGTCTGTCCTGCATACGCAGAGAGATCAACCGTTTGTTGCTCTGCAATAGCCGGAATCTCAAGCATAGCAGTATCCTTCCACGATTGGAGTACCGTCCAAGCCGTATCGCCTGTAGCCATGATGCACAAATTGAAACTATGTCCTTTTACGCGAGCGCGTTCAGGAGAAGCCGTGCCACTGGCAGAAGTAGTCATAGCCATATCGTAAGAGAGAATCAGGTCGTAACCTGTTTGCTGCAACAAATATACATCCGGGCTTACGAGAGACAACAGACGCGGAGTAAGCAAGCCCGTGCTGTAGCTCGATTGCGTATTGGTATAGCAGTAAACATGGTTGTCCGTAAGACCGCCACCAGGCGTGGTTGTAAGTGACCAAGCGTAGGTAGAAGCAGTCGTAGTACCTGCCAGCAAATCACCCTCGAGACGTTCCCATCCTGCAGGTAGATACGAATTGCTTGCATTGAAGGTCTCCGTATACGGTACACCATACTTGGTAGTGAACTTCGTAGTCACCCATTCGTCAGCACATGCCGGTTTAATACGTACGTAATACGTAGTGAAATAGCCTAATTCAGAATAATTAACGCTATCGCCAACAAGCGAGTCATGCTTAAGAATCGTAGAGAAATTGCTGTTATCCGAAAGCTCAACGATTACGCTCACTCCCGGAGTGTTGTTATTCCAAGTTACAGACGCACTGTTAGCCTCAACGTTCGTTCTGATGCGCGAAACAGGCAGACAGCTGTTGTCGTAAGCTGCAATTGCAACCGAGTCAATATAGAGATAAGCGTCCGGCTGGCTAACCGATGAACCAGAGTAGAAGCCCAGTGAAATGTTCTTACCAGCATACTTGCTCAAGTCAACATTCACTTTCTCTGCATCCGAGGTACCCAGCGATACATATTCATAATCGCCCGTGCCATCGCAATTCCATTCCGTTACGTCAGTAGCCTTGAAGTTCTCACCATCTTCGCTTACATATACGCGGAAGCTGCGACCCGAGAAGTTGGTTGACAACTCAGTAGAAGAGGAGTATGCAACCATACCTATGCGGAAGCTGAGGTTGACACCCATACCGCTATCCACATTCGACAGGTCGATAATCGGCGACTGGAGGAAGCCGTTGTAAGAAGAAGCGTACACCTCCGTACGAGCCGCCTTGCCGGCCATATTGGTCAAGCGAGAATCCACATTCTGGATACTCATTTTATAAGAGCTCGTGTTCGGAACAAAGCCGGTGGTATTGAAATCTTCACCTGCATTGATTGATACAGTGAATACCTTCCATTCATCCTGCGGGTAAGGAGTCATCTGGTCGAAAGTCTCGAGGAACGGCGTTCCGTAAGAAGTGCTTGCGAGTGTGTAGCTCGACCAATTGGAGGTATCGCCATTTGCGCAAATACCGCGAACAAACGCAAAATACGTTACGCCTGCAGGCAGATTCGTGAATGAAACCGTAGTATCGGTAAGTCCGGTTTGGCTGTATGCCGGGTTGACAACGGTATCCGGGTTGCACAAGTCTTCCGTAAGTATTACATCATATTCCGATGCCGTACCTGACCAGGTAAGCGTGACAGAAGTGCAAGACTGAGCAGTCTGCTCCATGTCAAGAATCTGCGGGCAGCTTGTTGCTTCCATAAGACGTACGTTGTCGATATACGCTACATTGGAGTGATAAGCATCAGCCGAAACCATGAAGATCACGTTCGTACCAAAGCCACCCTCGTAGTCGCCAAGATAATCTGCAAACGAAACCGCATATTGCTTCATGTGGAGACTATCAGCAGCATACGAAAGGTTGATTTCCTTAATCAGCTCAAACGTAGAGGGGTCCTCCGGATTCGTGATTACGCCCACCTGAAGCGAATGCAAGTTAGCCGTATCACCTCTGCTCGTAGCAGCATTAAATACAACCTGATACTTACTAATGGAATCAATCGTAAGGGCAGGAAGAATAGCATAATAGCCATTACCATAGACATTATCCGCAGAATTTTGTCTCTTTTCAAGTTTGAGCACATTTCCTAAACCATTGATATAGGAAACGCTCGGCTCGAAGATATAGGTAGATCCTACGCCAGAAGTATCAAAGACGCCCGAACGCCAACATTCGAAGTTCAGTTCATCGCTGAAGGTTTCCGTAGCGAAATCTTCTACGCTAATCGGAGCACAATTGGTCTTGAAATAAGTAATGAGCGTATCCTGCGTACCACACGGCTGATAGCCGAGCACCTCATAGAAGGTATTCTGCGTCAAGCCGGAGAGATGATGCGGGCTCGAGGTTACTACACCTTCAAACAGAGCCGTGGTATCACCCATTTCGGTAACCTTCAGATAAGCTTCTTGTACACCACCTACCGTCCACGTGATATCAGCTTCAGTCTCACCAACATTAGTAGCAGTGAGCGTACCCATACCAATGCAGTTCGGATCGATAGCCTTAATACCTACGTTATCCAGATATACATAAGCATCTCCGTTGCCCCAGTTACTCGTAGCGTGGAAATATATCACGATACTGTGACCGATAAACGGCGTGAGGTCGAAGTTCTTGGTTACATAATCATACTGATTCGTAAGATTTGCGAAGATCTGCGTGCGATTGGTGTCGCCATCGAGTGCATAGAGTACCTCAAAGTCACCACCAGCCGGGTTCTTATAATCGAACGACAAGCGCATAGCATCGGCGCCATCAAGCATAATTGACGGCGTAGCCAGATAGTTGTCGGCTCCTGCTGGTGCACTATACGAATTAAAGCGTAAGCACTTATTCGGGTTGCCGCTGTAGTCATAACGCTGGAATGCGTAGGTCGAACTGGCAGTACCCTCGGTGTTATCCCATCCCATAGGAAGAATAGCAGAACCTACAAGGCCCTCAAAGGTCTCCTTAAACGGTACACCCAACTTGGTCATGAACGAATACGCATCTTCCGTAATAAGGGTATCCGTACCACAAATGGTTTGCACAGTATAATAATAATAGGTGTACGGCGTGAGATTCGTAAGCACAACGCTGTCAGCCGTAGCAGCTGCTGCGGTGGTCTTCAGAATCATAGTATCCAGTTCGGTGCGGTCTTCGTCGGTATATACCTTAACGAGGAATCCGGTCATGCCACCGGGCGTCCAACGGATGACTGCCGTACGCGCTTCTGCAGTAGCATTGATATTTTCAGCATCAAAGCATGTGCTGAGCGGCTGCACGATGAGGTTATCGATGCAGTTACGGCTGCCGTAATTGGCATTCGGAGTAACAGGTGCAAGTGCACGGAGAGCTACATAATGGCCCGTTCCGGTATAAGCAGCCAAATCTACGCGTACCTTCTGATAACTACCGGTAGGACCATCGTAGCGAGCAATCTCATTGAAGGTAGAGAGATCATACGGGTCGGTCATTACACCTACAGCCACGCGGCTGGATCCTGCGAAGGATTCACTACCTGCTGACAAACGGAACGTAACTTCCAAACCGGTCAAATCATTGATATACGGGAGAGCGATGAAGTTATCGATACCATTCAAGAGCAAGTAAGCACCATCGTGAAGCGGCGCAACAGCGCTCGTAGTAGGATACATACCAAACGATTTCATCGGACTCGTAAATACAGCCGGCGAGTTGGTAGTGTTATTGGCATGACGCTCGTTCACGAGGTCCTTCAGTGCGAGGGTCTCAAACGAACCGGCATTAAACGTCAGGTTCAGCGGAACAACGGTAGAGGTAGGAACGCGGAGCGTGAGCGGGAATGCCCATTCAGAAGTCACACCGTTCTTCACAGCCTGCACGTAAATCAACACAATCTTACCTGCAATCTCGGTCTCCGGAAGCTGAACCAAATAGTTAACAGTTGTAAGGCCCGTTTGATTCACAAGGCAAACAGAGTCTGCCAGCGAAGCGGGGTCACGCGTATATTCCGTAGCAACCTTCAGATTCCAAGAGTCGGCACCATGCAACTGAGGCGTTACTGTAAAGCCGGTAGGCAATACTTCGGTAGCGCGAATATTGCAAGGAACAGATATATTTACTTCCTTAACGCTGAAGTTATCCACAAAGAACACGTTCTCCTTATTCGACTGCGAAACGAGAGCAATATGCTTACCTGCACCCGTATAACCGGCAAAGGAAACGTGGAAATGCTTGAACTGCAGAGCGTTGTCAATCTTTACGGTCTCGATTACCTCGAGTGTACCAAGATCGTTCGGATCGGTCATGATACCTACAGCGAGCTCAGCAGCATACTGGGTTAAACCGGAATAATAATAGTTATACACGGTACCCCAGAAGTCCAATTCGCAATTAGCGAGGTTGCCATTAATCTCGGGCGAAACGGCATACTGAACACTATCAGCCCCTACCGGAACAACATTCGTAGAGAGCGCACCGCCGAATGCGAGATAGTTAGTAGAGTCAACCGAACAATTGTTCTTATCAGAAGTGGAAGAGCCCTTATACACTGCAGGCATATTCACTCCCTTCAGACCTCCGCAAATCCAACCAACGGGACTACCGAAGTTGAGATTGTTGCCAATAGGTTCAGTTGTTTCAAATGTTTCTACATACGGAAGATCTACCAAGCGAGACGTCTTGAACGTACCGCGTACCCAATTGGTATAACCGGAAAGGTTGTCGTCGCAATCCGTACGTACATACACGTAATAGGTTTGATACGACTCCAGACTGTCAACAATTACATCGTAATCTTCAGTAATAGTATAGAAATCAACGGAGTCAGGATCAAATGCCGTCCAATCGTTGATAAGGTTTTCAGATACAACCACTTCAAAGTTGTTGTACGAACCATTGCAGACCAAACTGATGGTCGCAGTAGTTGACGTTACAGCAATGTTCTGGATGCTCGCATCCTGGCACTGGGTTGCGGGATAGACACTGATATCATCGAGCACAACGCCCAAGCCAGCATGATCCGATGCTTCAAACGCCAACTGATAAGCAGTACCCTGCTGATAGCCGGGGAGAAGAATCGTCTCCGTCTTCCAAGTAGTAACCGGTGAGGTATATTCCACCAGCGACTGCCACGGAGCAGTAGCATTCACACGATAGTAAACACGCAAGGTATCAAAGAAACCGAAGCGTGCTACTTGTGCGTGAGAGAAAACAAGCTGTGGATTATAAGCCTGAGTGAGGTTCATAGCAGGAGTGATGAGCTTCGTAACGAAGCCCTCAATCTGACCCGACGTACCGCGGAGCACAGCGCGATAATCTCCACTCTTGGCGCCCTTAGGCAAACCAAGATTGGCGTTTACGCCACCTTCTACGGTCCAAAGAGCCGTACCATTGACGTTCTCTTGGGTCCATCCTGCAGGAATCACACCTGTCTCAAATCCTTCCGGCGACAGACAATACTGAATAGCCGAAAAAGAAGGCAGCACACTCATAAGCATCACTGCCAAAATCGAGAGGATAGTTTTTCTCATGTCAGTAAAAATTAGTTAATAAATATGGTTATTTGCGTTTGTCTTCCTTTAATAATATCACGTGCACGCGAGTACGCGCACGAGATGTTGCGGTATATGATACGACTCGCAAAAGTACAAAAAAAAAATCAATCTCACAAACTTTTTTAGCAAAAAGTTACAAAAACAGGCTTTTTTCTTACGTTTTGCTAACTAAAACGCCATTTTATAAGTCTTTTTTATAAATATTCATAAGCTAAAACACAAAAAAAGCTCCCTCAATACTATGAGAGAGCCCTCAAAATGGGTTCAATAGGCAATGTATCGGATAGTATCTATAAGCAGTTGCAATCTTTCTTCCTGCTGGCAGATCGATATCGATTACCATCGCCGGCATTCAGCACGAAAGCAAGTTTGATTCCTACTGACAGCTCCGTAATGGAAAGCAGCGTACGATGGCTTATATAGCGGCTATTGAGTACAGAATTGAAGCGGAGCAAATCAGCGAGTTGTGGCTGATTATCAGGAATAAGAATCAACCCATCGGCATTTCTCCTGTTCTCTAATTGGGAATAATCCACAAGATTTAAACTATGCTCATTGGTAGAAACCAGCGGGAAGCTCCATTCGGCATACGCACCAATGCGCATCTCAACAGGCATCTCTTTAATAGGGAGAGCTTGTTTCCACCCTATCTCTATTTCGGGTGCAAGCCTGAGCCGCATCGGATGATTATTATTCGGAGTAGAATTTCCCCATGTAAATTGTTCGCAAGGAACACGCGTGATGGTATAGGTGGGATAATTGCCATCGGCCGCCCAAGATTCAATCACATCTACCCATTCGCCTTCCGAACCATAAATATCGCTATATTGCTTGCACGTAGAGAACGACACGTGGGTAAGGAAATCAGCGCTGATCATCGTAGATAGTTTCAGACCGCCCAGCATATACCAATTGGCGGTCAGTTCGCCACCCATATACAGCATTGCCCCTACGCTCCATTGGCGCTGCGTCTCCACGAAATAGTCATACCAATAATGATAGCGCACCTCTGCTGGATCGGGAAGTTTATCTACATAACCCACGCGCACTTCATCATAGTCTTTTACCTGCTGACGCATCAACGAATAATCAGTATGCACCATTATACCACCAAAGATTGGTCCTCGCGCCATCTCATAGCCTATCCCAATCAGGCCGCCTATCCCTGCCATATCCTTTACCAGTAAATCGGCAGATGCAGAAGAGGTCAACGTGTTGCACTCCCCTACTCCAATTTCCAATACTCCCCGATGGGATAAGCGTTCCCCATAACCTCCGGCCAGTGCATTGGCAGCACAAAGCAAGATTCCCCAAACGACACTAATCTGCTTCATGCTGCTATTTGACTATTACACGCGTAACGTAAGTATCCGCTTTTAAAATATATACGCCTGCTTGGGGCGCTGCTATTTGCAAGTTACCAGCCGTATCGTAAGCCGACAATATCAGCCTGCCAGCCGCATCATACAAGTATGCGGACTGCGTATCCGCCAATCGAATTGTTTGGCCTTGCTGAAGCAAAAAGCCACAGCGAGAAGGGTTGCCATTAGTGCTGCTCTCTTGGTCTGCCACACCAGTAAATACAGGCTGTTGCCATACCTTTGGACAGGTAGCCGCCACATTGCCCCATGTGTCAGTAATCACGCAGTAGAACTCCGAGCCCTCAGGGGCATCGCCTACGCACAACTGACTGCTCGTCGCACCTTGGACTGGCTCACCATTCTGATACCACTGAAACGTACATCCTGCAAATTCATATCCGCCATTATTGGCCGCATTCTTAAGGAAAATATACGACCCACGCTGCACCGTGGTGAACGATGGATAGCGCAACTGCAATACGATTTCCTGCTGTGCTGGTTCGCCGCAAACCACCTCCGAACTGTAGGGCTTCAGTATAAAGGGATAACTACCCACCCTAAGCATCGCATTATTATCGGTAAGGTCCGGCAGGTCGATAGTCCAGGGCTGGGGATCGCCATCGCGCCACACATAGCGCGCATGGAATCCGGCTTGTATAGCCTTATGTTGTGCTATCAAAACGACTGAATCGCAACTGCCTTTAGCTATCGTAAACGGTACCATCCAATCGCCATCTGCACACGCAGCAAACAAACTATCTATAGCCAGTTCAAGTTGTGGTGTCAGGTCCGGCTGCGGGTCTGCCTCAAGAGTTATGGAGCAACCTGTTTTAGAGAGAATATCTACGCAATACACAGCCGTATCGCCTGCTTGTAAATCCAAAATATGCTCCGTGCCTATTGTAGCTTCCGGCGCAAATTTCTTATACCAGCGATAGTCAAAACCTACGGGGGCCTCAAAATGCGTAGAGGGCATGCCGCAATCCAGCCCATAGAAGGCTGCACGTTCGCAATGAATGGTAAAATAAGCATACGCAAAATGCTCTTTCAGCGAGCAGTTTTGGACCAGCAAACGAATACGAAGCGGTTCGCCTACATAATCGCGAAGTGAAAAGAACACCGTAGTCCATTCTTTCCATACAATCATCACCGGCTTATGCGTATCGGGATCCATATATGGATGGGTATGCCATCCATCTGTCAGCGCATTGAGCGATACGGACTGCGGACGAAAATCAGCAAAGAAACACGGCTCTGTTCCCAAGGGATTACCTGCATCATCCAAAACCTGAAGCATGAAATGCGGCAACTCATTCTCCTCATGGCCGCTGCGCGGGGTATCAAACACTACTGCATAGCGCAAAATCAGCATATCGCCATCTTCCAAGGTGGGCGTATAAGCATACTCGATAGCCCCACCCCAATCACCATCAATCCAAGATCCCAATCTAACTGATGACGGTTCGCCAGCAGGCACAGTATGCAAGTTGCTGCCCGTACGAGGGTCGGTCTCACTGCTACTGGTATGCACCGTATGGCGCGACTCTTCGTTTGAAGAGCCACGATCCACAACCCCCATCTGAGCCATTGGATTATCTACCGTACCGCTGTAGCAAGTACAAGTAGCACTATTCGTAAGATTAGCAAAATCAATGCAATCCAGCCACCTCTCACCCTCTTCAGCAGCAAGAATCAACGGCCGCCATGCCAATAGCATAGCAGCCGTCAACAATACTATTTTTCTAATCGTTTTGATAATAATAAACTATACGTTTATTTAGAAGATATCTTCTTCTGCCTCTTCTTCGTTCAATACGGTTACCTCTACGCGGCGGTTGTTCTGACGGCCAGCATCGGTAGCATTCGTATCAATCGGTTCGAGTTCGCCCTTACCATCCGTTTCCATACGGTCAGCAGCGATACCACGCTTGATCATCTCGTTCTTCAAGCTTTCGCTTCGGCCTTCAGAGAGCTTCTGGTTGTGCTCTTCAGAGCCCTGCGAGTCGGTATGACCGGTAATCAATACGCGAATCTTCGGGTTGTCTTTCAAGAAATTATAGAGCGTAAGAATATCATCTTCTGACATCGGCAGAATATCCGTCTTATCCGTAGCGAAGTACATGTGCTTAAGAATCAACTTATGACGTACACGGATGATCGGACGCAAGTAATAATTCACGTTCTGGTCGTAGAGGTCAGAGAGCGCAAGGGTATCAGAGTGATAACCCGGAGCACTAACCACAACGTCATAGGTATTGCCATACTTGAGGCTCATCTCCAAGCTCGTTTGCTCTGCTGTGGTGCTGCCAGAGCGCTTATCCTCTGACTCATGCGATATCAGCGTAATCGATGCCGGAATCAATGCCTCGGTATTGGCATCGTGGATATAGAATACATTCTTCGGTACCGGAATAAGAGCGAAGTGGATAGTATCCTTCAAGTCTTGCTGGTGATCAAACTGAATGGTATCACTATCCAGATAGCCCGGAGCGGTAGCTGAGAATTTATACATACCTCTATACAAACGCGGAGCCAACTTACCATCACGCTTCATAGCCTTCTGCTGCGGACGTTTGCGACCTTGCTGATGAACAGCCACACGAGCAATCGACTTAGTAGGTTGATTATCCGTAAAGGCATCCGTAACCCAGAAGAGAAGACGTGGATTCGGAATCTTCGGCTTATTGAGCTGAAGCAAAGCCGTAAACTTCACGCCAACAAGTAAGCTGTTGACGCGTGCGTTAAACGCACCTGCGCCGCGAGCAATCTGCGATTTATGCACAGATGTAGTGAAGAACTTTTCTACAGCATAGCCGCCATCATCTACACCGGGCACGAACGTAAGCATGTCGGTGTTCGTTTGATTGGCTTTTGCGAGCGACATGGCATACATATTGGGGATACCATAATCTATGAACGCGGCCGCACGCATGTGTAAGGGGTATTTCTTCTTCATGTTCTCCTTCTGCCAAGTAGCCGACATAAATTCGTTGATGTTCACACCAAACTCTGCGCTTACAGTAGCATCCAGACCGAAGTTGTTTTTACCCTTAAACGTAGGCTTAATACCATCTACCTGCTGATAGAGAGGGTGCTTACCGAGCTGCTCCTTCTGCAGAAAATGCGAATAAATCTCATACCAGTCATCTACTGCCATTTCGTCGGTTACGGAGCTCGTAATTTTGGCGCGCTGATGGTAATGACCAAAAATCGAATAGCCCACCTTACCACCTGCAAGGAAATAGAACTTCTCGAAGTTCGCACCAAACATAATCGGCAACATAATCTGACCTACCACGTTCGTCTCGTGATATCTTTGAATATCGAAGTGCTGAACCATGGAGGAATATTCGGGATGAGTATAGTCAATCATGCTAAACTTCTCGCCGTTTGCATCGAGCATATGGAAATTATCACGAGAAGACAGCACGCGGAACTCCGGACCAACGGAGAAAATGAACTTCTTATGATGCAGTTCATACCCTACTCCAATCATACCGCCGCCTCCACCAAGGAACTGGGGCTTATACGTACCACTCGTAAGATCATACGTAAAACCGAGGTTATCGCTCTTGCTGTAGTTGTTTACAAGTCCGGAATAACCCGCGCCTCCCCAGAAGCTAACCAAATGGATGTCTTGGCTGTACTTACGGCGATCGGACATTTTTTTCTTGGCAGCCATTGCGCTCATGCTACCACTTACCAAGATTGCAACCAAAATACTATAATAGAGATATTTTTTCATAATCTAATCGTATTTGCGTGGATTATTCAGAAACTGAGATTCTTACTTGCTGTGCATATTCAGCAAACTGGAAGTTCAGAATATAAACGCCAGCGCTGTAAGGTGACATTACATAATTATCACCTGCTTCAATCGCAACGGTGCCCATCAGCACACCCATCGTATTATATACAAAGAGCGTACAAGCCTCAGGAGCGTCAACGTGAATCATCTGACCGGTTGCAGTACGAGTGGGGCTTACACTTACACCACGAGCCGCATTTTCCGGGATAAACGGACAGGTCTCATCGATTGTGCTGTCTTCAAGCATCACTACGCAAGTATAATGAGCACCAATGGTGAGGCCACCTTCTTCGTAGTAATATGACTTCGTAGCATTCTCGATATCCACACCGTTTTTCTTCCACTGATAAGAGAGGAACTTCAAGGTTCGTCCACTATTCATTTGAGGATCTTGACTTTCAGGGTTCTTGATAGAGAGCACGTCGTTCCAACGCTGGAAAATCAAATCACGCAAACAGGGAGCCAATAAATCAAAAGTTGTAGTAGAATCACAACCTATTTCATTATAGAACGTTACCTCATAAGATCCTGCATCCAAACCTCTAAAAATAATACTATCGTATTTTTGTTCTCCTCCATTAATGGTGTAATATGACCAACCACTACCTTTGAACTCAACCGTTGAGTTCATTACTGTTTCTGACATTTGAGTCAAAACGATAGAAGGAGCAACCTCTGGCATTACTGTTACTGGCAGAATTACCAACGAATCGCATCCCAATGCCGTACGAAGCGGATGATACAGATTACCACTTACAAGCTGATCGAAACAATCCCCTTCAAGGCAAATTGTATCACCATAGCAGATGGTCGTATCGCTTAACGTGTATCGAGCCGTATCGTGGAATAGTACGTTTGTGATGGATAAAGCATCACAACCATACTGATTTAGGCCAAATACGGTATCCGTGAAGTTCTCAGTAATTTCAATATTCCCTGATGGATGATGATAAGTGAACTTTTCACCCTTACACAACTCCACGTTCGTAACAACAGTCTGTTGAGTTAGATCAGGCAAGTTGAGCGTATCAGTCCATACCGAATCGCAAACGCCTCCACTCATTGAAGCACGAGCAGTTACTATATATTGTCCACCTTCTGCTGGGAATTCAAACGAAACGATACTATCCAAGGTCTCCAATTCTCCTAAACCACCGAAGTCCCAAATTACGTTATCGATGGTATCTTTATCGGAAACTATAGGCTCTTTGGTTACACGATTAATAACTGCCACATACGACGTATTCTTATATTGCACAATATTCTTGCAACCTTCATGCGTAATGGATTCGCGCGTAACTTGCGCAATCGGGAAACGTGGGTTGGGGTCAGCCACCAACTCATACGAGCAATACTGGCCATCCACCTTCTCCTTATTGATTACCTCAAGTACATACACCGTATCGCTATTGATAGAGATGTTGAACACACTATCCTCACTCAGCACATTGGTGCGGAGCGTATCCGTTTGATAATACCAGCGGTAGTTAAAGTCACCCGAAGGTGCTTTGAAATGGTCAGTAGAGAAATCACCACATGAGATACCTTGCATACCACCATCGCGGCAGTTGAGCGTAAAGTACGCATAGCCAAAGTGTGTATCAAAGATACAACGCGAAGCGGTAAGACGAATAGTAAGCATCTGGCCGCCGTACTTATTCAGCGAGAACGTTACTTTTTTCCAATCGCACCAGAAGATGTCGCCCTCTTGATGCCATCCCGATCCAGCCGTTCCACTCTGGTCTGCTACGAAATATGCATGTGTACAACCAGGGATCTGACGGCCTTTCGCATCAAGAATCTCCAGTTGGAAGAACGGGTTCTCCTCGCCATGGCCACCGGAGTTAAGCACACAAGCATACTGCAAATCCACAAGCGACACCTGTCCGGGCGGAACGCGGTATTTATATTCTATTCGGGCATCCTCACCCGAGTTAGTATATGCTCCTAAACGAATGGAGGCTATTTCTCCATCCGGTACTGTTTTTAAACCACCATTTACCGTAGTATTGGGGTCAATCTCACCCAAGTCCGTATGCAAAGTATGCATACTCTGCGGCGAACCACTGCCCAAATCCACTACTTGAGGCGTATTCGAGAACGTCAGCGAAGTATGAGACGTACTATTGGTATGAGTACCGACGTAGCAGATACCAGTATTCATCAAACTGGCGCCAAAATCGAAGAAGTCAATACAGCGCAATCCTGGAATCCAAGCGAAATGCGACATCTGTACCCACTGCGAATGGGAGCCATCCGGGCAAACCGAACGCACATACAGGTCATAATGACCTTCGTCGGTAAACTGCATAGCAGCATTGGTGGTATTGACCGTAGTGATTGGTGTAAGCTGATCCTTCGTTTGGTTATAGCTGCACACCTCATATTGGGCAGCGCTACCCGACCAAGAGAACAATTTCATACGGTCATTATAGGCAAGGCTGGTAGGAGCCGGTGTACAGCCTTCCCCTTGAAACAATTCGATATTATCTATGCAGGCAGAGGGCGGGTTGGCAGCGCCAGCCGAGCTTATCCATACAAACACTAAACGTCCGGGAGCCGTCATTGTAGTTCCTGGCGTAAATACATAGTTGAAGCACTTCCAAGTAGCAGAGCCATATAAGGACGATGCCAATTTTACACCATTTTTAGATCCGCCATAGTTCGGTGCGGGCGAGTTATTCGACACCGGATTCACGGTTTGCGGCACCCACCACACATCCAACTTAGCCGTTACGCTACCAGCCAATCGATAATCGAATCGAATGGTGTGAGGTGTGGCGGTAAGTGCAGGTAGATCCACATATGCCGTAACGAACATATTGCCCGTTCCTTGATATATGGGTTTACCCGTTGTAGTATCACTACAAATATACAAGCCGTATTGACCCGCTGTACCAAACTGACCTGGAGCACCGAAATACCAATTATTTTCGAGCGCCAAGTTCGGACGGTTAACTGGTTTGGAATTGAGTGTCCAAGCAGCTCGGTCTGTAGCATTCTCAAAATCGCACGAATAAATCATTTGCGATTTTAAATCTTGAGCAACAACCAAAAAGACAGTCAAAATCAAACAAAAATTTTGAATTCTTTTCATACTTATCTAAATTTATATTTTTGAATATTTTCTGATGAACGAAATAAGAAACACATAAAGGGAAAGTATAAACCTCTCAGTACTACCAATCAAACTTTTCTCTCTTATGTTCTTTACATATTACACAGGCCCCATCGTTGGCCACCTCAAATAAAACCGTAAATTTGATACCTACCGAGAAATTTCCATACATGCGCTCAATGTAGTCTTTCGTTGACATTACAGGATTCAGTACGGTAGTAGTTCCCCCCTGACTTTCAATCATGTCACAAGGAGGATAAAAGGTATTTTTCCGAATGACGCCACCATCTGCAAACAGCGCAAGATAATATCGATTCATAGAATACGGCACATCCGCACCTTTTTCTTTATACACATCACCCAAACGGAAGCCAATTTCAATTGCTCCCATAAAATTCCAATCATAACGGAAGTCTTGTTTAGCACTCACAAGGTTTATTGGTAATCCAACGACATCTGCTTTCGGCAAAGCGCTACCATAAAACCTATAACCAATCTTAGGACCCGCCAAGAAATATACGCGATATCCTTCAGCTCCTAACATAAATGGTAAGATTATCTCACCTGAATGAAGTACATCCATTCGATTAACAATAGAGAAGCCTACTCCCGATTGAACATCCGGTAACTTCATTGTATATGAGCCATAATGAGCCGATAATCCCGTTTGAAAAATGAACTTATCCTGATAATAGCGATAACCCACTCCAATTTCACAACCACCACCCATATATTTATTCATATATTGGTTATTCAATTGTTTATCGTCCAACAAACTTTGGAACCCAAAATTGGTAGTCAAATAGATAAAATCATGTCGCTCCGAATTATACGTACGTGGGGCAGCATGGAAAGAAACCGTGCTCATCAAGAGGAGCATTATCAGACATATTTTGATAGAGACTTTCATCACATTTATGTTTAGTGCATATTATTAATCTTCACATATTACGCAATAATGACGCGGAGCAGTCACATTGAATAAAATTGTCCACTTGATACCAATCGTCAACTGAGTAATTGACAAAGCCCCTGCATGATTAATCAGGTTCGTATTGAGAACAGAATTGACTATCAAGCCTGATTCAAGTTGTTGTTTATCCGGAACTTCGACACCGGTAACATTCACCCAATCATTGGGGAGATTTTGAAGATATTGTTTTGTTACCACATTACTATGAATAATAGAATAGTCTATTAAGTCCAACATATTTTTGTTTACTTCCAAGGGGATTCCCCACTCTGCGAACACGCCTAATCTCATTCCTACTCGACCCGAATTAGATGGTATTCGCAAACGAGCACCAAACTCAACGGAAGGAGACAGCATATATTTGTAAATATTTCCCGAACCATTGGGATTTGTAATTTCATAACGGATATTTGATTGATTACCATATTGCGATTGAGGAGTATTCGTATTGGGATACACTTTAATCGTACTCAAATTAAAACCCGCTTTACAAGTGGACTTCAAGGGTAAAGAAAAACGTACTCCTACAAGTGCGTAGCAATACTGCCCAATATTCGCTCCAGAATATAAATGAGCAGAAACGTGCATCGTTTGCTGCGACTCAACGTAGTCATAATAGTCATAAGTATATGACAATGGACTATAACCACGATCAATATACTGCATGGTTTGACCATTCCAATTAGTAGATATCGACGGTACGTTATCCACATAGTTATCAAACGTTTGCGAAAAATGCGCAATACTATGACGAGACAATGTATAATCAATATTGGCATTTAGACCTAAAATCCAACGACGATAGCGCATCTCATAACCAATGCTCCCTATAGTAGCTGCACCGGGCAATTTTGTTAACGAGATGCCATTATTACTAGCAACAGGACTCTCTATATCAATAAACGACGAATAGCCTCCTGCAACAGACATCGTTATAAAATGGTTCGGACGAGTACTATACGTATAATGCTTCTTGGCTTCTGCAGATAAGGAAACTACAAAAGTTAGATACAATAAAATATATAGGATATTTACGCGATTTTTCAACATGGCTGAGATTTATTTCACTATGAAACGAACAGTATTATCATTCACATTAAGAAGATAAACACCAGAGATAGAAGGAGCTTGCAACACTACAGGAGCAGGCACTCCTGTCATATTGTAATAGGCCAACAATCGACCTAAGCTGTCATATAAACGTATTTCACCTGATTGGTTAAGCAATATTTCTTCACCTGGTTCAACGCAAGTAGAACCAATCTGCAAGTTTGACTCTACGTCCTGCCATCCCACTGGGTCAAGAGAGGGATCAGATACATAAAACTTACACGTAAACAAACTTATATTGCTTATGGTATCCGTTATCAAACATTCATAATATCCGCGTTTACCTTCTTCGGGTAAATAATTCAAATCCACTTGATCTTTGGTATAACCATCCATCATCTCACCATTGTGATACCATTGGAAGGTACAATTTGAAAAATCATACCCACCATTGGACTCTTTATTCAAAATATAAATTACCGATTCACGCATAATCATAATGGAAATTGGATAACGCACTTCCAGAATCACTTCTACTTCATCAGCACAATTACCCTCCTGTAAATGCGGTACCATCGTAAACATATATCGCCCTGCACGCAAAATCTTAGCAGGATCGTCTTTTAATGGTACCTCAAGAACAGTTGTATTTTGTGTATAATTCTCGAGCCATGTACCAGCAAATGTATAGTTCGGTTCAAAAACACCCGTTGCGAGAGCTTCTGGTCCAGAAATCCAATCTAATGATGCCACATCACCAGATAGAATATCCATGGGAATATACCACGAATCTTCATTTGCACATAACACTGGGTAACGATTCATATCCACATCGAAGCGTGGCAACAAGCGTACATTTATGCTAACAATAGAATCACAACCACCCTTTATTGTGCGCAACCTGCGAGTAAATACGGAACCTTGTTTGTCAAAGCAATCACCATTAATACAAAGATCTTCATCCTCACAAATGGCGGTATCGTTGGGTAATGTGATATTATAGGACCTATTAAACTTCAAATCCAAAGTAATAATACTATCACAACCCGCACGAGAAGAATGCACGTACTGCTTTACCTCCGGTTCTGTTAATCGTTCTCCTTCAAACTCCAAATATTCACCTTCACAAAGAGTAGTATCTATCAATAAATTTGCATCACCAATTGCAGGAATCTTTATTGTAAGCGTTGTATCCTGGCGGCATGCACCTTCACCTTCCGCAATCCAACCGGTAAGCGACACCGTAAACGTACCACCTGCCTGTGGATAAATATGCACATTGTTTTTTTGAGACGACATCTCGCCATCACCGAATGACCACGAGTAGCCAGCAAGTTCATCATAGTGCTTTTCTACGTTACCATTATAGCGCGTCTCAATATAGCTCTTATTGGTAAATACCACACGGTTCTTACAATCCTGCGGGTCGTATTTGTAAGTAAAATCAGCCACCGGGAACTGCGGGAGAGCCTTTACGGAAAGTTCAAACCAGCAAGTAGGTTCCTCCTTGTTCGTAAGACGGCAAGTATATTCAATCGTATCAGATGTGACGACGTTCAACGTCTTTGACGTACCCAAAGTTGTGCCATTTTCATCTGTCCACAAGTAATTGAAGCCATCGGGGGCTTCTGCTGTAAGCGAGGTGTTGTCGCCGCAAGACGTAGTTTGAAGTGTTGCACCTGCGCAGTCCAACGTGAAATACGCATAGCCGAAGTGACCGGAATAGGAGCAGTCGTAAGTAGTCAAACGAATCGTAATCTGCTGACCTACATAGTTTTCAAGGTTAAGACCGATGGTTGACCAATCTTTGAACGTCACCTGGCTATAACCCGCACCAACCGTCTGCCAACCGGCAGCACCTGCGTGTGCAGCGAAGTTGATATGACCGCAGGTAGGGTCAATCAGGTCGCCGTTTTGATCCAAAATTTCCAATACGAAACGCGGCTGTGCATCGACCTCATGATCGGGGTCCTCCAGCACAATCGCATAGCGGAGAAGGAGAATCGACAATGCTGAATCTACCGTGTACTTATACGAAACGGCTTCTGCTTCTGCGTTCACCTGCCAGTTACCCAAGCGAACGGCAGCAATAGCGCCTTGAGGCACGATATTTAGCAGGCCATTGGTATTCGGATCTTTAGCCGTTTTGTCCCAGCAAACGGTATGACGGCTCATCTCCGATTCATAACCATAATCAATCACGCCCTGATTCTGATAAGCCACATTCTTAGAGGTTTGATAGCCGTTGTAACCACGACCATAATAGCAAGTAGTGGCCGAGTCGTGCAAGTCAAAGTAAGTGATACAGTGAAGTTCCTTGCAGTAAATAAGAAACTCCTCGTCGTAATTCGCCCAAGAGCTCTTCATCTCATTGCCCTGATCATCGTGGCAGATACCGCGAACGCGGAAATCGTAGCTGCCCTCCGTCAAGCCCTCCAAAAGAGCTAAGGTAGGATTAGCCGGATCAGAATAGCCGGCCGACCAGGAGTTTTGTCCCTGCTTACGATATGCAACTTCATAGGAGTCAGCGGCTCCGCTCCAAGTAAGAATCACCGTGTCGCAACCAATTAACTCGGCCTGAATATTGGTAGGCGCTTGGCAACGTGCATCGGTAATCTGGATATTATCAATACACCCTGAAAGCACAGCCGTATCCACCAAGCAACTATTGGCCCACGCCACATAAAAGCGATAGGTGGTACCAGCTTTGGAAGTCAGCGGTGCAGGAAAAGTATATGACTGCCAGGTAGATTGACCAAATAAGGCACCTGAGTTATTGGCGCTCGTAAGTGCACTCGGCATAGAGCCGGAGGTGCTGTTCGCTGTTACCTGATTGGCCGTAGAGCTCGGGTTATTCTTAAATGCTACATACCCTACGTACATCGCAGCATTTTGCGGACCGGCATTCAGCCAGTCAAACGAGATATTAAACGTACCTGCCGGCAATACGAAATCGCGATATGCAAACTGCAGGTTGGGATGATTCCAAAACGTTGGGTTGTCCGTAGAGTCTTTGATGTGCACGTAAAGCGAACGCTTACCATCGCTCTTTACTGCACTACCTACCATCCACTCGTCGTTGCAGTTAGCTGCAGCCGTACCTGGATTTAGATGCCAGTTTGCCAGCTCGGCAGAATCTACAGAATCTTCCTCAAAACTCATCACATAGGGAACACTGACTGCTTGAGAATAAGCAGCCAAAGCAAAAAATTCCAAAATCACCAGACCAAAAAAACGCTTAGTCATCTTCCTATCTTTTTACTGGTTAATAATCAAGTTTGCCTCCTGCAGAACATTCCGCCCTAGAGCGCTGAGATCTGCACTTTTATGCGTAAGCGCATCTCTCTCACAACACGTGCGCGAGAAACTGCACACATAAAGTCGCTACAAAATTACTACAAAATCTTCATATTTCCAAATATTTTCCCAAAATTTCCTACAAAATCTATCCTTTTATACGTTTTGCCAATCTTTTTGCAACAAAATTAGCCATATTTCTTACTTTTTGAATATTTATGCACGGTCCGAAGAACGAAAAAGGTTAAGGTACGTTCCTTAGTTCTGTATTAGTTGTTTATTCGTTCAGCATTAGTTAATTAACTAAGGATTGACTAAGGATGAACTAAGGATGACTTATACGTACGTGTAGCAGACACCACATGGTTCAAAACCAAAGCAACCTTAAGCTGCATAAACCTCACTAATCGTCATTATCCGTTATTATCCGTCAACATCCGTTATTATCCGTCATTATCCGTTATTATCTGGCAATATCCGGCATTATCTGTTACTATCCGGCATTATCCGGCATTAAGTGGTAACCGGTATTCAAAAAAGCAGTAACTTTGCACCCGCAACCGAGCAAGAACGCTCACCGATAAACAGAACTGGACAAGCTGTTCGTCATGGGCCAAACACGGTTTCTCCGCACGTGCACCGCACGTTCACCGCACGTTCACCGCACGTTCACCGCACGTTCACCGCTCGTCATCGCTCGTTCACCGCTCGTTCTCCGTTCGACCTCCGTTCGATCTCCGTTCGTTCTCCGTTCAATATCCGTTCTACTCTCGTTCGATATTCGTTCTACATTCGTTTGTTCTCCGTTATTTCTCCGTTCCACAACGGAAAACAACGGAAAATAACGGAAAACAAACGGAGAACAAACGACTCCGAAGCGAAGAAGAAGCGAAGAAGCAGCGAATTAGCAGCAGAATGCGGCGAATTTACAGCGAATTAGCGGCAATATTACAGCTAATCTACAGCAAATAATGAATCATAAATCACAATCCCCAAAATGCTTTTCTTCATGGGCAATGCTCATGCCGAGAGCACAAAAAATCACCCGCATAGACCATTCAATACGGGTGATAACCGATTATGTATTACGTTTCTTACTTCAGCAACTCGAGCGAACGTGCAACGAATTTGCTCAGTGCCTCGCCTTTGAGTTTGCCACTTGCCAAGAAGGCAATATCTACCAATTCGGCCAAGCGGTCGTCTTTGCCCGTGAGGGTATAGACCGTCTTCTCCACCGCCTCCTTCGGTTCTTCGCCCTCTTTGGTTTCTGGCGTCTCCAATACCGTTTCAGAAGTCATGGCTTCCGTAAGCTGCTGAATAAGCGGATGGTTGGTATTGATTACGAGATTGTACTGCTCGGGCAGTTCGCCATAGAACGACATCCCTTGCTGATGAGCCGACATCTCGCGCATACGACGCATGAACTCGTTTTGCACCAAGAAGACTGGCAGTGCATCGGCCGATGCGGCTTCAAAGGATACGTAATAATTGAGCTTCTGCTCCTTCGGGAGCTGTGCTTCAAAGGCCTTACGAAGTCCCTCTTGCTGTTCCTCCGAGAGCGTCATCTTAGGCGCTTCCTCCTTGCGAATCAGGTTCTCGAGCAAGTCGCTGTCAACACGTGCAAAGCGCAACATACCTTTCTTCTCATCGCCTTCAGGAGCCTGGTACTTCTGCTCAGCTTGCGAGATATAGTGCACATCCAATTCGCCATCCATCACAAGCACATCATAGCCCTTCTGCTTAGCATGGTTGATATGCGTATAGTTGGCATCCGGATCCTGCGTATAGAGCACCACGATATTGCCATCCTTATCCGTCTGCTGCTCCTTCACCTTAGCGATATACTCATCCATCGTAAAGTACTCGCCGGCAATGTTCTTCACGAGCGCAAACTTGGTAGCGCGCTCATAGAACTTCTCATCGGACAACATACCAAACTGAATAAACAGCTTGATATCTTCCCATTTATTTTGGAAATCCTCCTTGCTGTCGCGATAAATCTCAAACAGCTTATCAGCCACCTTCTTGGTGATATGCGACGAGATCTTCTTCACGTTCTGATCGCTCTGCAAATAAGAGCGACTTACATTGAGCGGGATATCCGGCGAGTCAATCACACCATGGAGCAGGGTCAGATACTGCGGTACGATATTCTCCACTTCATCGGTTACGAACACCTGATTGCAGTAGAGCTGAATCTTATTCCTATGAATATCAAGATTGTTCTTAATCTTCGGGAAATACAGAATACCGGTGAGATTAAACGGATAATCCACATTCAGATGGATATGGAAGAGCGGTTCCTCCATCTGATCGGGATAGAGCTGATGGTAAAACTCCTTGTAGTCCTCTTCGGTGAGGTCTTGCGGTTTGCGGGTCCAAGCCGGGTTAACATAGTTAACCACATTATCTTCCTCCAGCTCCACCTGCTTACCATCTTTCCACTCTTTCTTCTTACCGAAAGCAATCTCAATCGGCAAGAAACGGCAGTATTTCTTCAGGAGACCTTCAATCTTGGAATCTTCCAGATACTCATCGAAGTCAGCGCCCAAATGCAATACGATATCCGTACCGCGATCAGCCTTGATGGTATCTTCCATATCATATACCGGACTGCCATCGCAGCTCCAGTGAACAGCTTTCTCATCTGCCTTCCAGGATTGGGTGAAGATCTCCACCTTGTCGGCTACCATGAACGCACTGTAGAAACCCAAACCGAAATGGCCGATGATAGCTGCAGCATTATCTTTGTATTTATTTACGAACTCCTCAGCTCCGGAGAAAGCAATCTCATTGATATACTTATTCACCTCCTCGGCTGTCATACCAATACCACGGTCGGTAACAGTAAGCGTACGCTTCTGCTTATCAATCGAGATGCGCACTTTCAAGTCGCCCAATTCGTCTTTAAATTCACCTACGGAAGCCAACGTCTTCAGCTTCTGCGTGGCATCTACTGCGTTGCTCACAAGTTCACGAAGGAAAATCTCGTGGTCGCTATACAAAAATTTCTTGATTACCGGAAAAATGTTGGTGCTCGTAACACCGATATTACCTTGTGCCATATTATTATTTATTATGATTAATCAATATACGGCTATATTTTTATGATTCATACAGCCATTTTGCCTGTTACCATTTTTATGCCAAAAAACCAACATATGACAAAATGGCAGAAAAGCCGACATTTTTGGCGCAAAAAAAAAGGAACAACCATGAGGATGCTCCTTTTTATGATTAGGTTTTTGCGAAAAATTCACTTCACGTTTGCTCGTTTTCACCAAACGAACTTACGCCCCTTTTGGATATAAATCATACCTCGCTGCAACTGATTGACGTTCACCTGCTGACCAAGGATATTATATACCGGCATCGTCAGATCCAATTTATTGCTGCTGGTATTATCCACGCCCGTTCCAGTTGGAGGATAGATGTCATACACCATCGAGTTGCGATAATAGGAGTAGTTGGTCTCATCGGGCGTAGGTTGGAAAGCAGTAATCAAGAACCAGCCATCGTTAGCACCAGACCATCCCCAATTAATATGGAAATACGTATTTCCAGCCGCATCGAACTTATAGCCATCTACTACAAAGCAATGACCGGTAATAGCATTGCCGCTTGAGCCTGCATAAATAACCGGATGACCAGCATCAATATTCATGCGGAGCGCTTCGCCCCATACCTCTACGAGAATATTTTGGCGGATATCCTCGTTAGAAACATAAAGTTCCAGATTGGCTGCCGTAGGATAATCGAAAATATTCTTCAATGCAAGAGCGGCTTTATCCGCATTGGAGCCACTGCCATCAGCAGAGTACTTCATATTTACGGAAGCACCGCAAGCCAACATCAGTTCGGCTACAGCCTCAGCTTGCGCATTCGTATAAGACTGACTCGAGTAGTCCTCAAGAATCAAACTCCAATTAAAAGGGTGCTGCGAGAAGTTATACGTAACGGCTCCCGAACTGCCAGTATAGCTGCTTGTACCCGTACCGCACGATGGATGCTGATAATAGCGCATCACCTGCGCCATAGCTGTAGCTACACACCCCGTTACCGAACGACCTTCGTTGTTGAGCACAGGGCACTTGCGGTTATATGGTTCGCCTTGATCGTATTTGATATTACCCAAAAGCGGACCTACAGAGTCAGCCGTGGCGGCTGCGCGATTGATACGAATGAACACATCATCCATCTCTTCGCCTGCTTCTACTCGGCGCACAGCCTCATCGTAAAAGCGGAGGAAAGAGGCCATCTCGCTGGTTTGCTCCGCACTACAGCCATTGTCAAAAGTACCTAACACCGGCATATTAGAGCGCTTTGCTTCCAGCACTTGCTTGCCATTACGTACTACGGTCAATACCCGCTGCTTCTGAGCCGGTTCGGCTGCCATTTGCATCGCTGCAAGCAGCACTACAGATAAAAAGAAATATCGTTTCATACGCGTAAATAATATCTAGGGGTTGAGTATAGGGAAGTCAATATCCCAATTATTAATAATAAAGGAACTTAGCATAATCAGCCTTGCGCTTCATCTTATCGCCAACGAGCTTCACGTAATATACCGTATTGGCCATCAGTCCCTCACTTGGTAATAAAACTTGTACGGCACCCGATTCCGGCAATACAGAGCCAACCAATCGGCCATCCGCCGTATAGATATTCACCTTCGTTGCACCATCAGCCGGAACTGCCATTACGAGCACATAATCACCTTCGTCAGAGCGTCTCACTTGCAACTCTTTACGCTTATTGGCACTTGAACCACCTGTCAGCGTAATGGAGCGCGGAGCAGATAATTTCGAATAATTCGGCTTGCAGCCCTTTTCTTCCGAAGCTTGCACTTGCCAATAATAAGTCTGTCCTTCTGTCAGATTTCTGAAAATAGCACTATTGGTAGGCGCATTCAGTTCGTAATCATTCGCTTTATATACATATTGATAACGCTTAGACATGCCTACCGTAAAATCATCAATAATCGTGCCACCCGTGCCGCTGGTATGCGTATAGGTGAGGCGGAAACGGGTAATGCCTGCGGCTTCATCCAAGTCAAAGTGCTTCACTACGCCTTTGTTCGTACGCGTTACCTTAAACGAGCCCACTTGGCTCCATGTATCGCCATCAGCGCTGCCTTCAATCAGCACCTCGCCCCCGGGAGCAGCGCCCGTAGCATCCGAAACGTAATTATTACTTACCCACAGAGATACATACTTGGCTGCGGAAGGATAGGTTTCGGAGAGGAGATAGGCTCCATTCTCTGCCAACTGAATGGCATACTTGCCAGACGATACAGTAGCCGTAAACATCTTTATGCCATCGGCTGTCCAACCGATCATCTCGCGGTCAGAAGCAGTAGCGAACGCCTCAAAATCTTGCACCATCTCAGATTCCGTTTCATCAATAGTATATAAAGTAAGATAGTAATACTCCGCATCTTCCTGCTCTTCCCATACGGCCGTAAAGGATGTAGCAGATTGCTGCGTTTCGCTCAACGCAGTGGGCACGTCGATATACGTAGGACGCGGAGCTGTTGTATATACCATCAACTGATTGATATCCATCTCATCCGACGTCATCACCACCAAATTTCCCCTGAGGGTATCGCAATTCTGGCGCTGAGGCGTACCGATCACCAGAAAATCGCGGCTGTAAGTACTATCAACTGCCACAGCATCGGAGAATATCTGATAATTATTGGCAGAACCCTGATACCATGTTTGGCCCGCATCCGGCGAGAAACTAAAGTTCGACGAAGCAATATAAACCTTTACAGAATCAGACCGAAGCTTCTTGCCACTAACATGTACGTTAAGCGTATCAATCGCTGTCTTTACACCCTTGTCAACAGTCGTAGTAAGCACAGAAGAACTAACGGGCGTAAAGAGGAATCCCTCATCAGTCTGCTCTCCAAAACGGAAAGATATACGACCATCCGACATCTGCATGATATTCTGAATCTGACTGCCGTAGAGCAGTTCACCATCATTCATCTCAGGTACGTAAGAGGTGATTTTTCCAGGTCCGGGGAAAAGGTCTGACTCTTTGGTTTCTGACGGATTCTTCTGCACGGCCTCAACCACATCAAAACCGAGCGGAGTAGCATTGTTGAATGTATTTCTCGTCCATTTGGTATCGTTCCATGTAATATGCGAAATCATCAAACCCGTACCCGCAAGGGCATCGCTTGCCTTGGCATCCCAACCTACACGTTGGCGGTTCTCCAAAAGGAAATATTCTGAAGGTGACGGCTGCGTTCCCTGCAGATTATGCTCTGTGCGAGCAATCAAATAAGCCTTATTGGAGGTTTCAATCGGCTCGAGCTGATAGGAGCGCGACTCTTGCAATTGCTCCGGCACCAACCACCCCATAGCGAAACGCTCAAAAGCCGTATAGGTAGGAGGCGTACAGCCATTGTTGTTATACGAGCCAGAGCACATGATTGCCCATGAACCAATCGTATACGTATCGCTACTTGCCGTATTATAGAAATCCGGCAATCCAAGCGCATGACCAAACTCATGGCAGTACGTGCCAATACCTGCTTGTGTAGTGCCGGTTTTACCTTTATATTCAGAAATAATCAAATAGGCAGATACTTTCACCGAACCTACGTTCACAGGAGAAATCATGCTGTAATGCGGCCAAATACTGTTATCCGGACCACCCTCTGCCTCGTTGTAACCGGCCGTAACAACTGAGAGATTATCTACATAACCATCATTGTTATTGTCATATACCGACATATCTATGCCCGCATTATAGGCTAATTGAGCAGCCTCCTTAACAAGGTAATCCGGACGAACATCCGAGTAGCTGCCACTATGACCACCATAATATGCCATCTCGCGCGAGAGCGTAAACGGACCTAAGACATCAAAATCAAGAAACAACGTACTATCAGAGGATGCTACGTAATAGGTATGCACCGAACCGGTGGTGTTCGGATTGGCTCCACCATTGCTGTTATAAAACGAATCAAACTTACCGACCGGATCATCCATCGTAAACGCACAATCGGTATAGTTAACCAACACTACAGGAATACGCACATGCCCAGTAGAAGGCACATGCGACGCACGAGCAGCTGCTTGCGCTTTGCTCATACCCGATGGGGCTAGGCTTGAAGTGGTAGAAACAATACTCGCAGCGCGAGCGATATTCGCCTCACGAACAGCCTTGGTCTGCTCCATAAAGTCAGCACTCGCCGGCACAAGATAACCATGCTCATCTTTCATAAGCGCACCCCCATTCAAGTCTGAATACCACGATCCAAACTCATCGCCACACAGACGAACTTCTATTTGACTGCCGTCTGGTAAAGTATATGTAATGGGAGAAGGAGTAGCAGGTACTGCCCATGCAGCTAAGCTGCAAATGAAAAGGGCAAAAACCAAACAAGAAAGTTGTTTCATACCAATAGCGTTGCGGAAAGTTAGTACAGTTTTATGATATTAGGGCGCAAAGATACGAAAAAAAAAACAATCTACCAAATTTTTAGTAAAAAAAAGTGCCATTTTCACGAAGAAAACGGCACTTTTATCAGTTATTCAAGTCTGTTGACGCCATTATTTGTAATAATGCGAAAACAAATTCATCTTATTTGCGAATAAGCACTTTTCTATCCTTAAGCTGCGATTTAATACGCTCTGCTACTTCAGGATAATCGATGGTCATAACCGGCATGTTGAGAGGTTTGTACTTCATAGCCTCAGTAGGAATCTCACCATAAGCGTAATCAATCGGATTAGCCCAAAGGATCTCGTCTTCGATACCAGCGTAATATTCTTGGCCGTCCTTCTCCTCAATAATCAGTTTAGCACCGAACCAAGAAGGATCAAGTACTTCTGCATGAGCGAAGCAATATTCTACTTCGTACATGTAGTTATAGGTAGCACTACCACCGGGGAAGCTGAGCTGAGCACTGGTAACGATACCTGCCGGGAGGGCACCACCATAATAACCACCTTCACCAGACTCGTCAACGTCATAGCTGTAGGTTTCAATATACGCACCTGAGAAATCAGCCTGAGCGGCTTCACGACCAGCCTTGAATGCTTCTAAATCATCTGAAAAATAGCCATCAAGCATTGCGCGGAGATTCTTTATATAAGAAGTCTCATTAAGCTTACCAGGAATACCTACGTGATGACGATTCTGAAGCGAATCAACATCAGAAATAATCCAATCGCCCAGAGAGAATACGGTACCTCTGTCAGAACCTGACAAATAAGCGGTAGCATAATACATAGGAGCTTTGAACTTAATAACAGCACCTTCCTCTGCACCATCCAATTCAAGAGAGTTGTTTACATAGAAGCCGGCAGAGAACAACCAAATCTCAGCCATAGCCTTATAAACACGATACTGAGTACCGTCAGAAGCTTCAATCGTATCTACCTTACCCTGAGCATACGTAGAATCAACGTCATACAAGAAACCCTGTGTAAACTGAAGGGTCTCGAGGAAAGACTTAACAATCACCTTGCATTCTGCTTTAAGTTCACCAGAAGTTACGGTAATCGTGCACTCACCAGCATAACGAGAGGTTACAAGACCACGCTCATTAACCACAGCTACGAGCGTATCGCTTGATTCCCATACATATGGGTCAATAGTAGCGTCAGACGGAGTTTTCGTTACGGTCAATTTGCTCTCATCACCACCCTCAGAAAGAACGAGCTCTGTAGGAGAAAGAGCAATTGTCACATCTTTAGAACCACCGGGTTTATTGGGGTCTTCACAACCTACAAAAACAGCTGCTACTGCGAGCATTGCTGCAAAAAATAAACTTTTCTTCATAATTACTATAATTTTGTTATAAAATGTTTGTTACAGAACAAAATCCGTGCCAAAAATGGCTTATCACTCGACATTCGGGTTATAAGTTGATTCACTCGACGGAACTTGGAAGGTATATTTCGGATCAGTTGGCTGCACCTTAGAACCCGCATCGCTGGCGTGATTACCACCACGAGTTTTCTCAACACCAAGACGACGGAAAGTCTGCAATGCATAGCCCTCGCCCCACATCTCAATACGCCAGTTATCGTAGATAGTTTCAAGGAGATTGTTGTGGTTCAAGCCCGACTTAAAGGAAGCATACGCAGCAGTAGCCGCAGCATCATTCGGCTTCACGCGCTCATCGGTAATAGCCGTCAGGTAATTGATGGCTAGAGCATCATTGCCCAAGCGATACTGTGCTTCAGCAGCAATCAGGTACATAGCTTCAATACGCATGAACACGTTGTCTGACAGCCATTCGCGGTCGATATCGTCTTGCTTGGTAGAAGTAGGACATTTCGCCGAGAAGAACTTACCATCAGGGCAAAGCGGGAAATTCTTATCTTCCTTTGAGCGGAACCAATTCACGCGGTTGTCCCAAGGATATTTGCCTACGATAACTTCGTTGTATAGAATCTCATCAATCACCTTGGTGTCGCCAGCCCAAGCGTAAGAATAGGAGTGGATATCCACCTGACCAAACCAGCTTCCTAAGCCACTGGCCGTCTCAACAGTTACATCCTGCCCCCACATCCATGACGAATGTGAGAGATCGTTGAATCCGGTGGTGAGCAACTCGCGGCTCTGGAGCATCTGATATTGTCCACTGGTGATTACCTCATCTGCGAGCTGAGCAGCGCGCGTATAGGCGTTCTTATTCACCTCGCTGTCAATACGATCAGAATTAGCGCTATTCAAATATGAATAAGCCAAGATTCCACGAGCAACACTGCCATCAATACGCAGTTTTGTCTCGCGCATCAGATATTCATCGAACGCATCAAAATATGCAATAGCAGTCTCAAGATCAGAATGCGCTTGTGTGCTTACTTCTACGCAGGTAGCCAGCGGCTGAGGACTATCGAGATTGTCTTCCGTATAGATTGGTACAAACTTAATCTCCGATGCGGTCTCACCCATCTGCTTAGGTGTAGGGAAATAAAGCTGAGCGAGGTTTGCATAGAGGTAACCACGAAGTGCCATCAACTGAGCATAATAGCCCAAAACATCCACTTCATTCTGCGTTAGAGCAATGGTATCACCGTCTTCTGCCTTATAGGTAAAGTCGCCATTCTTGTCCTCCTTAAGACTACCATCTTGCGGGAGTCCGTGCTCAGCAACACGTGCAACAATATCCGACTGCGTCTTAACAAGCGCAACCGTCTTGTTGATATTGCGGAGCATCAGATAATATTGACTCCATACATATCCCGTACGACCGGTAGAGGTCATACCCTGCTCATCGGAATAGAACCAACCATACGAATAACTCGTAAGCGCCATATCGCCTGAGAGAAGGTCAGTATAGAGATCGATGGAGCGCTTTCCGAACTGATCATGGTCACTAAACTCGTAGAGAAGCGAATAGATACCGCGAACCGAACCCTCTACGGTATTATCAAGCTGCTCATATTGGTTCTGAAGAATCGTATTGCCCTGCGGGTCACGATCCAAGAAGCTGGAAGCACAAGAACTCAAAGCAATGGCAGCTGCTGAGAGAACCAAAATATTCAATTTATTCTTCATAATACTTGTCTCCTTGTTTTAGAATTGGAACTTAATACCGCCCATGATGGTAGAGAGCGGGGTATATTGATACGAATCCGACGAACCGGTGTAGCTCGACATCGGGTTGTAGCCCTTACGAGCCGAAGCAACAGCGAGGTTGTCAGCCGACAAATAGAGGCTGAGAGACTTCATCTTGATCTTCTCAATAAGCTTCTTGGGGAAGCTGTATCCAAGGCGGATATTATTGAGAGAGAGGAACGTGTTAGAGGTCAAGAAGCGGGTAGAACCCATATTGGCATAGAGATCAGCACCATTCGACAGACGTGGCACGGTAGCACTGGCCTTCTGCTCAGGCGTCATCAACTCATTCCATGCACCACGCATATCCACGTGCCAGTTAGATTTACCAATCTTATCCGAGCTCATGAGCGATGCATAGGTATTGTCGTAACCATAACCGCCAAATCCATACGAGCAGGTTACATCGAGCGTTACACCATATACGTTCAGGTTGAAGCCAAAACCACCTGCGAAATCAGGAATAGCCGATTTGCCAATATAGTCAGCACCTGCGTAAGCCGATTCACGACCACTTACAATCTGTGTTTTGATATCAGCCGTCTCTTTGAAGCGCTCGCGATATTCATATACGTTGCTGATGTAGTTATCACCCGTGCGACCATTGAGCTGAAGCACGTTAGCCGAACTGGAGGTACCGAAGTTTCCGAGGTTAGCATCATAATATGCTACATACTGAGCCTGACCCGTTTCTGGATCAACGCCTGCATACTCGGTCATCAGATACTCATATGGGCTATGACCTACTGCAAGGCTACCGCTCATAATCATCTCCGTTTCCGTTTCGATAAAATTCGGCAAACTGAGCACTTTGTTAGCATAGTGGCTACCATTGAGGCGGATATCGAGCTGTACGTTGCGTTCGTTGACTGCATGGATATTCAGCTGAATCTCAACACCTTGGTTCGACATCGATCCACCATTTATATAGTAGTAACTATAGCCGAGCGATGGATTAACGAAGCGTGGCATCAACATATCATCGGTATATTTATAGAAATAGTCGAGCTCCATATCCACGTATTTATCAAACGTGAGTTCAAGACCGAGGTCCACTTGCTGCGAGCGCTCCCAAGTCAAGTCAGGATTGCCCTTACCAGCCCAAATATAACCTACGTTACCATCAACGTTGTCGATTGCATAGCGGTCAGCATAAAGGTACGAAGAAATACCTTGGTTACCAAGTACACCCCATGAGAGGCGGAGCTTACCATTCTTGAGCCAATCAACGTTGTTCTTAATGAAACCTTCATCGGTAAACATCCACATGGCACCAACCGAGCCAAAATGACCCCAACGATGACCCTTGGCAAAACGCGATGAACCGTCTGCACGATAGTTAGCAGAGATACCATACTTCTCGTTGTAGATATACGAAGCAGTAGCCAAATACGACTCAATAGCATATGAGTTGGTGTAAGAGGTTACACCCGACATCTGAACGGCATTACCAAGTTCCAATACGGCATCACCTTTGGTGTCAGCAATGTAGTTCTTAGCGCCATACATCACGCTGCTCTTGGTCAGCAAGGTCTCGTGACCGGCAAGTATGCGGATGGAGTGATCACCGATGAGCTTGTTGTATTCAAGGAGCTCATTTGCCATGAAGCTCAGATAATTCTGCTGCGTCTTGTTGATACGTCCAATACCAGCAGCATCACCATAGAAGGAGTTGGTAAACTCAGAGTTAAGCAAGCTTACGTATTGTACACCGGCATTTACGGTGAGCTTCAGGTCCTTATAGAATTTCACCTCAAGCATACCGCTCGACGTCAACTGATGCTGAACGGTATTATCGCGGTCGTAACGGAGCGAACCAGCGGGGTTAATACCTGCACCAAACGCACGGCCACCACCCTCATGCATACCATAGTCATACATATACGCACCCGTTTTGGGATCCATCTTGATTGAACCATCTTCGTTGTATTCATATACTGGGAAGATTGCAGGAATGGAGTTCACGTAATTGAAACCATTGTTCATATTATCCCCCTGACCTACAGCATTCATAGTAGAATACGAGTACGCCATATTCAGGTTACCCTTAAGCCATTTTTTAGCCTGATGATCCACGTTTGCACGAACGGTGAAGCGGTCGTAGTCAGACCCAATATAATAACCTTCGTCGCGCAAGTAACCAAACGAAGTAAAGTAGGTTGTCTTCTCCGAACCACCGGAAATACGAGCCGTAGCATCCACCTTCTGACCCACCTTAAAGATAGCGTGAGACCACGATTCCATATTCTCCATACCGGGCTTAAAGTTAATAGTGTTATCGAACTTACCATCATTGCCTATAAGCTCAGCACCGGATGCCTGCCAAAGATTATAGATTTCTGGCAGACCTTTGCTGGAATAAAGCGTATTGTTAACAGCTTTAAGAAGCTGTGCCTGCATGTTATCAGGATACGAACCCTTCATGCTGTTGTAGATACCCATCCAACCCATTTCAAGGTATTCTCTCGGATCGGTAACGACATCGTAGAGCGGGAGCAAACGCATGTTTGCACCATACTTCACGTCAATATCAATCTTGCCCTCTTCACCAGAGGTACCTTTCTTCGTAGTAATGAGGATGACGCCATTTGCACCACGCGAACCGTAAAGCGAAGTAGCGGTTGCGTCTTTAAGAATGGTCGTTGAAGCGATGTCACCCGGATCAATAGCCGAGATATCACCATCATAGGGGATACCATCCACTACATAAAGCGGACTCGTACTGGAATAAATTGAACCGATACCACGAACACGAATAGAAGCGTTGGTACCCGGCTGACCAGAGGTCGTAACAACCTGTACACCTGCTACCTCACCAGCAAGCGCCTTAGAAATTTCCGACGGACTTTTCTTTTCGATGGTTTCCGAATCAACTGCAGTAGCACTACCTACATACGAGCCTTTGGACACATTACCGTAACCGGTAACCACCACATCTTGAAGCACCTCTGTGTTCTCATGGAGCACCACGCGAACATTCGCCTTAACGGGTACTTCCTCAGGCTTCTTACCAATGTAGGTAACGATAATCGTTTTTTGATTATCCGGGACGGAAATCGTAAAGAGGCCATCGTAGTCAGTAATTGTACCCTTGTCAGTACCGGGAACTTGAACGGTAGCACCAACCACTGGCTCACCGCTCTCATCCACTACAACGCCGTTAACCTGCTTGTCTGCCATAGCAAATAAGGCTATGGTACAGAATGCGAGCAATGTAAAAAGCTTTTTCATAAATGAATAGTTATTTGTGTTTATTAATTAATACATTTTTGTATATCCCCGAGCAAGGAAACGGCGCATAAGAGGCCCGGGTTATACGTTGTTTCTTGGCATTAGTTTTATGGCGTCAGTATATCGCGCATCGTACGCGTGTGCGCTTTTTTTTAACGTCACACACGGCTGCCTCACCTTGTGTTTTATGGGGTCAGACAGTCGGAGCGCGCACCTCAAATATGCACAAAAAGAGCAACAATGAGGCATTTTCGCTGCAAAGTTATAAAAAAATTCTTATACGCGCAAGCATTTTGCTATAAAATTACGCAAAAAAGTAACTTTTTGTAAATTTTATTGCATAATTGCATAATTAATCATAATATTTTCTGAATTATTCACCCAGATTGCATAAAAGCAGATTATTAGTGTCTACTTTATTTAGGAAAGACATATTACAGCTAAATTAACGTTAACAAGTTAACATTGGATTATCCTATCCTATGGGTGGGAATAGAGTGGAAGCTTTTGAGGGAAATTTGCGTTTCCTCGAGGAGGCAGCAATTGTTACCTCCTCGTGGTAGCAAATTTCGGGTTGTGATGGCTCGTTGTCAAAATCTATAGTAAAAGCCAGCAGAAAGTGTTAACTGTTAACGCGTAACTGCGTTTGTTTTTGCATTTTTTCTGGCTTTACTTACGATAGGCTTTGGTCAAAGGTTACGACTCGGGCGAATCGTAAGTTAAGCCTAAAAAAAGGATAAGTGTATCTTAGCAAATCATCCAAAGAGCAGAACCCTCAGCGTATCGTACAAGAGTGGCCGATGGGCGTAACGTAACGCGATGTTACGCAAAAAACGCAATACCCTACACATAATAGTCGCTATCACGGGCTTGGGGAGCCACTTGTGCGGCACTCATCGAGCTTGTTTCGTACTCCTTAATAATCATTAATCACTCTTGCGTAAGTAAAGTAGCCTCTTTCTTATATAAGCAGATTTTTAGAATCTACTTTTTTCAGGATAAGACAAAAAAAATGGGTACTATTATTGCGATGCTTTGTACTTCCCATAGAGCCCAATGCCTCCTCAATGCCTCCTCAATGAGTCCTCATCGCGTTTGTGTGTCCATCGCTGACGAATGTGAGTGCAAAGGTACTGCTTTTTAACCCTTTCTTAGAGGCCCTGAAAACGGAAAATTTTGGACGTTACGGGGTAACTGTTAACACCTACAAGGCAAATCGCTTGTATTACACGAGTATTTGTGTACGATGGTAATGCGATGGTAATGCGATGGTAATGCGATAGTAGTACGCTAAATGTTTGGACTATTATATTTTTTGCGTAACATCGCGTTACGTTACGCAAAAAAACGCAATTGTCTTTTCCTGAAAACATAGACATTAAAATTTTGCTCTAACCCAAAACTACCGATTTGTAGTGAAATTTGCATTTTCTTCCTTAAGGTGGGTAACAAGCAATGATTAGCAATATTGCAAGCAGTATCGATTGGCAGGAGCAAACACCTCAGCAGCCACTTTTTGGAGGTCAGCAGGATTGAGTTTGGCAATATGCGTCATCGTCTCTTCCCACTGAGCCGCCTTATTGCAATAGAGCATCATCTTCGCCATCGACAAGGCATTGTTTTCTCTATTTTCGGCTGATATGGCAAGTTGCCCACGCAGTTGTCTTTTGGCTCTACGCAGAAAGGCCTCCGAAAAAGGCTTCTCCATCAGTTGGTCGAGTTGTCTATTCACGAGCGAAAGGCATCGTTCTCTATCAGCAGGATCGCAAGCAAAATAGACCGACCAATAACCTGTATCCGATAAGGGTGTATAAATCGACTCAACCGTATAGACGAGTCCTTTTTGCTCGCGCAACTCCATATTCAGGAGCGAATTCATCGCTCCTCCACCTAGTATATTATTAAGGAGATAAAGTCCTAACTGCCGCTCATGCGCAATTGGATAAGCGCGACCACCGAGCATCACATGAGCCTGATGCGTATGTTTGCGGAAACAGCGTGGTATCGTTGCATCCGGGAAGGTATCGGGAAACGTTCTGGAGGTAGGTACAGCAGCAGAGTCCGTTCTGGAGAGCGCTTGTTTTTCTACGTATTTTTCCGTTTCCGCAACAAATTTGTCAAACGATTGAGACGATTCCGCAAATACCACCATTCTATCAGGCCTATACGTACGGCTCATAAAGCGTTTGGCCCTATCTGCCGAAAAATATCGGAGGGTCTTTTTCGTTCCCAAAATCGGATTTGCAAGCGGGTGGCCATCAAATACCATCGCCTCAAAATCATCATAGATAAGCTCGGATGGCGAGTCGTTGTAACTCTCTATCTCGTCGTAGATAACCTGACGTTCCTTATGAATCTCCTCTTTAGGAAAAACCGGACAGAAAAGCATATCGGCCAGCAGTTCAAGCACCCGAGAAGAATAAGCCACAGGTGCTGCCGCATAATAGGTTGTCTCCTCCTTGGTGGTATAAGCATTAATCTCGCCACCTATCGTCTCAATCCTATTGATGATTTGGCGTGAACTGCGATGCTCCGTGCCTTTAAACACACAATGCTCCACGAAATGGGCCATTCCCAACTCATCTGCGTATTCATCGCGCGTACCCGCACCCACCATGATGCCCCAATAGGCTACAGGCGATACTACCTTACGATATACCAATCGGAGACCGGAGGGGAAGGTATGATAATTTGTATTTTCAGCTTGTTTCATATTCTTAACGAAGCTTTATTTCGTTACTTTCACCATTTTCTGAAAAAGAACACAAGGTAGAGAGTAGAAATAACCTAATATTTTGTAATAAAACTAAAAAAACGTACATTTAGCGGAATAAAATTTGGCTATATCAAAGAAATTTCGTAACTTTGCAGCCGTTTTTAGAGAACGACTGCGGCATTGGCGTAATTGGTAGCCGCGCCAGACTTAGGATCTGGTGAAGTAATTCGTGTAGGTTCGAGTCCTATATGCCGCACAAAACAAAGAATTTCCTTGATGAAAAAGTTCACCTTAATATTTTGCGCGCTCGCATGCGTGTGCATGACGAGTTGCTTGAATTGGACTAGCCAATACACTCCTCAAGTCAACGTAACTGCTTTCATTACTGCCAGTGGTGACACCCTTTGGGGACATTACAACGAAGATACCAAACATTACACGCTTGACACCATCTGCAAAGGCGATACCGCCTTTTTCTTGGTTTATAATCAGAGTTTTGCCAACAATTTGGTTTCCTCCAGCATCACATGGGACACTACCCGACTGAAAATGTGGACGCAACTAAGCGACTCATTTAAGGTGGCGCTCAGCCCCAGCTCGAACGTGGAAGCACTCCAATTCTATTACAACGAAGGCTATAATCAAACGATTATCCCCGTAAATATGGTGCCGCTCAAAGAAGGTAATACGACCATCCGATTCTACGTTTCGTCAGATTCGGAATACAAAGAATCCGATGGCGTAATCGAAGTCATCGTTAGCGACCAAACGAAGTAAACAGCCTCTTCGTAGTTAATGCTGTCTTCATTTTTGTTAGCAATAATCAGCGATAATACTGCTTACTTTCTTGCCAAATAGATTCCATCTCATCCAGGGTCATTTCCGAAAGGGAACGACCCTGTTTTTTGGCTTCTTGCTCCAAATAGGTAAAGCGCGAAATAAACTTCCGATTGGTGCGTTCGAGTGCATTATCCGGATGAATATGATATAGTCGAGCGGCATTTACAAGCGAGAACAGCAAGTCACCAAACTCGCCTTCCATATCGGCTCGCGCCTGCTTCTTCTCTTCGGGGTCATCGGATTCAAGGGCTTGCGCATTTCGCCGAATCTCAGCCTCAAACTCCGCTAATTCTTCCTTCACCTTATCCCACACATCGGCAGGTTGACTCCAATCAAAGCCACTGTTTGCCGCCTTCTCCCCTACCCGATATGCTTTTATCAACGAAGGAAGTGATTCCGGTACACCGGATAGGATGCTGGTATTACCATCCTTCTCCTTCTGCTTCACCTGTTCCCAAAGTTTTTTCACTTCCTCAGGACTCATATTGGCCGCATCAGGGATGGAGATATTGCCATACTTGGCTGCCTCAGTAGCGCCATAAACGTGCGGATGGCGAAAAATCAACTTATCGCATAATGCGTTGCAAACGTCCGCAATATCGAAATTTCCCATTTCGCTGCCCATCTTTGCGTAAAACACAATATGCAGCAATACGTCACCGAGCTCTTTCTTTATCTCGTTCATTTCATGACGCGTAATAGCAGAGCAGAGTTCGTAGGTTTCCTCTATCGTATTCTCTCTCAGAGAATCAAACGTCTGCTTCCTATCCCAAGGGCATCGCTCTCGGAGATCATCCATCACGGTCAAAAGGCGGTCAAACGCCTCCAATTGTTGTTGACGAGTAGCCATGTTATTGTCTTTCTTATTCTTCTTTCCTAATTTTATATTCCTTATTGGAGCTAATGGGTGCAATCACATAAATGCGACAGATACTCCCTGCCGATTGCAATCATCCATTGCTGCCAATTCTTCTTCCGTAAGATCCTGCTCCAAGCTGAAAACACCATTTTCAGAGAGCATACCATACGTGAACTGACGAAAGAAATCACCTAATATATATACGCATGCGCGAGGACCAATCATCATCGAGAGTTCCAAATGACGGTGTCCAAACACAAACAGCAGGTTATCATCGCCATGTTCCTCCACATATTGCTTGGCAAACTGCACCAATTCTTCCTTCCCTTCGCCTTTATACTCCTCTGGCGAACGCAATTCTTTTCGCCTCGATGATGCGGCCCAACTATAACCCATCCAATCGCCCAATGCTGGTGGGAGCAATCGGAAAAGGAATTGTGGAATAGCCGAATGGAAGAAACGCCTGAGCGCCAAGAACTTTCGGTCGTTCGACCCTAACCCATCGCCATGCGCCAAATAGCATTTCCTACCATTGAGCACCATCACTTCCGGCTGCTTATGAATAATCATCCCTGTCTCCTGAGCGAGCCAACCAAACGTCCATAAATCATGATTGCCAATAAAGAAATGTACGGGGATTCTTTCGGCAATTTCTTTGAGCGCCTGAAGCACAGGCTGAAACTGCCTAAAATGCCTTCTGTTAGGCCAGTAATACTCCATCCAGAAATCAAATACATCGCCTAACAGATATATAGCGGTAGCATCTCGCTCCATCTTCTTGAGGAGAGAGATGAATCGCTGCTGATGCTGCTCAGAATCAGCCATTACGAGCGACCCAAGATGGATATCACTAATGAAATATATCATGCCTACAATGCCATCTGCTCAGAGCATTCCAAGCTCCAATTTCGCTTCTTCTGACATCATGTCCTTTGACCACTCCGGCTCAAACACCAAGTTGACTTTCACATCGGAGACGCCCTCAATAGAGCGCATTTTCTGCGTTACGTCTTCAATAATAAAATCGGCAGCCGGACAATTGGGAGCAGTAAGGGTCATGTCAATCGAAAGCAGACCATCGTCTTGCAGATCTACCTTGTAGATCAGTCCAAGGTCGTAGATATTTACAGGAATCTCAGGATCATACACGGTCTTGAGATACTGCACAATCTTCTCTTCTATAGCTAAAAATTCCATTATTGCTGGGGCACTACGGCATAAAATTCCAAATCTTGCTCCTCAGAGCTATTAATAAGCGAATGCGTATGTCCCTTTGGGCAATACACACATTGGCCCAGATGTACGGGCGAAGAAACGCCATCTTCAATGATGGTACCATGACCTGCAACAATAAACAGCACCTCGCAGTCGGTTACATGTTGATGCATGCCGATAGATGCACCCGGCACAAGAATGCCGTGAAGAATACGGTTCACACCATCGAAATACATTTGCGCTGAGAGTTCTTTTTCCCCGCCTTTAAATTTAGGGAACGACTCCATCGGTAAGTTTGGGAAATCAAGTATCATATCTATATGTATGCTGATTCAGAAAAACGGTGCAAAGATACTACTTTTTTTTGAAATCTGCAAACGGAATTTTTCCCCACTTTTCTCCACTTTGTTAATAAAGTTTGTATCTTATTGATTCACTGCACTTTACAAGAAAATATTTTTTGTTGAAAATTCGTTAATTTCTGTGTTGAAAAATTTTTTGTGGGGAAAAGTGGGGAAATATCAATTTTTTTTTGTACCTTTGCAGCCGAAAACGAAATTATACAACAATTTCAATTCTTTCATTCGCATATCTAACACGCACAAATGACCACTTTCATCGGAAATATTGAAGCCAGGTTAGACGATAAAGGACGTATTTTTATCCCTGCCGCCTATCGCAAGATTCTCGCAGAGTATGCCTCGCGTAAGGTAGTGCTGCATCGTGAGCCTGAAAACGAATGCTTGGTTTTCTATCCGGAGCAAGTATGGAATCAGCGCGTGAGTGAGCTTCAAGAGAAACTTGACGAATGGGATCCAGACGACCAAATGCTCTTGATGCAATTCATGAGTGAAGCCCAGTTATTGGAGCCTGACAACCAAGGCCGGGTGCTTATTCAGAAACGCGATCTTGAGCAGATTGGTGCAGAAGGAGATGTTGTCTTCGTAGGCATGCTCAATCGATTTGCATTATGGTCTCCGCAGCGATTTGAAGAGCGCAAACTTGAGAAGAAAGATTTCGCAGCGGCTCTTCGAAAAAAAATGCAGCGTTCGAAAGAGTAACGGCAGATTAAGGTCTTCTTACTAACAGCACCATCTGCCTGCTTGTTGCCATTAAACCCTAACCAACCAACCTGGGGGCACACCCCAACCTCGTATCATGGAAGAGATTGTGTATCACATTCCTGCACTACTTGAGGAAACGATAGCGGGCCTCAGCATCCTACCTCAAGGTACTTATGTGGACGTCACCTTTGGCGGTGGCGGCCACAGTCGCGCTATCTGCCAGCGGCTCAGCAATGGCGGCAAACTCTATTCTTTCGATCAAGACATGGATGCGTATCAAAACGCCATGAAGCAACAGAATGCTGTTTTTTGGGCACAAGCGGAGTCAGAAGGGAAATGGCAGTTCGTGCACAGTAACTTCCGATACCTGAAAAACTTCATGGACTACTACGGCCATCCCGCGTATAATCCGGAGACTCCGGATAGCGGAGTGGATGGTATATTAGCTGACTTGGGTGTCAGTTTTCATCATTTCGATGAAGCCGAACGCGGTTTTTCGTTTCGATTTACCGGTCCGCTTGATATGCGCATGAATCAATCGGGCGGCAAGACGGCAGCCGATATCATCAACACCTACGATGAAGAGGCATTAGCGCGCATCTTATACATATACGGAGAACTCAAAAATTCACGACCAATAGCACGGCAGATTGTACGCCAACGAGCTACCGAGCCCATTCTTCGAACCGAACAACTAGTAGGACTTCTTACCGGAGGCAAACTGGTGATTCGTCAATCTGAAATCGAAGTTGACACTTATATAAAGAAGGATTTAGCTCGAATTTTCCAAGCGCTCCGAATAGCAGTCAACGACGAGATGAAAGCCTTGGAGGAGATGCTTCTCGCTGGCAAAGAGATGCTTCGGCCGGGCGGACGATTCGCCATTCTCACGTATCACTCGCTCGAAGACCGAATGGTGAAGAACTTCTTCAAAACCGGTAATCTTGAAGGTAAGGTAGAGAAAGACTTTTACGGTAATTTGATTTGTCCGTTTGGCGGCAAAAACGGCAAGGTTACAGTAGCCTCCGACGAAGAAATAGCTCGCAACCCTCGCAGCCGCAGCGCCAAATTGCGCATTGCCACCAAAAACGAATCCATCCAAAAATAAATTCAACATATATAGAAGTTTTACTTCGTAAACTAAAAAATTATCACACATACATATTCAATTCAACCTCGCTATGAAACCATTTTTTGAAAATCTGAAACAGTCGTTCACGTCAGAGAACTTCAAGAAAACGTTCCAAGAGACGATGAGCGGTGACGTACTTCTCAGGGAGCGCGTTCGCGCACAGATGCCATTCGTTATTATGATTTGCGCAATGTTTGTAATCTACATGTTTTGCAACTACCGCGCGCAGACGCAGCAGCGACAGATTTCGCAACTCAACAAACAGCTCGAAGATGCTCATTTTGAGTACCTTACGCTCCAAGCAGAATTGGTAGAGCAGAGTCGCCAATCGTATATTCTCCAACGGCTACAAGAAAATGGAAGTAACGTAAAAATCAGTAACCAACCAGCCATCGCGATAGACTAATGGAAAAGAAACGACATATCATATTTCGGTTCGTGTTGATTTTTGGAGTCATCATGATGGGTTTCACGGCCGTAATCATACAAATCCTCGTTGTGCAATACAAAGAGGGTGATCAATGGCGTCAGGTTGCACAAAAGCAAATTCCATCGAAGCGCCCCATTCCGCCCCTCAGAGGCAATATTTACGACTGCCAAGGTCGCCTGCTCGTAGGCAGTCTGCCTCGCTATACCCTCATAATGGACACGCGTGTGGATGCGCTGCACCAAAACGGAGACACGGCGTTTTTTAACAATGTAGACAGCATATCGGCAGGCTTATCGCGCATTTTCAAAGACAAATCAGCACAAGAATATCGCACGCTTCTCGTTCGTGCTTTTCGCAATAGAGACGGACGTTTTAAGTTGCAACCAAACCCAGTGAGTTATACTGACAAGCGGGCCGTTGAATCCATGCCTTTCTTCAAGAGAGGACGCTATAAGAGTGGTTTGATAATTGAAGACAGCCATAAGCGTGTGATGCCTTTCGGCAGTTTGGCAAAACGAACGCTCGGCAGTATTTACGGAGAAACCGGACAGGGCATAGCCGGTCTCGAAAAGCAATTCAACGATGAGCTCCAAGGCGAGCCCGGAATAAAACAACGCCAACGAATAGGTGCAGGCAATACCGATGTTGTACTCAAGAATGCGGTAAACGGATGCGATCTTCATACAACTATTGATGCCGATATACAGGATCAGGTGGAGAGCATATTGCGACAACGCTTGGAGATGATAGAAGGCGAATGGGGATGCTGCATATTGATGGAAGTGAAAACGGGCAAAATCCGTGCTATCAGCAACCTCGATCGCACCAAGGATGGCGAATACGTAGAAACCATGAACCATGCAGTCACACGCGTGGAGCCGGGTTCCACCTTTAAAACCATCAGTTTGATGGCAGCATTGGATGATGGCAAGATAGATTACCACAAAGACTCTATCGAAGTCTATCGAGCCGGCTGGCAGTATTCTGACACGCGTATCTACGATGCGCACCCGCGCGATACCATATATTGTATTCGCGACGCGATGGCAGCATCATCGAATATCGCATTGGCAAAAATCGTTACACAAGCCTACGAAAAGAAAGGCAGCAAATTCGCTGACCGACTGGAGCGAATGGGGATTGCCGACAGCCTGCCTTGCGAAATTCCCGGAGCACAAAAGCCGCTAATCAGTCGCCCCAACGACAACACCACATTGGCCAAGATGTCATACGGTTATTCGGTAGAATTATCGCCCTTGCAGATGCTTACGATTTATAATGGCATTGCCAACAACGGCAAAATGATTAGTCCGATCATCGTAGAAAGCATCAGCAAAGAGGGTAAGACAGTAGAGCAATTTGAGAGCAAGGTGCTAAACTCCAGCTTGTGCAAAAGCAGCACCTTAGCAGCTATTCAAGAGTGCTTACACGCAGTCGTTTGGGACAACAAATTAGGTACCGCATCGCAAGACCCTTGGAAGCAGAAGAAAGCGCAAAGCAATTACGTAAAGATTGCCGGCAAAACGGGTACGGCTCAGATTTTCGAGAATGGACGCTATTCGAATCGGCACCACCGTATTGCTTTCGTTGGTTATTTTCCGGAAGATAATCCGCAATACAGCTGCATCTGCGTAATGCATCATCCGCATAAATATGGTTGTTATGATGCAGGTGGCGACTGCGGCCGTGTGGTTCGCCAAATAGCCGAGCGCACGATGGCCAGCATGAGCACAACTGACTCAGAAGAAATTGAGCAGCCTTACGACTCCATCACCAAGCCGCAAATCAAAGGCGGGCAGCAAAGCCGCATCAAAGATGCAGCCAAAGGCACCAAGGTGCAAGTGAGCAAAGTGGATTCGGAATGGGCGAAAGTCGATAACACGATGCAGAGCATAGCCGTAAAAGTAAATCGCGATCAAGTGCCCAACGTGATAGGCATGGGAGCACGCGATGCAGTCTATGCTATCGAGCAGACGGGCATGAAAGTGCAGCTTACCGGTAAAGGCCGTGTGGTATCACAAAGTGTAGCAGCTGGCGCCAACGCTCAAAAAGGCAAAATGGTTTATTTGGAATTACGATAACATATTATGATACTCAACGAATTACTCAGCGCTACGAAGGTGCTGAACACCGTAGGCAATACGGATATTGACATTGCTGCCATTGCATTTGACTCTCGCAAGGTAACGCAGAATACGCTGTTTGTTGCGCAAGCAGGGACAGCAGTAGATGGTCATGATTATATCGGCAAAGCGCTTGATTCAGGCGCTACAGCCATCGTTTGCGAACGTATTCCGGAGGAGGTCGCAGAGCGAGATGCTTGCTTCATCGTAGTAGAAAACTCATCCAAAGCCTTGGGCGAATTAGCCTGCCAATGGTATGGCCAACCGAGTAAGCACCTGACACTGGTGGGCGTGACGGGAACCAACGGAAAAACCACGATTGCCACGTTGCTTTATAAGTTGGTACGCGGGTTGGGACATAAAGCCGGCTTGCTCTCTACCGTGGTGAACTACATTGAAGACGAGTCGGTGGCTTCTACACACACAACCCCTGATGCCCTTGAACTCAACAGCCTGCTCAAGCGGATGGTTGATGCCGGATGCACCTATGCTTTTATGGAAGTGAGCAGCCATTCCATTGCGCAAGAGCGTATTGCCGGATTGGATTTTGATGGCGCTATTTTCACCAATCTCACGCGCGACCATATCGATTTTCATAAGACGTTTGACAATTACCGCGATACGAAAAAGCGACTATTTGACGAGCTCAAGAAAAACGCATTTGCCATCACCAATAAAGACGACAAAAACGGCTTGATCATGACGCAGAATTGCCAAGCTTCTGTTTACACCTACTCCACTCGAGCATTGGCCGATTATCGTGCGCAAATCTTAGAAGAAGGGTTTGACGGCATGCTGCTGCAAGTCAATAATCAGGAAGTGTTTGTGCCGCTGGTAGGACGATTCAACGTATCGAACATCTTAGCCATCTACGGAGCAGCCGTAAGCCTTGGATTCGAGCCGACTGAAGTATTGCGTGTACTCTCTACCTTAAAGCCGGTAAACGGCCGATTTGAGTCAATCGCCTCGCCCAAAGGATGGACGGCCATTATCGACTATGCCCACACGCCCGATGCGGTAGAAAACGTGATCAATACCATCAACGAGATTCGCAAACCGGGCAGCCGCTTGATTACGATAGTCGGCTGCGGAGGCAATCGAGATAAAGGCAAACGACCGATGATGGCATCGCTTGCCAAACATGGCTCCGACCGCCTCATCCTCACCTCGGATAACCCCCGCGATGAAGAGCCGGCGGATATCCTCAAAGACATGATAGCCGGACTGACCGAAGCAGAACAACGCGATACGCTCATCATTGAAGACCGCGAAATGGCAATCCGTACGGCTTGCATGATGGCCGAAGCAGGCGACGTCATTCTCGTTGCCGGCAAAGGACATGAAGACTATCAAATCATCAAAGGCGTAAAGCATCACTTCGATGATCACGAAGTTGTCAGAAAGTATATATAGAAACTGCAATTCACGAAATTATGCTATACTATCTTTTCATTTTTTTCAATCAGATTCCGGGCGCACGACTCTTCCAATACATCTCCTTCCGCGCTATCGTAGCGGGCGTGATGGCGCTCATTATCAGCATCTTCATAGGCGAATGGTTTATCCATTTCCTCCGGCGGAAACATATCTCTGAACAGCAGCGTGATGAGAAGACCGACCCGTTTGGCGTACAGAAAAAGGGCGTTCCTACCATGGGCGGACTCGTAATCATCTTGAGCATTCTGCTGCCTTGTCTGCTCATGGGAAAACTCAGCAATGTGTATATGTTTTTGATGCTGCTGACCACCATTATTCTTGGCACACTCGGCTTTGCCGACGATTATATCAAGACGTTTAAGCACAACAAAGATGGCTTAAACGGGTGGGTAAAAATCTTCGGTCAGGTAGCTGTTGGTTTGCTTGTTGGCCTTACGCTCCGCTACAGTCCGGCAGCTGTAATGAACGAATCGGTATATACACGAATTGAAAACAATGTATCGGTAGTGTATAAATCGCCGGAAGTAAAATCCACGCAGACTACCATCCCATTCGTTAAGCATCACAACTGCAATTATGCCGATATATTCAGTTGGCTTGGCCCTGAGTGGAAATACCGCGCGGGGTGGATTTTTTTCGTGCTGCTGACCGTGTTAGTTGTGGCAGCAGTATCGAATGGAGCCAACCTCAACGATGGTATGGACGGTATGTGTGCTGGCAATTCTGCCATCATAGGAGTAGCACTCATTGTATTGGCATATATCTCCGGAAATACCGTATTTGCCGACTATTTTGACGTGATGTATATCCCTGGAAGTGAGGAACTTACGGTATTCTTAGCCGCCTTCGTAGGAGCCTTGGTAGGTTTCCTATGGTGGAATGGATTCCCTGCGCAGATTTTTATGGGCGACACCGGCAGTCTCACTATTGGCGGCATTATTGGTGTATCGGCTGTAATGATTCATAAGGAATTGCTATTGCCGATTCTTTGCGGCATTTTCCTAATGGAGAGCCTGAGCGTTATTCTGCAAACGCAAGTATATAAGCTCACAAAGAAAAGCGGCCATCCGGTGCGCATTTGGAAGCGCACACCTATTCACGACCATTTCCGCACCTCGGTTGACCAAGTGCTCAGTCGTGATCCGAATTGCATCATCAAGATTAAGGGACAGAAAGATTTGCACCACGAAACGAAGATTGTGCTCCGCTTCTGCATCGTGACACTCATTTTGGCGGCATTCACTATTCTAACCCTCAAGATTCGATAATTTTTCGCTCAGCCAATCTTTGGCAAACATATCTACCTAACCTTTTATACCGACGAATATGGAATTAATAAACAAACTGCTTGGCTCAACAGCCAACAACCCGCGCTTTGACAGACGCTACATTGACAAAACCTTTTGGGCTTTGTTTTTAGTGTTGATTGTCGTTTCCCTCATAGCACTTTCGAGCGCTACGAGCACCTTGGTATTTACAGACGACTCCATCTTAGGGCCAATCGGCCATCAGTTCATTTTTATCCTGATTGGTGTGGTTTGCGCATGGTTTATGCAGTTTATGCCAAGTTGGCTGATTCGCATGATTGCGTATGGCGCTTGGGGCATAATGGTGCTTATTTTGCTCTCCATGCTCATTCCGCATAATCCGTTTGTAGTAACATTAAATGGGGCAGGCCGTTGGTTTAAGTTGGGTATTGCATTTCAACCCTCCGAATTTGCCAAATTAGGCATGGTTATTGTGGTAGCAGACTTGTTATCGCGCGCCAAAACGCCCGAGCAGATGCGCAAAGCGTTCTATTACAGTTTGGGAGCAGCCGCCATCACTATCCTTCCGATTATGGTAGGCAACCTCTCTACAGCCGTTTTGATGGGTGGTGTTGTCTTGCTGATATGGATAATCGCCGGCGTAGATTGGAGGCAATGGGGGGCAGCTCTCTTGATAGCCATCACCGTATTGGTTAGCGGCTATTTCATCGTTGAATACGCCTTCATCAAGCCCGGACGAAAGCTTCCCGGTCTCCTATCACGCGCAACCACATGGGTGAGCCGTATAGACGATATGATTGAAGAGAAACGCTCGAAAAAAGAAGGCGATCCGTATGTAATAAACGACGATAATTACCAGCGTTCTTTGGCAAAAGTGGCAGTAGCTCGTGGCGGTCTTTCGCCCGTTGGTGTACTGCCCGGAAACAGCCAGGAGCGCGACTATCTGCCACTGCCGTATGCTGACTATATTTTCGCCATCATCGTAGAAGAAACGGGCATTGTAGGGGCCGTGTTTTTGATCTTCGTTTATTTGGCTATCCTCTTTAGAGCCTGCTACGTGAGTGCGCGCTATGAAGACCATGGGGCAATGGTCATGATGATGGGTATGGCGCTGATGATTGTCTGTCAGGCGCTTATCAGTATGGCTGTATCCGTAGGCTTAGGCCCTGTGACCGGCCAGCAACTGCCGATGATTTCCAAAGGCGGTACATCTACCGTAGCTACAGCCTTATATTTCGGCGTGATGATGGCTGTGAGCCGCGAGCAGAATCAGATAACCGGCATGCAGGAAAATGCCAAAAGCGAGTCGCTCGACGAAATACCTATTATTGATCTCAACCAATAAAAACGCATATGAAGTATCTCATTTCAGGCGGTGGAACAGGTGGTCATATCTTCCCCGCAGTAAGTATTGCCAATGCTCTTTGCGAGCTGGATAAGGAAGCCGACATTCTCTTTGTAGGCGCACTCGGACGTATGGAAATGGAGCGTGTGCCACAAGCAGGTTATAAGATTGTAGGATTGCCTGTGAGAGGGCTCGACCGGCAGCATCCGCTCAAGAATATCAGCGTGATGATAGATATGCTTCGCTCGATGCGTATGGTTAGGAAAATCATCCGCGACTTCAAGCCTCAAGTTGGGGTTGGCGTAGGCGGTTATGCCAGCGGAGCGGCAATGAAAGTGGCAGCCAACATGGGAGTGCCCATTCTCTTGCAGGAGCAAAACGGCTTTGCGGGCGTCACCAATAAACTGCTGAAAAATGATGCACAAAAAATATGTGTGGCTTACGAAGGGATGGAGCGCTTTTTCCCTGCCGAGAAGATTGTGCTGACCGGCAATCCTGTTCGGCAAAATCTCCTTTCCGGAACGCGTGAAGAAGCTTTCGAATACTTCAAAAATGAGTATGGCATTACGCTCGATCCGAGCAAGAAAACACTCGTGGTAATTGGCGGAAGTTTAGGTGCTCGCACCATCAACGAAGCGATGCAAGCCGGCATTCCCGAATTGCAAAAAGCGGGCATCAACGTGATTTGGCAAACGGGTAAAACGTATTTTGAGAAATGCAACGAGTCATACCATCAAGCAACTGATAATCAATCAGATAACCGCATTATTTGCACGGCCTTCTTGAGCCGTATGGATTTGGCTTATGCAGCTGCTGATTTGGTAGTTTCAAGAGCCGGTGCTTCGTCTATTTCGGAGATTTGTTTGCTCGGCAAACCGAGTATTTTGATTCCTTCGCCCAACGTGGCAGAAGACCATCAAACGCACAACGCGATGGCCCTCGTAAGGAAAGATGCAGCCATCATGGTTAAAGACGTAGATGCGGCTAACGCATTAGTCAGCACACTCTTGCAAACCATTCAAGACGATACCCGTTTGAGCCAACTGCACACCAACGTGCTCACCCTCGCTCAGACGGATTCGGCTCGCAGAATCGCCGAAATCGTGATGCAGATTGCGAAAAAATAGTGTCTTCTTTGTACTACCATCGCACTTGCATCGCACGACCATCGCACGACCATCGCACGTACAGCTACGTAGATTACACGTGGTTCGAACGTATTTGTACGTGTTAATGCTGTGTTTTCCTCGTCAAAAATAGGATGCAAAACCCATCCTTCAGTATAAAATTTACCCAATAACGTAAATAAATGCGGATTTTTGCAAATAATTTGTAAATTTCCGCATTTTCATTTGGTCAATCCAAAAAAAAGTTGTAATTTTGCAGCGAATTTGACTTTCAAACGAACAATTGTCTGTAAGCAAGCGTTTCTTTAACGTTTACAACAAGCCTATTGCACATGAAACCGAAACTGACAGAAAAAGGTATTACTTATAAAACAATTAGCAGAGTAGGAACTATCTTACTCACTATTTTTGTTTTTTTTGACGCGTGCGCTTACGCATACGCGCAAGAGCCAGCAGCGGTAGCAGCGGTAGCAGCGGTAGCGGCGGATGATGCAATGGAAGCACCCGCAGCGGTAGCAGCGGATGATGCATTAGAAGCACCCACAGCCGATGATGAGCTGACGATGACAGCAGTAAAGGAAGCGAAAGCGGCCAAAGCGGCTTCCTCCGATATCACCACGCTGTTTTATTCACTTCCCAAACAGCAGAACAATACTGAATTGCTGACGGATGCTTCTAATAAACTGCTCTTCAACCACCTTGCCATCGGTATTGGAATTGGTACAGAAGGCGCCAGTTTGGATTTGGCCCTCCCAATCGGCCATTACGTGCAGCTTAGAGCAGGAATGAGTTATCTGCCGAGCATTAAACTGACCAAACATTTCGATGCAAGCCAGACAGGCAGTGCTGGGGTTTCGAATTTTGACAGTATCACCAGTATCCTGCACGACATCACGGGACTTCAGTTCGATGAACAAATCGACATGAAAGCCACCACGCAGCTTTGGAACGGCAAAATCCTCGTGGATGTATTCCCGTTCAAAAAGAAAAATTGGTTCTTCAGCGCTGGTCTGTATTTCGGTCCGAAGCAGGTGCTGCATATTGAAAACGCAGCAGAGGATATGGGTACGCTCATTGCACTCTCAACGTTCAACAACATTTACAACAAAGTGGAAGACGCTATTGCAAACGATAATCCGGCACAGATTTTTGGCGACATCAGCCTTACTCCTCAGATGATGGATCAGATTATGAGCATCGGTCGCTTGGGTATAGCCGTTGGCACCTACAAGCAAACGACCGAAAGCCATCAGGCAGGCGACATATATAACATGGTTCCTGACGAAAACGGCATGATTAAGCTTGACATCCGCAGCAATGTCGTTCGGCCGTATGTAGGTTTCGGTTACCGCACAGCCATCTCGAGAGATAAGCGCTCGTTCTTCTCCGTTGATGCCGGCATCCTCTGCTGGGGAACGCTCAAGATGATTACCCACGACGGCACCAACCTCATCAAAGAGGTGGACGTCACCAATCCGATGCTCAAGCAATACACCGATGTGGTCAACCACATGAAAGTGTATCCCGCAATTAACATCCGTTTCACGCGACAAATTTTTTAATCTTTAACATTCAGTTTTACGAAACAGACAGAAATTCATTAAAAAAAACAAAAAACAAAATAAATTAATTAACAAATTCACAAAATTATTAATTCATTACAACATGAAACTTTTAAACAAAATCAGCACACTCATGTTGGCTGTCGTATTGGCAGTAAGCTTTACAGCTTGCGACGACAGAGTCAATGACAACATGAATGACGTAAAGACTTCCCTTGAACAGGAAATCTCAGATCTTCAAAACAAGGTTAATCAGTTGGAGTCTGATCTCGCAGCCATCAACTCTTGCACCTGCACGCCTCACCCCAATGTAGATTCGATTGTAGCTGCAGAGCTCTTGAATTTCTACACAAACACCATCAGGGTTAAGATTGACTCGCTCGGCTCTGAGATTAACGATGTTAAGTCTGATGTTGCACAAAACAAACTGGACATCGCAGCTCTTGCTACCCGAGTTGGAACGCTCGAAACCTCAGTAGCTACCAACACGGCAGCGATTCTCACGCTTACCAATCAAATGACCACTCTGATTGCTGACACCGCTGTTGTACACACGCAAATCCGTACGCTCCAGACCGATGTTCAGGACCTTCAGAACCGCATGACGATTGTAGAACAAACAGCCACACAGGCACTCGCCAATGCTTCTGCTGCACTCACGCTTGCTAAAGCTGACTCTGCTGAGATTGAAGCACTCAAGCTCCACATGCAGCAGCATTGCGATTCGCTCACTCTGCTTGCAGCTCAGATTGCCACCATTGACTCTTTGGCACAAGCATACTTGGATTCTGCCCTCCAGTACACCGACGAAGCTATTAGTGCTGCCGTTGATACGCTTCAAATCCAAATTGACAACAACACGGCATCCATTCTCACTCTTCAATCTGACTTGGCCAATGAAATCCTGGCTCGCCAAGACGACTTCAATCTTCTCAACAGCCGTATCGATACGCTCACGAACCGTATTGATACCATCGAGACGAAGCTCGACGAACTCACTGGTCGCGTAGATGTATTGGAAGACCGTTTCAACCGCGCTATCTACAGCATCGAGCTCAATGGTACTACCAACCCGGTATTCGGCTACATGGCTCTTCCGTTTGATGTAACGAGCAACATGCTCCTTGCATACTACGGCACCAACAGCCTGCCTATCGAGTTCCCGACCGCTAACAACTCGCTGCTCGTTAACGGTTCTGCACAGCTCAGCGCTGCTGAAGCAGCTCGCCTCAATATCGGTCAGTTCACCAAGGCTGGTGGTTCTGTACTCGTAGGCGAGAACGCAGGCGCTGGTAAGATTTACTTCTTTATTAACCCGGGCGAAGTTGACATCAACGAAACCTATCAATTCTCTCTCGTTAACTCCATCGGCGAGGCTTGCCCGATTGAACTTGACACCGTTGTACCGAGCGAAGAAGTACTCTACGCTGGTGTGAACCGTGCTCCTGGTAAGGAGAAGTCTCCGTATTCGTTCTACGAGGCTCCTGCTCTTCTTCCGGAAGATAACTGCGAAGAAGCTAACTTCAACCTCAATACCGAGGCGATCAAGCAGAACGCTAAGGAGTTCTATCACCTGCTCAAGCGCGAGCCCAACAACGCAAGCTTCACCAGCTTGGCTGCAAGCCTTCTCGGTGTACTCAGCCGTCCGGCTCAGCTCTATGCACTCAAGGTTGAATGGCCTGACACCCTCGGAGAAATGCACTCTTGCAAGTCGGCTGCTAAGATCACGGCTAACTCTATCAAGCCGCTTTCGTATGCAGCACTTCAGGATGTAAACTTCCCGAACTTCCCGCTTCTCCGTCCGTTCGATGAGTTGCCTAACTATCAGATCAACGTTGGTGACCTCGACTTCAGCTTGAACGTAGGTTCTGCTAACATCACCCTCGCTGCTATTGACTTCAGCACCCTTTCTTCCGTTAACATCTCGGTTAACGTACCAAAATTTGATCCTGCTACCGGTCTTACTACCGATACCGTTGTGACCGTACCTCTCGACAACCTCGAGGATTGGCTCAACACCAACTTCAATGCTGGCATTGCTGAGTGGGAAGCAAGTGTAAACAACGAAGTTAACAGCCTTATCTCGCAGATTAACAACCAGGTTTCTAATCAGGTTAATGGTATGCTCTCTCCGATCCAGGGCGTTATCGACCAAGCTAACGGCATGATTACTAACCTCATCGGTAAGGGTAACACCGCTATCAGCTACTACAACCGCTTCGTAACCAAGGCTAATGCTGCTATCACCCGCATCAACAACAAGCTCACCAGCCCGAACCAGTTCCTCCAGGTTACGATGCTCTATGAAGGCAATGGCGAATTCCACTTCCTCTCTAACAGCCGAGTTGCTCCGTCTGTATTCAACTGCTCAGGTTCTACCGGTGCTATCGTGCTCTACCCGACTTCTTTCAATGCTGAGATTCTCGTTCCTGCTTACAAGAAGTTCGTAGCTGTTACCAACGTATGGGACAACAACACCGGCGCAGAGGTTGCAAGCAAAGTTGCTACTACCAACAACAACAACGCAAACTTCAACACCGTTCTTGAAGGCAACCGCTACGGCGTTGCATTCCAGGCTGAAAAGGGCTACACCTACGAGATCTTCTACTCGGCTCTTGACTTCTCTGGCAAGATCTCTCAGCGTAAGTATTACGTAACTGTTAAGTAATATTGACCCTATCGTATAACCAAAAAAAAGATAAATCAATATGAAACTTAAGAGATTATTCATTTTGTCGGCTGTTCTCTGCTTCGCCTTCATGGGGGCAAAAGCAGAAGAGGTGCAAGGTACAACCTCTACAGCGCAAGACTCTACAATATATGAGTTTAACCCTCATTGGTACATTCAGGCTGCATTTGGCTACCAATACACCATTGGTGAGGTAGATGCTGCCACCCTCTCTTCTCCGAATGCTCAGCTTGGCTTCGGCTATAACTTCACTCCGGTTTGGGGCTTGCGCTTCAATATCAACGCATGGCAGAGCCGCGACGGCTATCTCCCCAGCGCTAACCTCTCCGAGGCTGCTAAGGCTGCTTATCTTGCAGCCAACGGCAATAAGGAACTTTTGGATTGGAAATGGTATTATGTTGCACCCGCACTCGATGTTACCATGGACCTTACCAACTTGATTGGCGGTTACAAGCCCAAACGTATCTGCAACGTAGGTATCTTCCTCGGTATTGGTGCAAACATCTTCTTCAAGAACGACGAAGCTGTTGCTGCTAACCAAGTGCTCACCAATGCGTTTGGTCCTTCGGCTGACGGTAACGAGCGTCTGATCTACCTTTGGGAAGGTTGTAAAGCAAGCGTTCTCGGTCAAGCTGGTGCAACGGTAGATTTCCGCGTTACGGAACATTTCCGCCTCGGCTTGGAACTCCAAGGTAACATCCTCTCTGACAAGTACAACTCCAAGCAAGCATTCAACCCCGACTGGTATATCAACGCTCTCGTAACCGCTCGCTACAACTTCGGCGCTCTCTACAACGAGAAGAAAGTGAAGAAAGAAAAATGCGAACCTGAAATCGTTGAGAAGATTGTTGAGAAGCCCGTTGAAAAGATTATTGAGAAGACTGACACCGTATTCGTTAAAGATCCGCTCAAGGTTGAAATCTTCTTCGCTATCTCTTCTGACCGCGTTTCAACTTCTGAATATCTTAAAATTAAGCAGATTGTCAACTACTTGAAGAGCCATCCTGAAGCAAAGTGCATGATCACTGGCTATGCTGATAAGGCTACTGGTAGCGCAACTGTTAACCAGCGCATCTCTGAGAAGCGTGCTGCTGTTGTGAAGAACGAGCTCATCAAGAAGCATGGTATTGCTGCGGACCGCATCATTACCAAAGCTATGGGTGATACCGAGCAACCGTATGATGATGCTATTCTTAACCGCGTTGCTATTTGCGTAGTAGAATAAGTAATTGCTCTTTTACACAATGAAACATTTGAAAGTCAATCCCTGAAACATGGGATTGACTTTCTTATCCTAAAAAATGAAACGATTCAACCCAATATTACTCCTCCTTTCTATCAGCTGCGCTACACTTGCGCAGTCTCCATTTGAAGGCTATCCAAGCAATGGTTTTTACCGTGTACAAAACTATCGTACAGGACGTTATGCCTATGTATTAGATAACACCGGCAGCCTTGATTATGCGACCATGGATGCTGAGATGGGCGCCATCGAATTGCATCGTGATACAGCTCGCCTGCATTATGATCCGGCAAGTGTGATTTTTGTTCGCGAAATTGATGCCGCTACCCATAAATATAATATTGAAGCGCAAGGCACAGGCGTTTTTCAGCTCATTCAGCATTATGTAGAAACCAGCCGCCGCCCTAACGGTACATTTTGGGTATATGCATCTTCTAATGGCGTAACCAAATATTTGGGTGAACTCGACAATCAAAACAACCTCAATCAGGAGGGCAGCTACCTCAGCACAAATCGACAAGGAGCCTACATCCAATGGAACGTCATTCCGTTTGGCTATAATGGCGACTATTTTGGTATTCTGCCTACCGTTCAGGTGGGCACCACATACTATAGGCCATTTTATGCATCGTTTGCTATTGACTTGCAAAATAGCGGACTACGCGCGCATTATATAAATAAGGTGTATCGGAGTGCAGCCATTTTCAGCGAGATTACCGGCAAGGTGCCCCCATATACGCCTGTGTATATCGAATGCGCAGGCCCGAATCATTACAATAACCGCGTAAACATCGAAGAAGGTACCAACATCCCGGCCATAACGGGCAACAAACTGAAGGGTAACTTCTTCTGCAACCCCAACCGCAAAGCGTATTCTCGCGATGCGCAAGTGGCATACAACCCAGTTACGATGCGCGTGCTCGCCACTACTGCCGACGGGCAACTCTGTTTTGCGAAAGTGACAGGATTGAGCTATCTTCCTGCCAACGAAGCATATCTTGAGGTGCCTTCTACTGCCGACGACACGCTTCGCGTCATGACGGAAGAAGAATATGCCGTCTATTCACTTGCTACTGCCATCAATATTGAAGAAGACTCCATTCTTCTCTACCCTGGTGGAAAAACTACGCTGCACGCCACCATCACCCCGAGCAGTGCAGCCATTCGTACGCCTATCTGGCAGAGTACGAACACTCAAATCGCAGAAATTGACAGCCTCGGCCAATGTACAGCAAAGGCCGTAGGTACAACATATATCATTGCTTCTACGCAAGACGGTACGAATCTTACGGATACCTGTTTGATTCACGTTCGCCCGATATTGGCTACCAATATCATGCTCAACAAAACATATGTGAGCGCACAATTGGGCGACAGTATTCAGCTCAGCGCCACCATTTTCCCGGCTAATACAACAAATCCAAATGTGGAGTGGCATTCCACCAATCATGGTGTAACTACTCTGGTTGACGGCCTTGTTCGAGTGATTGGTCACGGTACAGACACCATACGCGTCCGCACAACAGATGGCTCCAACCTTGAAGCGCAATGCATCGTGTTCTGCCATGCTCCGGCTGCCAACGATGTTATCCTCTCTACACCAACGGCCATTTATGTTGGCGATACGTTCCAAGTCAGCTACCAATTTGTTCCAAACATTGCAGATGCAAGGATTTACCGATGGACAGAAAGCAGTCGCAGTCGAGTTATCAGCATTGACTCTACCGGCACCTGCATTGCAAATGCCACGGGCAATGTAACGATCACAGCATATATCGAGACATCGGATGGATTCTCCAGCACAACCCGTTTTTCGCGCACATTGCGAATTCGAGTTACGGATCGCCCCACTTTGGCAGAATCGTTTCAGTTGGAGTCCGACACCATGCAGATTAGCATTGGTGAGCAGCAAGTTATTACTTACACCCTTTTACCAACCAATGCTTCGCAGAGAGAACTGCTTTGGACTTCAAGCGACTCATCAATTGCAATTGCTGCAGGAGGGGTGGTAAGAGGTATTGCAGTAGGCAGTGCCACCATTTATGCCGCCACTACGGATGGCAGCAACTTGATTGACAGCTGCTTCGTGCAAGTGAGTGAATCTGGCCAAACTACTGATTCGGTATTCGTTTCTTCCATCACAATTTCGAGCGAAACCAACACCCTATTCATTGGTGACACCCTCCAGCTAACAGCTTCCATCACCCCGCTCAATGCCACCACCCCTGCGGTTATATGGCAGAGCAATAACCCAGATATTTTGTACATTGACAGTACAGGGCGCTGTATTGCTTTATCCATTGGCACAGTTGTTGTAACTGCTATTGCAGCTGATGGTCACGGTGCAATAGACTCTATTGAGATAGAGGTAGAGCCCATTCTTGTCAATCAAATCGTGCTCAATATGGCAGAAGCAAACTGCTTTATTGGTGACACAATTCAGTTGACGGCCAGCCTGTATCCGGAAGAAGCTACGACTAAACGGATTCTTTGGACAAGCTCGGATTCCTCAACTGTGAGCGTGCAGGATGGCGCTTGTGTCGCACTACAAGAAGGCACTGCTTTAATCACCGCCTATGCTACAGATGGCTCGCAAGTAAGCAGCAGTTGCCGCTTCATTATCAATGCTCCCTATGCTACGAGTATTGCGATTTGCAGCGAAGGAAGTGAGCAGCAGCTTGAATCACTGACGCTTACGATTCATGATTCTATCAGTTTGCAGGCTATTATTCAGCCGAGCAATGCTCGTAAGGACGTGATTTGGGAAAGTTCTGACCCCAATATCATCAGCATAGAGAATGGCTTATGCAGAGCTAATCAAATTGGTGAAGCCGACGTTATTTGCACCACGCTGGATGGCTCACTGCTATCCGCTCAATGCCATGTTGTGGTTACGCCTATCTACGTAGAGCAAATAGAGCTCAGTGCAGCATCTATCCTTCTTTACGTAGAAGAAAACAGCAAACTTACAGCCAACGTTTTGCCCAAAGAGGCAACCATTCAAAACCTCGTGTGGTCAAGCTCTGACGAAAGTGTAGTAATCGTAAGCAATGAAGGCAATCTTGTAGGCGTTGCAGAAGGCCGAGCTACCGTAACCGCAGCTGCAACCGACGGCTCAAATATTTCTGCATACTGCGAAATTGAGGTGCGACTCTTTACTGCATTAGAGGATATCCTTTCTCATCCCGCCCAGCATTCGATTTTTGACATCATGGGACGCAGAATCTATTCGATTTCTCATAGTGGACTTTATATTATCGATAATAAAGTCGTATATGTAATTTTGTAAATAATAATGCAATTTTTTAGGATAATTGGCGAATATTTTATTCTGCTTGGCAGAGTTTTCCGACGACCCGACAAACAACGCATGTTTTGGCGGCAGTTTGCAAAGGAGTTGGATAAGTTGGGTACGCAATCCGTTCCCATCGACTTGATTATATCCGTGTTTATCGGAGCAATCATGACCATGCAGATTAAACTCGATATGGCCAATCCGCTTTTGCCAAAATATACGGTGGGCGTAGTTACGCGTGATACCATGCTCCTGGAGTTTTCGAGCACGATTCTCTGTCTGATTTTAGCGGGTAAAGTAGGATCCAATATCGCCTCGGAAATTGGTACAATGCGCATCACCGAGCAGATTGATGCGATGGAAATAATGGGCGTCAACTCTGCTAACTACCTCATTCTGCCTAAAATTACAGCATTCATGCTGATGATGCCAATGCTCGTAATTTTTTCCGTTGGTGCAGCCCTTATTGGTGGTTACTGCATGGCTGCATGGGGCGGTATCCTCACGGTAGATGAATACGTATATGGCATCACCTATGCTTTTATGACGTATCATGTGCCATACGCCATCGTTAAGTCCGTTATCTATGCCTTCGTGATTACTAGCGTAAGTGCATATTACGGCTATTTTGCTCGAGGCGGTGCGCTTGAAGTAGGTAAGGCATCTACGAATGCCGTTGTCAAGTCCATCGTAGTGATTCTCTTCCTTGATATTTTCTTAACCAAACTGATGTTAAGCTGATGATTTCTGTAAAAAACATTCATAAGAGTTTTGACGGCCATGTCGTATTGGATAGTATCTCCACCGAGATGCTCGATGGTCAATGCAACATGATTATCGGACAATCCGGCAGCGGCAAAACGGTATTGATGAAGTCCATCATTGGACTCCATACCATCGACTCCGGACGAATAGAATACGATGGCAGAAACCTTCCGGAAATGAAAGAGAAAGAGATTGTTATGCTTCGAAGAGAGGTGGGAATGCTATTTCAAGGTGCCGCGCTGTTTGACTCTGAAACGGTATTGAGTAACGTCATGTATCCCTTGGAGATGTTCTCTTCTATGACCCATAAAGAAATGGAAGATCGGGCCAAATTCTGCTTGAGCCGGGTGAATATTCTGCCAGTTGCGTATAACCTCATGCCCGCAGAAATTTCAGGAGGTATGCAGAAGCGAGTAGCTATCGCTCGTGCAATTGCTATGAATCCCAAGTACCTCTTTTGCGATGAGCCCAACTCCGGATTGGACCCTAAGACTTCACTCGTAATCGACCAACTCATTCATGAGATTACCCAAGAATACAATATCTGCACGATTATTAATTCCCATGATATGAACTCCATTCTTGAAATTGGTGATCATATTGTTTTCCTCAAAGATGGCAGGATGGCATGGGAAGGAACCAAAGATAACGTATATGCTGAAACGAATGCGGATCTCAACGATTTTGTATTTGCCAGCAACCTCTTTAAGAAAGTAAAACAAGCGAATCAATGAAGAAAAGTCTGAGTATCATAGGGTTTCTGATGATGGTATGCTCAATGTATGCCGTTCCCGCTCACCCGGGCATTCTTGACTATATCCAGCCCAATGGCGACACCCTCCATGTACGCCTTATTGGCGATGAACGATTTCATTTTTACACCACTGCTGACGGCCTACTTCTGCAAAAAAACGAAAAAGGCTATTTTTGCTATGCCGTTTGGCAAGAATATTCCGGAAAAAATGGTGAGACCAAGCGGAAAGCGGTAGCTTTAAAGCGTAAGGCTCATAACGAAGTAGACCGTAGCAGATGCGAAAATAAATGGATTATCCGTAAACAGATTCCAAAACGCTAAAAAACACAATACTCATGAAGCAAACACACGCATTTACATTGCGTTTTTTCCTTATTGGAATCGGACTTGTACTTACAACGAGCATAAGAGCAATACCGTCAAGCCGAATTACAAAAACCGTCACACTCGTTGACGGCTCAATTGTTACGCTCCGTTTGGTAGGAGACGAGTTTTGTCATTTCTACGTGGATAGTCTCAATCAGAAATACGCCAAACGTAAGGATGGCTTATATGAAAAAATCGCGCCATCCAAAAGCCAAAATAGAATGCTTCGCGCTTCTCAGATGCGTGATAGCAAAAAAGCAACACGACTGCAACGAAGTGCCGCATTGGCTCCTCGTGGATTGGTTATTCTTGTAAACTTCCAAGACTTGCAGTTTCAGCAATCTAATACTGCCGCAGTGATGGACTCAATGCTCAATGGAGCAAATTATACATACGATCGCTCCATTGGAAGTGTTCGAAAATATTTCTCTGATCAGTCAGCAGGCCAATACACGCCGATTTTTGATATTGTTGGACCTATCACGCTGCCTTATGATATGGCGCATTATGGCACTAATGATGCGGAAGATTATGATGTTCTACCCGGCGATTTCGTACTCCATGCGTGCTCAATTGCATCAGAAATTCCGGGAATAGATTTTTCTAACTACGACTTTGACCAAGACGGATGGCTCGATTTTGTATATCTGATTTATGCAGGTTATGGGGAAGCCGAAAGCGGCAATGAAAATGAGCTATGGCCAATAAGTTGGAGTATGCCCGCAACAATCGCTTACGGATATAGCAGCCTAACGGATTATGCAGATAGTGTGCAATATAGTTTTGGCGGTAAAGCGATTGGCCTGTTTGCTTTCAGTTCGGAGCTCAATTATAGAACCACATACCGCAACCTACGCGGATTCAGCCCAAGTAATCCCAAGCGAAATGGCATTGGTACACTCTGCCACGAGTTCAGCCACGTGATAGGATTAAAAGATTACTACGACACCGAATATGGGTATAATAGCAGCAATTGTCTAACCCCGGGTACGTATAGTTTGATGGATTATGGCAATTACAACATGGATGGAGACGTTCCACCAAACTATTCCAACTATGATCGTTATTTCTTAGGATGGTGCACCCCTACACATCTTACCGATTCACAAGAAGTGACCATTCCCAATGGCGATTATTGCGGATATTGCATTACGCTCAACGATTCGCTTCCTACCCCATTTGATACGGCTGCCGTATATTATTTGGAAAACCGTCAAAAGACGGGATGGGATGCTGGCATCAGTTATCATGGCATGCTGATATGGAAAATCCGTTACGATAGTGCGCTTTGGTATAACAACCACGTGAATACTATCTACAACGATCCGCATGTTATGCTCATTCCCGCGGGCGGCGATTATTATGATACGAATGCTATCCCCTTCCCCGGTACTGGGAATATTACGAACTACAACGACATTGCCAATCACTCCATTTCCAATATTTTGGAACAGGATGGGAATATCAGTTTTTCGTTTAGCAGCTCATATATTCCCACCCCAGATATTCCGGATGAGCCCGAAAATCCGGAAGCAGGATTCGAGAATCCAGAGACTAACAACGCTGAAAAGTATATACGGGATGGACAGATATACATCCGAAAAAATGGAGAAACATATTCCATTTTAGGCACAAAACTCTAAAATCAACAGATCAATGAAGAAAAGTTTGTTTACTACCATGTTTTTAGGCGTAGCACTATGTTGCTATGCCATCGTAGCCAAGCCCGGAGAACGAATAGTCGTCCAGCCGAATGGCGATACGCTGACGGTAAGAGCCTATGGCGACCATCGCTTTCATTGGTTGGAAGATGCTGAAGGCAGATGGATTGAACAACAAGCGGATGGCTACTATCGTCCAATTGAAAAATTGAGCGATGCAGCCATTGCAGAGCGAATCAAGTGCTCGCCCTACGCTCAAGTACAAAGAACAGCAGCTATGCAAAACACGGAGATCCCGCTCAATATTGCCCCAAGAGGATTAGTAATATTAGTAAACTTCAAGGATAAGGAATTTTCCACTGATGTGGCTGATATTAAGGCCATGATTCAGTCAGATAACTA